>USAT01000110.1 GCA_900552725.1 uncultured Eubacteriales bacterium | reverse complement strand
CGGCGGCGGTATCCGCTCCGGTGCGGCGGCCGGTCAGTGGACGTATAAGACCTGCAAGACCATCAACACCTTCGGCAACGTGCTGTGCGCCATGAAGGTGACCGGCCAGCAGATCCTGGACGCGCTGGAATGGGGCGCCCGTGTTACTCCGGATGCGGAGAACGGCGGCTTCCTGCATGTGGCCGGTCTGACCTATAAGATCAACACCGCCATCAAGAGCACCGTGCAGATGGACGAGAAGAATGTATGGACCGGCGGCCCCACCGGGCAGTACCGCGTCTATGATGTGAAGGTGTTCAACAAGGCCACCGGCGCGTATGAGGCGCTGGTGCTGGATAAGATCTATACGCTGGGCGGCAGCAACTACACCCTGCGCAACCTGGGTGACGGCTTTGCCATGTTTGCGGGCGCCACGCTGGTGCTGGACGGCCTGTGCGAGGACTATCTGGCTATGGCGGCCTATGTGAAGAGCTTTGCGGATACCAACAACAATCAGCTGCCCGATATTGCCTCGGCCAACAGCCCGCTCAAGGCGCTGAAGGGCTATCTCCTGAACTATGAGAACGCTGCCGGTTCGGGCCGTATTACGCTGACCAGCGGCTTCGACAACATCACGCCTCCCACCGGTGGCGGCGGTAAGCGTCCCGCTCCCAGCAAGACCGTGTCCTCCGCCAAGACCGCGGACGCCGGTGTGGTCATCTATGCCGGTATGATGCTGGTGTCCATGGCCGGTACCGGTGCGGTGCTGGGCAAGAAGAAGGAGTTCTAAGCACCTCCGAAAATGACCCCATAAAAAAGAGAGCCGCAAGGCTCTCTTTTTTCGTTATTGTGTGCATTATTCCAATTCCTTCAGTATCTGCTGCAGAATATCCACGAATTCCTTGCCCGACTCGCTGAGGGGGACGGAGCGGAGCTTGATGTAGCCCAGGCGCATGTCGTGCTGGCCCGTCAGGGGCACCGTCACCAGCCGGTCGTCGCCGAAGCCCTCCGGCAGCACGCCGCTTCCGGTGGAGACGCAGTTGGTGTGAGCGATGACGCTGTAAATGGTGGCCCGGTCAGACACATAGACCACCTGGTTGAAGTCGGCGGCGGTGCCCACCACCACCTCCTCGGCGTAGTTGAGGTTGGTGTCGCTCTGGGTAAAGGCAGCGTAAGGGTACTGGTGGAGCTGCTCCGGCGTCACCGACGCCTCGCCGGACAGGGGATGGCCCCGGCGCATGAACACATGGGGCCGCAGCCGGGCCAACTGGTGGAACTCCAGGTTCCGGCCCTCTAAAATGCGGCGGATGAAGTGCTCCGTCATGTCGGAGACGAAGATGACACCCAGGTCGCTCTGCTGCTGGGCCACCTGCTCGATCACGGCGGACATCTCCACCTCCTTGAAGCTGACCTCGATGCGGGGCTCCTCCCGCAGGTGCAGGAACTCCACGAACGCCTTGGCGCAGAAGGGGTAGCGCTGGGCGGCGATGGAGAGGCTGACCCGGTTTTCCGCCTTGCGCTCGCTGTAATAGCGGGTGATCTTGCGGCTGCGCTCCACGATGGGGGTGATCTGGTTCAGCAGCTCCCTGCCGTCCTCCGTCAGCGCCACGCCCCGGTTGGAGCGGTGGAAGATGGTGATGCCCAGCTCCTTCTCCACCTCGGCAATGGCGCTGGACAGGGCGGACTGGGACACGAACAGGTTCTGGGCCGCCCGATTGATGGAGCCGCAGCGGTCGATCTCCAGAATGTAGCTCATCTGCAAAAGCGTCATGGCGCGCACCTCCTTGTCAACTGATGGTACCATCACCAGCATACACGAAACCGGAGAAAAAGGCAAGAAAAAAGGGCCGTCTGCCATGGCAGACGGCCCTTTTTGCCGGGTCAGTTATTCCTGGGGCTCCGCGGGGGTCTCGGACTCCGCTTCGGCTGCGGGCTCGGCGGGAGCTGCGGGCTGGGGATCCACCTCTGCGCCGCACTCTGGGCAGAACTTGGAGTTGGTGGCGGTGCCGCACACGGGGCAGGACTTCAGCTCGGGAGCGGCGTCGCTGTCCTTCTCAATGGTGATCTCGATCTCGGTGTGGGGCTTCTCGGCCAGGGCGGCCTCCATCTCCTCCACCTTGGCCTTGCTGGCCTCGATGGCGGCCACGACGTCCTTCACGGCGTCGGGGATCTCGCCCTGATACTCAGAGACGAACCACTGGCCGATGGCCCGGTAGTTCTTGTCCATCTCGCGCTGCTCGGACTTGATGGCCATGGTGAGCTGGGCGGTCTCCTTCACGTCTCTCGCCTTATCGGCGGCGGCTTCGGCCACGTCCTTGGCCTTGTCGGCGGCGATGCTGGCATACTGCTTGGCTTTTTCGGTGATGTTATCAAAGAATGACATAGGATGATCTCCTTTCAGAATATGTTCCGGGCTTCATTAAGGCTGATTATAGCCATTGGATGGCGATTTTGCAAGGCTTTCCGGGCGAAATTCATCAAATGTTAATCAATGCGCAAAGAAAGCCTCGCAGAGTTCGCGGCGCAGACGCCGCGAAAAAATCAAATTATTTTTCTGACGACATGCGCGTCAGAAAAATTCTTCTCGGCCGCCAGTGTGTCCGAAGGACGCGCGCAGCCGGCCGCAATCTTTTTGGCAGAAAAATCGAAGATTTTTCGCCAGTATTTTTAGTGCTCGATCCAATCTCCCGCTCTCTGCACCGCCCGCTTCCACATGCGGTAGGCGTCGTCGCACTCCGCCTGCACCCGCTGGGGGGTGAACACCCGGTCGCTGCGGCGCAGGGCCGACAGCTCCGCCAGGCTCTCCCACATGCCGCAGTTCAGTCCCGCCAGCGCCGCCGCGCCGAAGGCGGTGGTCTCCACCATGGCGGGCCGATCCACCGGGATGCGCAGCAGGTCGGCCTGCATCTGCAGCAGGATGTTGCTGACGCTGGCGCCGCCGTCGGCCCGCAGGCAGGTGATGTCGCAGCCCGCGTCCTGCCGCATGGCCAGCATCAGGTCGGTGACCTGGAAGGCGATGGCCTCCAGTACCGCCCGGGCGATGTGGGCCCGGCCCGTGCCCCGGGTGACGCCCAGGATGGCGCCCCGGGCGTACATGTCCCAATAGGGCGCGCCCAGTCCCGTGAAGGCGGGCACCACGATGACGCCGCCGCTGCTGTCCACCGATTCCGCCAGACGGTCGCACTCCGGGGCGGAGTCGATCAAATGCAGCTCGTCCCGCAGCCACTGGATGGTGCTGCCGCCGTTGAAGACGCTGCCCTCCAGAGCATAGGTGACGGTGCCATTCACGCTCCAGGCCACGGAGGTCACCAGGCCCGCGCGGCTGCGGACGGGCTTGCCGCCCACGTTCATTAGGGTGAAGCAGCCGGTACCGTAGGTGTTCTTGGCGTCGCCCGCGTGGAAACAGGTCTGGCCGAACAGGGCGGCCTGCTGGTCACCTGCCGCGCCGCACACCGGCACGCCTGCCAAGGCTTCCAGTCCGGGGATGCCCTCCTTCACCGTGCCGTACACCTCTGAATTGCCCACACACCGGGGCAGCATGCACATGGGGATGCCCAGCATGCCGCACAGCTCAGCATCCCACCGCAGGGCATGGATATCGAACAGCATGGTGCGGCTGGCGTTGGAATAGTCGGTGACGTGGGCGCCGGTCAACTGCCAGATGAGCCAGGTCTCCACCGTGCCGAAGAGGAGCTGTCCCTGCTCCGCCTTCTGCCGTGCGCCGGGGACGTTGTCCAGGATCCAGCGGATCTTGGTGGCGGAGAAGTAGGCGTCGATCAGCAATCCGGTGGTGGACTGGATCCGCTCACTGAGGCCCCGGCGCTTCAGCTCCTCGCACAGCTCCGCCGTGCGGCGGCACTGCCACACGATGGCGTTGTATATCGGCACGCCGGTGGTCTTGTCCCAGATGATGGTGGTCTCCCGCTGGTTGGTGACGCCGATGCCGGCGATGCTCCCGGCGGGCAGTCCGGCGATGGCGTCCGCCGCCGCCTGGGCCTGGGTGCGCCAGATCTCCATAGGGTCGTGCTCCACCCAGCCGGCCAGAGGATAGTGCTGGGTGAAGGGATACTGGCCCCGGCCCACGATGCCGCCCTGCTTGTCGAAAACGATGGCGCGGGAGCTGGTGGTGCCCTGATCCAGTGCCAGGATGTAGGAAGCCATGACAAATCCCCCTTTTCAAGTGAAACTTGCTGTGTTAAAATGGATATGATAATAACAAGAGTATATCACAGGAAGGACGGAATTGCCATGACAAATAAGACTGACTTCACGTTTCTTTCCAGCGACGGGAAAACGCGGCTGCACGGCATCTCGTGGGTGCCGGAGGATGTGGCGCCGGTGGCGGTGCTGCAGCTGGTCCACGGCGTGGCGGAGCACATCGACCGTTATGACGATTTTGCCCGGTTCCTCAACGGTCACGGCGTCATCGTGGTGGGCCACGACCACCTGGGCCACGGCAAGTCCCTGCCCGAGGGCGGCACGCCGGTGTATTTCGGCGACGGCAGCACCTGGAACACGCCGGTGGACGACGTGTATGTGCTGCACACCCGGCTGAAGGAGCAGTACCCCCATCTGCCGCTGCTGCTGATGGGCCACTCCATGGGCTCCTTCCTCAGCCGCACCTATCTCATCCGCTATCCCGGCACGGTGAAAGCCGCCGTCCTGATGGGCACCGGGTGGCAGAGCCCTGCCGCGCTGGCGGGCGGTCTTGCCCTGGCGGGAACGCTGGCCCGGCGGGACGCGGCGTCCACCAACGCCACGGTGACGGCCCTGGCCTTCGGCACGTACAACAAGACCTTCAAGCCCAACCGCACCGAATACGACTGGCTGTCGGCGGATGAGGAGAATGTGGACAACTACATCGCCGACCCCCTGTGCGGCCATGACGCCACCGTGGGCCTGTTCCACGAGATGCTGTGGGGCATCCGCTTCAACCAGCGGCCCGGCAACCTGCGGAAGATGGATCGGGAGACGCCCATCCTGCTGATCTCCGGCGAGGATGACCCCGTGGGCGGCATGGGCACCGGTGTGCGCCAGACGTATCAGGCGTTCCGCCACGCCGGGGTGGCCGACTGTACGCTGAAGCTGTACCCCGGACTGCGGCACGAGCTGCTGAACGAGAAGGCGCACCGGACTGAGGTGTATGAGACGATCTGGAATTGGATGGAGGCGAGAGTGAAATGACCGCGTGGGAGGAACTGAGAGAGACCTGTCTGAAATGTCAGGCGTGCCAGCTGCGGCAGACCTGTACCCAGGTGGTGTTCGGCGTGGGCGACCCCAACGCCGAGGTGCTGTTCATCGGCGAGGCGCCCGGCGCCAACGAGGATCTGCAGGGCGAGCCCTTTGTGGGCCGGGGCGGCAAGCTGCTGGACGACATGCTGGCCATGATCGGCCTGCACCGGCAGAATATCTATATCACCAACTCCGTCAAGTGCCGTCCGCCGGAGAACCGGGATCCCCTGAACACGGAGAAGGATGCCTGCCGGGGCTATCTCCGGGCCCAGGTGCGGCTGATGAAGCCCAAGATCATCGTGTGTCTGGGCCGCATCAGCGCCATGGAGCTGATCAAGCCGGACTTCAAGATCAGCCAGGAGCACGGCCAGTTCTTTGACCGGAACGGCACGCTGATGATGGCCCTGTACCATCCGGCGGCGCTGCTGCGGGATCCCCGGAAGAAGCCGGAGACCTTCGAGGATCTGAAGGCGCTGCAGGCCAAGATCCGGGAGATCTGCCAGCACACCCCGCTGACCTTTGAATAAGAGATAAAGAAG
>USAT01000109.1 GCA_900552725.1 uncultured Eubacteriales bacterium | reverse complement strand
GACCCTGCAGCAGGATGATGACGATCAGAACCGGCAGCACCCACTGGAAATAGGGCTTGAGTTTGGGAGAGAGCTTGACACCCGTGCCCTTGTTGACCTCGGCAATGTACTTGTCAAAGCCCCAGCCCCACTTGGTGACGCAGAACAGAAGGTAGACAAGAGAGCCGATGGGCAGCAGGAGGTTGCTCACGAGGAAGTCCTCGCTGTCGAGCACGTCCTTGCCGAGGATGGGACGGAAGTCGCTCCAGATGTTGTAGCCGAACACGCAGGGCAGACTGAGAACGGCGATCAGGATGCCGTTGATGAGCACGGCCTTCCTGCGGCTGATCCCGAAGGTGTCCATGCAGATGGCGAGGATGTTTTCAAACACCGCCAGCACGGTGGAGAAGCTCGCGAAGATCATGAACAGGAAGAACAGCGCGCCCCAGAAGCGCCCACCCGCCA
Organism: uncultured Eubacteriales bacterium; assembly: GCA_900552725.1. Lineage (GTDB taxonomy): Bacteria > Bacillota > Clostridia > Oscillospirales > Oscillospiraceae > Vescimonas. Next base: position 5,456 of record USAT01000109.1, on the reverse strand, counting down.
TGTTGATGAAGACCGGCGGCAGCGTCTGGAAAATCAGGGAGGGGCCGTTGTCCGGTGTCACGCCGAAGGTGAAGCAGGCGGGGAAGATGATGGTGCCCGCCATCAGCGCCACGAAGGTGTCGAGCGCGCAGATGCGCACGGCTTCGCCGGGCAGGGTGTGCTCGTCGCTCATGTAGCTGCCGAAGATCTCCATGGCGGCGATGCCGAGCGAGAGCGTGAAGAACGCCTGATTCATCGCGTCGGTGACAAGGCTGCCGAAGCCGTTTTCGCGGATGGAATCCATCGAGGGGACCAGATAGAACTTCATGCCCTCCGCCGCGCCGGAGAGCGTCAGGCTGTGAACGGCGAGCACGAGAATGAGCACCAGCAGGCAGAGCATCATGACCTTCGTCACGCGCTCAAGGCCCTTTTGCAGGCCGAAGGAGCAGACCAGAAAGCCCGCGACGACCACGACCTCGGCCCAGAGCGCCATTTCGCCGGGGGAGGAGAGCATCGCGCCGAAGGCGCTCGCGACCTCATCCGTGCTCATGCCGGAATGGAACGCGCCGGTGAGGAACTTGCCAAAGTAGCTGACCATCCAGCCGGAGACGGTGGTGTAGTACATCATCAGCAGGTAGCAGCCGAGCAGGCAGAACCAGCCGTGGATGTGCCATTTCTGACCGGGCTTTTCCAGCGTCTTATAGGAGAGCACGGCGCTCCTGCGGCTCGCGCGGCCGACCGCAAGTTCCATCGTCAGCACGGGCACGCCCATCACGAGCAGGCAGAGCAGGTAGAAGAGAACGAAGTAGCCGCCGCCGTTCTTGCCGGCGATGTAAGGGAAGCGCCACACGTTGCCGATGCCGATGGCGCAGCCCGCGCTCACCAGCAGGAAGCCCAGCCGGGAGCCGAAGGATTCTCTTTGCATTTCTAAGTACCTCGCTTACACACAACAAATATGCACTTATCTTAGCGAAAAAAACCCCCCTTTACAAGGGGGATTTCTTCATGATAAAATAAGAAAAACTTATTTTGTGTCGTGGGAGGGCGTTATGAATCGAAATCAGCTGAAGTATTTCGTGGCCGCGGCGGAGAGCCGCAGCTTCACGAAGGCCGCCGAGCAGTTCTACATTTCCCAGACCGCCATCACCCAGCAGATCCGTCTGCTGGAGGAGGCGCTGGGCTGTCCCCTCTTTGACCGGAGCACCCGGCCCGTGAGCCTGACCCCCGCGGGGACCATCTTCCTCCGGGAGGCCAAGGGCATTTTAGAGCGCATGAGCCGGGCGCAGGAGCGGGTCCATGACGCCTCCACCGGACTCTCCGGCACGCTGCGGGTGGGCTACGTCCGGGGGTACGAGCGCAGCGACCTGTCCGCCCATATCCGCCAATTCCACCAGCAGAACAGCAACGTGCTCATCACCTTTTACCGCTGCTCCACCGACGCGCTGGCGGCGGGGCTGCTGCACCATGAATATGACATCATTTTCACCTGGGACAGTACCAACCTGAAAACCCAGGAGGGCGTGGCCTGCCGCACCGTGGAAAAGGCCCGGTTGGTGGTGGCGCTGTACGCCGGACACCCGCTGGCCCAGCGGCAGCAGCTCCGGCGGCAGGAGCTGCGGGGAGAGACCATCCTCTATATGTCCCCTGACGCCGCCGATGATTCCTACGGCGACGCCTTTTTCATGCAGCTTTACAACGAGGCGGGCTACAAGCCCAACATCCTCTTCCGCTCCGCCGACACGGAGAGCATCCTCATGATGGTCTCCGCCGAGGAAGGCATTTCCATCCTCCCCGCCTACTGCGTGGAAAAGCTCTACAACGCCGACAATCTGGTGTTTGTCCCCCTCATCGGCGAGGGAGAGGTGGAGGAAATCATCGCCGCGTGGCAGACCACCAACCCCAACCCCGCGCTGGCCCGGTTTCTGGCTATGACTCCTCCCCAATGGGAATGAGCCGTCCCGTGTCCGCCCCGCCCCGGTGAGAAATGGAGAGCACCGTCCGGTCCGCCGTAGCCCTCTTCAAGGCCCGCAGCACCGCCCGCTCCGTCTCCGCGTCCAGATTGGCGGTGATCTCGTCCAGCAGAAGCAGCTTGGGGTCCGCCGCCACCGCCCGGGCGATGGACAACAGCTGCCACTGTCCCTGAGAGAAAATGTCCGGGGTGCAGGGGGTGTCATAGCCCTGCGGCAGGGGGCCGATGGCCTCCGCCAGTCCCGCCAGCTCCGCGGCCCGGCGGACCTGCCCCTCCGTGATGGTGTCATCATACAGGGTGATCTGATCCCGGACGGTGCCGGGGACCGGATGGAACCGCTGCTCCACATAGCCGTACAGTGCCCGCCGCTGCGGGCCGGTGAGGGACCGGGGATCCACGCCCTGAATTCGGACGGTGCCCCGCCGGGGGGCATACAGCCCCAGCACCAGCTTAAACACGGTGCTCTTTCCCGCGCCGGTCCGACCGGACAGGGTAGCCAGCTCTCCCTCCCGGATCTCCATATTTAAGTGGTGCAGAACGTTCTGCCCTGCCTCATAGCCGAAGTCCACATCCCGCAGCTCCACCATGGGAGCGGCGGGATTTTCCGTTTCCGGGGCCACTGTCTCCTGCTCCGGCTGGGCCAGAAAGTCATTGATCCGGCGAACGCCCGCCACGGCGGACTGGATGGTCTGGATCTCCATGCCCAGACTTTCCAGAGGAGAGAAGATCTGGCTGATGTAGTTCATCACCGTCACGGCGGTACCGGCGGTCATGCCGAACAGCGTCAGCACCGCCGGGTCTCCGGAGGCGGACAACAGCATGACAACGCCCACCACCACAGCGTTCACCGTGAGGATCACGGGGGAATACAGGGCGTCATAGAAGTTGGTGCCCTCAATGGCCCGGTAGCTCTCCCCCAGTGCGCCGTCATACCGGGTCTCCATGTAGGTCTCCTTGCCCAGCGTCCGGATGGTGCGGAGATTCCGCACCGTCTCCGGCACATATCCGGAGGCCCGGCTCACCGCCTTCCGGTTTTTCAGCTGATTGTGCAGCATCCGCTTCTGGACGAACCGGGTAAAGCCGAACAGCACCGGCAGCAGCGCCAGCAGCAGATAGGCAAGGCCCCGGCTGCACTGCCACACCACCACCAGAATACTGAGGATCCGGCAGGCATCCGCCGCCATACTGATGATCCCGGCGGTGAACAGGGTCTCCACCGTGTCCACGTCCCCCACGAACCGGGCCACCAGCGCCCCCGGCTCCTGACGGTTCAGCTCGTCGGCAGGCAGGCGGCCCTCCTTTTCCATCAGGCGGCTCCGCAGGGCGTGAGTGGTTTTCTGGCCGAATACCGTCAACGCGCTCTCCCGGGCGGATTCCAGCCCTCCCGCCAATGCGGTGAAGGCCAGATACCACAGGGGCAGGCGGAGGGTCAGCCCCTCCCCGGCGGTAAGGCCGTCCACAATGCGGCCCAGCACCAGCGGCGGCACCAGCGCCGCGCTTCCCCCCGCGTGGCTGGGGTCCACGATCACCGGCAGGTGGGTCATCTGCTTCAGCACCGGGATGACGCTGACATCCAGCGCCGCCCGGCTGGTCTTGGAGAAGCTGCGGACGCCCCGCTCACACAGCACCACGTTGGGGTTGCCGCCGGAGAGGATGTACTCCGCCGATTGCAGCAGTTCCTCCACCGTGGCGCCCACGGCGCGCTTCAGCAGCACCGGCTTGGGCTGTCCGCCCAGGGCCCGCAGCAGCCCGTAGTTCTGCATGTTCCGGGCGCCCACCTGCAGCATGTCCACATGCTCGAACTGGGGCAGTTGGGCGGCGTCGGTGATCTCCGACACGGTGGGCAGGCCCATCTCCCTGCCGGTCTGGGCCAGCAGCTCCAGCGCAGGCGCGCCGAAGCCCTGGAAGGCGTAGGGAGAGGTGCGGGGCTTATACGCGCCGCCCCGCAGCATCACCGCGCCGGCGGCCTTGACCGACCGGGCCACGGACTGCATCTGGAAGGCGGATTCAATGGCGCAGGGGCCCGCCATCAGGCAGAAGCTTCCGCCGCCGATGGGTACGCCGCCCACGGACACCACCGTGTCCTCCGGATGGTGCTGGCGGGAGGCCAGACGCCACACCGGGGTCAGCCGCTTCACGTCCGCCACATGGGGCAGCGCCAGCAGGTGCTGCTCGTCCAGCGTCCAGGTGGGGCCCACCAGCGTCAGCAGGATCTGGCCGCCGCTGTCGGCCCGTGCCGCGCCGATGCCCTGGCGGCTCAGTTGGATCACCAGAGAGCGGATGGCCGCCTCCGGCGTGTCTTTTTTGATGAAAACCAGCATATATGCCTCCGAAAACGCCGCGAAACCGCGGGTAATGTGTCAACTGATACAGTATAGCATGTTTCGCGGAAATTGGCAATATGGGGGGTGGAGGGAACAGAAATTCTGACACAAGGACGTTCTCTTTTTGCCTGCGGGCACTTCGGAGGTCAATAAACTGTTGCAGGGGCGGACAGAGTCGTCCGCCCCTACATATTTTTCTTTCTAATGCGCTGCATTAGATTTCTTAGCGTGGGACATTATTGACAGCATGGTAAAATCTGCTATAATATCCTTGAGGAGAAAGGAGAATCAACACAATGTCTGATAACTTTATTCTGAGCTGCTGCTCTACGGTGGATCTGCCCTACAGCTATATGGAGAGCCGCCATATTCCGGTGCTGTTCTATACCTATGTGGTGGACGGCGTGACGTATGACGACGACATGGGGCGGGATCCCCAGGCGCTGCCCCGGTTCTATCAGTTCCTTCGGGAGGGCAGGCTGCCCCAGACCAGCCAGATCAATGTAGCGCAGTACGCCGAGTTTTTCGAGAGCCTGCTGCAGCAGGGCGATGTGCTGCACATCGCGTTTACCTCCGGCCAGTCCGGCTCGGTACACAACGCGTTCCTGGCGGCGGATATGCTGAAGGAGAAGTACCCCGACCGGAAGCTGGTGGTGATCGACTCCCTGTGCTCGTCCTCCGGCTACGGACTGCTGGTGGACACGGTGGCCGACATGCGGGACGCGGGCGCGACGCTGGACGAGGCGGCCCAGTGGGTGCTGGACAACCGCAACAAGGTGCATCACCAGTTCTTTTCCACCGACATGACCCAGTTCCGGCGCACAGGCCGGGTGTCCGGCGCGGCGGCGGCCATCGCCACGGTGCTGAACATCTGCCCGCTGATGCGGCTGGACAACAAGGGCGCCATCAAGGCCTACGACAAGGTGCGGGGCAGGCACAAGGCCATCGAGGCCACGGTGGACGCCGTGGAGGAGCATGCCCAGGGCGGCCGGGAATACGACCAGCGGTGCTGGATCTGCCATTCCCAGTGCCCGGAGCTGGCCCAACAGCTGGCCGACGCGCTGGGTGAGCGGTTGCCCCATGTGAAGGGCCATATCCGCATCTGCGACATCGGCACCATCATCGGCAGCCATGCCGGGCCGGGCACGGTGGCCGTGTTCTTCTACGGCGACGAGCGCCCGGAG
>USAT01000108.1 GCA_900552725.1 uncultured Eubacteriales bacterium | reverse complement strand
CAAGGGTCGCCCCTACGGATGTTTACCGTACCCGGCGCGTTTATTGGGGTGCGGCGTTCCGTATCGGATACCACACCAAACATATATTATAGACAAAATTTCCCCGTTTGTCAAATTTCCGAAAAACGTCTGTAATTGCTTGCATTTGCGGGCGGCATATGATATGATGTAAATACAAAAAATCAAATATTGTATATGTCCCACGCACAAATGTGAAGGAGGAACCACTATGCTGACTATGGCCATGCTGCACGACGCCCAGCGGGTACTGTCCGGCGTCATCAACAAAACGCCCGTGATCCCCAGCACCGGTATCACCCAGGACTGCCGTCTCTTTCTGAAGGCTGACTGCCTGCAGAAGACCGGCGCGTTCAAGCTGCGGGGCGCATACTACAAGATCGCCACGCTGTCGGACGAGGAGAAAGCGAGGGGCGTTATCGCCTGCTCCGCCGGAAACCATGCCCAGGGCGTGGCGTTTGCCGCCCGCGACATGGGCATCCATGCCGTCATCTGCATCCCCCAGGGCGCACCCCTGTCCAAGATCGAGGCCACCCGCAGCTACGGCGCGGAGGTGGTGCTGGTACCCGGCGTGTACGACGACGCCTATGCCGAGGCCATCCGCCTGCGGGACGAGAAGGGCTATACCTTCATCCACCCCTTTGACGATTACAGCATCATGGCCGGGCAGGGCACCATCGGCCTGGAGATCTTACAGCAGCTTCCCGATGTGGACGTGATCATCACGGCCATCGGCGGCGGCGGACTGATCTCCGGCGTGGCCAAGGCCGTGAAGGAGCTGAAGCCCTCCTGCCAGGTCATCGGCGTACAGGCCGAGGGCGCGGCCAGCATGTATGAGGCCCTGCGGCAGGACAAGATCATCACCCTGCCCCAGGTGGGCACCATGGCCGACGGCATTCAGGTAAAGACCGCCGGTACCCTGACCTTTGACATGTGCCGCCAGTATGTGGACAAGGTCATCACCGTCAGCGAGAGCGAGATCGCCGCGGCCATCCTGACCATTCTGGAGAAGCAGAAGCTGATCACCGAGGGCGCGGGCGCCGTCAGCGTGGCGGCGGTCATGTCCGGCAAGCTGGATCTGAAGGGCAAGACCGTGTGCGCCCTGCTGTCCGGCGGCAACGTGGACGTGACCATGCTGGAGCGCATCATCAAGCACGGCCTGACCGCCGAGGGGCGCATCGCCAGCTTCTCCACCGTGCTGCCCGACCAGCCCAACGCACTGGCCACCTATCTGGCGGCGCTGTCCCACGAGGGCGTCAACGTGCTGGAGGTGTATCACGAGCGGAGCAGCATGAAGGTGGGCGTGGGCTCCTGCCGCGTCCGCATGGTGGTGGAGACCCGCAACCACGAGCACATCCGCCAGCTGTACAGCTATCTGGCGGAGCAGGGTTATACCATTAAGGAGTGAGAACATGAAGCTTGCCAACGCACTGGCCCAGCGGGCCGACCTGCAGCGGCGCATGGCCCAGCTGGGCTCCCGGCTGATGAACAACGCCAAGGTGCAGGAGGGGGAACAGCCCGCCGAGGATCCCAAGGCGCTGCTGGCCGAGATGGAGAACGTCAGCGCCGAATTGGAGGAACTGATCTGCCGCATCAACCTGACCAACACCGCCGCCCGCAGCGACACGGGCGAGAGCCTGACGGCGCTGCTGGCCCGGCGGGACTGCCTGAAAATGAAGCTGGGTCTCTACCGTGAGTTCCTGCAGAACGCCAGCGACGTGGTGCCCCGGGGCCTGCGGACGGAGATCAGGATCGTCAGCACCGTGAAGGTGTCCCAGATGCAGAAGCAGGTGGACGATATGTCCCGCGACCTGCGGCTGCTGGAGGAAACCATCCAGGGCCTGAACTGGACAACGGAGCTGCAATAACGCGCAAACTATGGAGCCGGGAAGAGGCGGACGCCATCTCTGAGGCTGAGAATGAGTCCTCGCAGTATGGATGGAGCGGGCGCAGCTCCGGGGTTCGATTCCCCACCGTATGACGCACGCGCCGCATACCGCACACGCGCATCAGAACCGTGCATCGTTACGACCACGGCGTCGATTTCCCCGGCAGGGCGGGACAGGGGACAACAGCATATGCAGCAGGAGCCGCGGCAGCGCCGCGGCTCCTTTTTGGTGAAGGTGATCAGGGGCTTGCAAAAAGCTGTCCTATTGCGTATAATCACCTCATAGTAATAGAGACAAGACCCCTTACGAGAAAGGAAGCGTTCCATGAAGAAAATTTGCTATCTGGCGGCGGCGCTGCTGGTAACGGCGCTGGCGCTGAGCGGCTGCCACAGGCATGTATCCGCCGCACCGGCCACCTGCACCGAGCCGGAGATTTGTACCGAGTGCGGCAAGGTGATGACCGAGGCATTGGGCCACGAGCCCGGCCCGGAGGCCACCTGTGCCGCGCCTCAGACCTGCCAGCGCTGCGGCATCGAGCTGTCGCCCCAGCTGCCCCACACCTCCGCCGGGCCTGCCACCTGTACCGAACCGGAGGTCTGTGCCGTCTGCGGCGCGGTCATGAGCCCGGCTCTGGGCCACACGGTGGGCGATGACGGCGTGTGCGCCGTCTGCGGCCAGCAGGTGGTGCCCGCGGGACAGAAGTACATCGCCCCCGGCAAGGGCAGCGCCGTCTCCTCGGACGACGCGGTGTCGGCGCTGGCGGAGACTGCCGCTGACGGCCACTATCACAACGATATCGCCGCCTATTACGCCAACGCGGTGCTGGTGTGCGGCGACTACGGCGTGGAGTATTTCGACCCCGATCCCACCGGCTCCAGCGCCTATGCCGAGACGGTGAACAAATTCGCCGCCAAATACCCCAATATCCATGTCAGCTGCCTGCTGACCCCCAAGAGCTGCGCCTACCATTCCCCGGCGGACTATGACGATCCCCACGACGATATTGCCAGCTTCATCAAGTCCACCTATGCCATGATGGACAGCGCCGTCACCACCGTGGACTGCATGGGGCTGATGGATCAGCACGCGGGGGAGTATATGTTCTACCGCACCGACCACCACTGGACCAGCCTGGGCGCGTACTACGCCTCGGCGGCCTATTGCCAGGCCAACGGAATCACCCCCTGGGCGCTGGGCAGCTATGACACGGTGATCCGCACCGGCTATACCGGCTCGCTGTACATGTACGGCGGCCATCCCACGGAGCTGAAGGACAATCCCGACTACTCCGCGGCACGGTTCCCCCATGCGGGCTATTCCATGGTCTACTACCGGGACGGCGTGCAGTATAACGGTCAGGCCGTCAACGGCGGCACCAACGAGTACGCCGGGATGTTCCTGTGCGGCGACCAGCCCCTGACCGTCATCACCACCGACAACAAGAACGGCAAGACGCTGCTGGTGTTCAAGGAGTCCTACGGCAACGCCTTTGTGCCCTACATGATCGACTACTACGAGCGTATCGTGGTGGTGGACATCCGGGAGGAGGTGGGCAGCGTGGGCGATATCATCGCACAGTACGGCGTTACCGATGCGCTGATCATCAACAACTGCCAGGCGGCCACCAGCCTGCGGAGCAATCTGGAGAGCCGGGCGCTGTCATAAGCGGGCACGGCACCACGAAGTTTGATCACAATAAGAGGAGGACGGATGCAGCACATCCGTCCTCCTCTTATTCACATGGTTTTCAGTTCTGCCGCACGAAGATCATGTTCTCCATCAGGTCGATCTTTTCGATGGTGCCCACCACGGCGGTGGGGACGCCCAGGATATCGCTGAACACCAGTGTATCGCCCTCGACCTTCATGGAGGCCACGTTCTTGCAGACCTCCTTCTTCTCGTCACCCCGCAGGGTGTAGACAGTGGAAAGACACATAGACTTATTCCCCCTTCAGCAGCTTCAGGGCCTCGTCCAGCTTCTCATTGCCCAGGTTGAAATCCAGGATGGCGTCGTGGATCAGCTGGGCCGCCTCATCATCCATGCTGTGGGCCAGCTCGTGCAGCTCCTCGGCGTGGTGGCGGTTGTGCTGCACCATATAGGCCAGCAGCGCCAGCGCCTCCTCGGGGGAGTGGTGGGCGTGGTCGTGATCATGGTCGTGGCAATGCGCATGCTGGTGGCAGTGCTCGTGGTCATGGGTGTGGGTATGGGTATGCGTGGTGCCGTCGGCATGGGTGTGTTCGTGTTCGTGATCGCACATGGAAAAGCCCTCGCTTTCATTTTTTTCCATTTTACCACGTTCCATCCGGCAAGTCAAATGACAATTAACGGACATATTTGCGAAATCTGTGCATTTTCTATGCAAACCGCACAAAAACATTGACAAAAAATGTACATTTCTGTATAATTTTCATGTAAAATACCGCTTTGTGTGTTGCGCGGAGTGAAGGAGGAACATAATGAGGGATCTGAAGCATTTGATTTATTTCGAGAACCTGCTGCAGGAGGCCAATAACGACCTGGTGAAGCAGGCAAAGGACGAGGGGAAGCTGGCGTTGGGATACACCTGCTACTTCATGCCGGAGGTGCTGCTGGATCTGCCCGGCTGCTTCAGCGTGCGTCTGCGTGCGCCCCGCTGCACCTCGCCGGACATGGCCACCTATTACATGTCGTCCCGCACCTGCCACTATGGCCGCAGCCTGCTGGAGCGGGCGCTGGAGGGCGGCTTCAACTTCCTGGACGCCCAGCTGGCCACCGAGACGTGCACCGTCACCTGCCGGTTTCAGGAGCATCTGCAGCGGATGCAGGACGTGATCCAGAATGAGCGCTTCAAGTGCTCCTTCATGGACGTGCCCTTCAAAAAGACACAGAACGCCATCGACCACTATGAGGAGCAGCTCCGCGCCCATGTGCTGGACTTCCTGCGGGACAACTACGGTGTGGATACCTCCGACGAGGCGCTGCTGAAGACCATCGAGGCCCACAACGAGGTCTGCCGCCTGGTGCAGGAGATCGGCGAATACCGCAAGCTGGACAACCCCACCATCACCGGCTATGAGTTCGCGGTCATTACCCTGGCCACCATGACCTGCCCCAAGGAGCTGATCATCGACAAGCTCCAGGAGACGGCGGAGGAGATGCGCACCCGCCAGCCCGACGCCAAAAAGGAATTCCGCTGCAAGGTGGTGCTGGCCGGCAGCGAGAACGACGATCCTGACTTCATCAAGCTCATCGAGAGCTGCGGCGCCCGCGTGGTGGCTGACCGTTATTGCTATGGCGCGGCCGAGGCCCGCCAGCCCATCGAGATCAAAGAAGGCGAGACGCCCCTGCGCGCCATCGCCCGCCACTATCTGCTGACCAGCCAGTGCACCCGCTTCATGGAGCAGAACGAGATGCGTCACCGCAAGCAGGTCATCGCCGACATGGCAAAGGAATACAAGGCCGACGGCATCATCATCGCCTCCAACAAGTTCTGCGAGTATTGGAGCTATGAGCGCGTCATCGACACGGTGGTGCTGCAGCGCGACTTCGGCTACCCCGTCTGTTCCATCGAGAAGGAGTATATCAATTCCGCCTCCGGTCAGCTCCGTACCCGCTTCCAGGCGTTTATCGAGAGCGTGGAGATCAAGAAGATCCAGGGAGGGAACAACTGATGAAGAAGATCGACCTGAAAAATGCCCTGGCCAAGGCCAAGGACGTGAACTATAAGAAGCTGGCCAAGGACTTCTGGTACGGCAAGCCCCACGGCGAGCGCCGTCTGGGCGACCTGTACTGCGACAAGACCGGCCTTTACAAGCACCGCGAGTGGCGCGGCGTGAAGGACACCTTCTACTATTTCCATAAGGTGTGGATGTATAACTACGCCATGCTGGTGTACGACGTGATGCGCTACGGCGGACTGGTCACCTTCTTCAAGGGCTGCTGGCGCTATCGCTGGATGGGTCAGACCTATCTGCCCGTGCTCCACTGGTTCGACCGCGGCATGGAGGGCCTGCGGG
>USAT01000107.1 GCA_900552725.1 uncultured Eubacteriales bacterium | reverse complement strand
TTGCCCACTTTTCCAGCTGCTGGGAAAAGTGGGTCGCTGAAGGCCGCCCTCGCGCCCGAAGGCGCGAAATCCTTCTTACACCACCACATCCGCCGTTTTAGCCCGGAGGAGATCCAGCAGCGCCGCCGGCTTCACCTGCACCTGATGGCCGATCTTTCCGGCGGAAACGGTCACCAGCGCAAGGTCGTTTACTGTCTCGTGAAACACGGTGGGGAACTGCTTCTTCATGCCCACGGGGGAGCAGCCGCCGTGGACATAGCCCGTCAGGGGCAGCAGCTCCTTCTGGGGCAGCATGGCGATGGACTTTTCGCCCACCGCCTTGGCGGCCTTCTTCAAATCAAGATTTTCCGCCACGGGGATATCGAATACATAGTATGCCCCGCTGGCGCCCTTTGTCACCAGCGTCTTGAACACACTGGCGGCGTCCAGCCCTGTCTCCGCCGCCACCGACACACCGTCGATGGGGCCGTTGGGATCGTAGGAAAAGGCGGTATAGGGGATCTTCTTCTGATCCAGCGTCCGCATGACGTTGGTCTTTTCTTCCTTGTTCTTTGCCATAGGGACAGCCTCCTTGTTATTGTTAATATCGGTACATTGCGATCAGGGACAATATGAGAATATGAACGGGGTAAAAGGCGTAAAAGCCGTACTGCACCGCCTTGTGGGAAAAGCCTCTTTGGCCGTTATAGAGCCAGATAGGCGCCAGCGACACCAGCGACCACAGCTCGATGGACAGATAGCCGCCCATGACACCGATGGAGAAAAAGGCGAGGCCGAAAGCCTGGGCGATCATCTTCACTACTGCTCCGCTGGGTGCGCGGTGAACGCCGTAGAACGCGGCCACCAGCAGCATGCCCCAGCCGCCGTAGTCGGTATTGCCGATCTCCAGCAGCCAGTAGGCGGCCAACATAATCGCGCCCGTCAGCACGAAGGAGAGCGGCGTGCACTTTTTCAGCGCCCAATCCATGAGCCAGCAGACCAGCGCACCGAGAAGCAGCGTCCACAGCACATTCTGATCATAGGGATCCCATATCATGCCGCTGTTCATCAGGTTGAAAGGGATCTCGGACAGCAGGGCGAACACCAGCAGGCGCAGCGCATATTTCTTCCGGTCATGGGTGTATACGCAGCCCTCGGCGATCAGAAAGCAGAAGATGGGGAAGGCCACCCGTCCGACGCACCGCAGCCACATGACGCCGGGGAACAGCGTATAGCCCATGTGGTCGATGAGCATGGTGCAGATGGCGATGAGCTTCAGGTGGAAGCCGTTGAGGAATTGGATTCTTTGCATGTGTCGTCTCCTTTCGCCAGCAGGATCACGCCGCCCAGCACGCAGCAGACGCCCAGCAGCGTCCAGATGCTGAGGGCCTCATGGAAAAACACCACGCCGGTCAGCGCCGCCACCACCGGCTCTACATTGGCGATGATGGATGCCTTGCCGCTCTCCACACCCTCCAGGCCCTTGGTGTAGAAGATGTAGGGCAGCACCGTGGCGATGAGCACCAGGCCCGCCGATCCCAGCCACAGGCGGCTGTCAGGCAGCGCGGCGGCCAGCTCCGTGGGGTTCAGAAAGAACAGCGAGCCGATGCCCGCCACCAGGAACGTCCAGTAGATCATGGTGTAGCTGTCGTAATGGGTCAAGCCGTAGTGGGCGAAGATGGTATAGGTGGCGTAGCAGAAGCCCGCGCCCACGCCCAGCAGCAGTCCCACGGCGGACACAGAGGTGTCGCCGCCCACGATGCCGCTGACCAGCGCGCAGCCCGCGAAGGACAGGGCCAGCGCCAGCAGCTTCCGCTTCGTCAGGGGCGCCTTCCACAGCAGGGCGCTCATCAGCACCACGAAGGAAGGGGCCAGGTACAGCAGGATGCCCGCCACCGCCAGGGAGCAGCGCATCTGGCAGTTGAAGTAGGTGATGGCCAGGCACAGCACGCTGATCAGGCCCGCCGCCAGGAAGATGGGCAGATGCTTCAGCTTGATGCGGAACACCTGCCGGTGGAACAGGGCGAACACCACCGTCAGCAGCACGAGGCTGATGAAGTTGCGGATGAACACGCGGTTCCAGACGGATACACCCGCTTCGCCCAGCATGCGGTTAAAAAGGCCGATAAAGCCCCAGCAGGCCGCGCCCAGGATGACGTAGAGATAGGAGATGGTCTTTTTCATGATTCGTTTCTCGTTTCGGTTGAATTTTGACACAGCAGCGACCAGATCAGGCCGGCGCTGCGGGCATAGCGCTTCAGAGAGGGATCATCCACATCCGCGCCGCGGACAGACGGCATCAGCAGGCGATCGCCCACCACCGCCATGTTGATGATGCTCTCGTTGCACGACAGCAGATGCTGGGCATGGGTGCCGATATAGCGGGAAAGCGCGTCATTCATGGCGTCGCACACCACAAGATTGACACGGGCGCGGGACGCGATCTCCCACCGAGGGCCCTCCTGCTTTTCCGGATGGGCGCGGTTGGCGGCCCGGTTGGCCCGGTCACGCTGGGCCTTGCAGGCGGATGCGGAGAACTCCGGCTGATGCAGCAGCGCCACCCGCCACGAAAACGCTCCCTCGATCCGGCAGATCCTGGCGGTCTCATCGCAGAGGTGCGTCCATTGAACGCCCGGCGCGGTCTCTATGGCGGCGCAGACTGTCTCGTAGTCGAAGACACGGGAAAGGGGGAAGGTATAATACCGGGTCGACTCCCGGCGCAGGCGCTTTTGCCGACGCTCAAGACAGACCAGCACACCGATGAAAACCGCGCAGATACCGGCGGTCACGGCGGCTTCCCGCCAGTCCCCGCCTACGGCAAAGGCGATAGCCAGAATAAGGCTGAACATGGATGGCAGGAGCAGCAGCCCCTGCACCAGTCCGAAGCGCTTGGCCGCCCGGATGTCCCGGTGGAAGTCTTCCGGGCTGGGCATCATTTGCCGCCTCGCAGTTCGATGATCTGGTCACGCAGCAGCGCGGCGTACTCGAATTCCAGCATCTTGCTGGCGGCCTTCATTTCCTTTTCCAGACGGGCGATGGTCTCGGCCCGCTCCCGGTCGCTGAGCTTCTTCTTGGAAAGCTGGGATGCCTCCTCGGCGCTGTGGCTGATCTCCACCATCTCCCGCACGCTCTTGCGGATGGTACGAGGCGTGATGCCGTGGGCCTTGTTGAAGTCGTCCTGTAATTTCCGGCGGCGCTCCGTCTCGTCCATGGCGGCCCGCATGGAGGGCGTCACCGTGTCGGCGTAGAGGATCACCAGACCCTCGGCGTTGCGGGCGGCGCGGCCGATGGTCTGGATCAGGCTGGTCTCGCTGCGGAGGAAACCCTCCTTGTCCGCGTCCAGAATGGCCACCAGACTGACCTCCGGCAGGTCGAGGCCCTCACGCAGCAGGTTGATGCCCACCAGCACGTCGAACTCGCCCAATCGCAGGTCGCGGATGATCTCCATCCGCTCCAGCGCCGCCACGTCAGAGTGCATGTACCGCACACGGATGCCGTTCTGGCGGAAGTGGGCGGTCAGATCCTCCGCCATCCGTTTGGTGAGGGTGGTCACCAGCACACGCTCGTTCCGCTCCGCCCGGGCGCGGATCTCGGCGGACAGATCGTCGATCTGGCCCACCACGGGCCGCAGCTCGATACGGGGATCCAGCAGTCCCGTGGGGCGGATCACCTGCTCCACCACCTGGTCGGCGTGGGCCTTCTCGTACTCGCCGGGAGTGGCGGAGACGTAGATAGCCTGGTGGAACCGCTCCTCGAACTCCTCGAATTTCAGGGGCCGGTTATCGAAGGCGCAGGGCAGGCGGAAGCCGTAGCGCACCAGGCTCTCCTTACGGGCCCGGTCGCCGTTGTACATGGCCCGCACCTGCGGCAGCGTCACATGGCTCTCGTCCACGAACAGCAGGAAATCATCGGGGAAGAAGTCCAGCAGCGTCATGGGCGGCGACCCGGCGGGCCGCTGGGAGATGACGCGGGAGTAGTTCTCGATACCGGAGCAGTAGCCCAGCTCGGTCATCATCTCCATGTCGTATTCCGTCCGCTGGCGCAGGCGCTGGGCCTCCACCAGCATGTTGTTCTCCTCGAAGAATTGCAGGCGCTCCGCCAGCTCCTTCTTGATCTGGATGATGGCGGCGTCCATCTTGTCCTTGGGGGTGACGTAGTGGCTGGCGGGGTAGATGGCCACATGGTTCAGCGTTTTCATGGCCGCGCCGGTAACGGGGTGGAACTCGGTGATGCGGTCGATCTCGTCGCCGAAGAACTCCACCCGGATGGCGCGGTCTTTATAGTAGGCGGGGTACAGCTCCACCGTGTCGCCCCGGACGCGGAACACGTTGCGCTGGAAGGCCACGTCGTTGCGCTCGTACCGGTCCTCCACCAGGCGGCGCAGCAGCTCGTCCCGGTCCATGGTCATGCCGGTGCGCAGGGAGATCATCATCCGGGCGAAGTCGTCCGGTTCACCCAGACCGTAGATGCAGCTGACCGACGACACCACGATCACATCCCGCCGCTCCAGCAGGGCGCAGGTGGCGGAAAGCCGCAGGCGGTCGATTTCCTCGTTGGTGGAGGCGTCCTTCTCAATATAGGTGTCGGTGTGGGGGATATAGGCCTCCGGCTGGTAGTAGTCATAGTAGGAGACAAAGTACTCCACGGCGTTTTCCGGGAAGAATTCCCGGAACTCCTCGCAGAGCTGGGCGGCCAGGGTTTTGTTGTGGGCCAGCACCAGGGTGGGGCGCTGCACCTGCTCGATGACCTTGGCCATGGTATAGGTCTTGCCGGAGCCGGTGACGCCCTTGAGCACCTGCTCACGCAGGCCGTTGTCCACGCCCTCGGCCAGGGCCGCGATGGCCTGGGGCTGGTCGCCGGCGGGGGAGTATTCGGAATGGACTTTGAATTGAGGCATAGGGGTTCTCCTTTGGAGTGTTTCGCCGCGGCGGCATGTGGTCATGCCGCCCTACGGAATGTCAACATACCGCTTCGTAGGGCGGGGTGACCTCACCCCGCCGCACGGTAGACGCTGAAGCGTTGTTCGGCGGGGCGTCGGGGACGCCGCCCCCTACGGAGTTCTATCGGTATACGGTGCGTAGGGGCCGGCGTCCTCGACGGCCCGAACTATGCAAGCAGCGCTTGCATAGTTTAATTAAACCAAATACCCGCTTTGGTTCATGCTGACGAAATCGTCATCCGCCACGATGATGTGATCCAATAGCCGGATGTCCATGGTTTTCAGCGCGTCCCGCACCCACAGCGTCACGGCGCGGTCACTCTCTGACGGCAGGGCCACGCCGCTGGGGTGGTTGTGTGCCAGCACCACGGCGCTGGCGCCGGACAGCAGGGCGTTTTCCACCACCTGACGCACCGAAAGGGAGGTGCAGTCGGCGCTGCCCTGGGACAGCTTCTTGCAGCTCAGCAGCTTGCCCTTGCCGTCCAGGCACGCCTGATAGAGCAGCTCCTGCCGCTCGTGGCCCAACAGCTCCAGAAAATAACGGCCGCATTTGTCCACGCTGTTCAGCACCCGCTCCTTGCCGCCGCTGCGCATGGCCCGCTTCTGCACCTGGGGCAGCAGCGTCAGGAACAGCGCCGCGCTCTCGCCCACACCGTCCACCTTCGCCAGCTCCTCCGCCGGGGCGGCGAATACGTTCTGCAGCGAGCCGAACTTCTGCAGCAGCCGGTGGGCGATCTCGTTGGTGTCCTTCCGGGGGATGGCGTAGTACAGCAGCAGCTCCAGCACCTCGTGATCGGCAAAGCCGTCCAGTCCGTGCTGGCGGAACTGCTCCTTCTTTCTGGCACGGTGTCCGTCGTGTACGCCCACGATCCTCGCCCCCTTCCAGCGGTAAAAAGAGATTTTTCGTCAATAATATAGTATACCACACCGCGATTTCATCGACAAGGTATATTTGTAAAACATTTTTTCGATTTTGTAGGACTATAATACATCTTGGACAAGCGAATAAAAAAGTATGAGAAATAGGG
>USAT01000106.1 GCA_900552725.1 uncultured Eubacteriales bacterium | reverse complement strand
AGAATTTTGAAAGGAAGCGTCATATCCTGCTTCAAAAGGGTAGTTAATGTGTGAAGAAGGCGAAAGGAGGTACGTCGCCCCATGGAGGACCAACAGATCATACGCCTGTTTTTTGAGCGCTCGGAGCAGGCGATCACCGAGTTGTCACGGAAGTACGGCGCGCTGTGCTTCCAAATCGCCGACAACATTCTGGATGACCCGCAGGACGCGGAGGAATGCGTCAACGACGCCTACCTTGGCGCGTGGAACAGTATCCCCCCGCAGCGCCCCGACCCGCTGAGAGCCTACGTCTGCCGCATTGTCCGCAACCTTTCTTTGAAAAAGCTGCGGGCAAATTCCGCGCTGAAGCGGAGCAGCCGGTTTGAGGTCTCGCTATCCGAACTGGAGGACTGCATTTCCGCCCATTCCCTCGACGAGCAGCTTGCCGCAGGTGAGCTGTCCGCGCAGATCAATGCGTTTCTCGCTGCCCTGCGCCGGGATGACCGGGTCATGTTCGTCAGGCGGTACTGGTTCGCGCAGCCGTTGTCCGAAATCGCGGATGCCTTCGGTACCACTGAAAACAACGTATCTGTCCGGCTGGGCAGAATTCGCAGGAAATTACATACGTACCTGGAACGTAAGGAGGTAACTCTATGATGGAGCACAACACTGAAAAGCTGCTCTCCGCCATCGGAGACGTGGATGCGGCGTATCTGGAGGAGGCCCTTGATTTTGATGCCGCGAACGCGGGCCGGAAACGGGCAGCCCGCTTCCCTAAATTATCCGCCGCGTGCGTGGCGGTGCTGGTCATACTGGGCGTATCCGTGACCGCCTTTGCCGTCAGCAGACTGCCGCTGTCATGGCGCGACATCTTTTCTCCTGAACAGACCGTCATCGGCGACGGGGACGAGACGCCGGTGGTCTCCCAACAGCAACCCACGGCAGCTGCGGAGGAGCTGCACATCCGTGTGGAAAAGGTGATCTCGGACGAGCGCGCCCTGTATCTTCTCTATTCTGTGAAGGCCAACGAGGGGGCTGTGCTGGATCAGAGCGGCCAATTCGCCGACTTTGAGCTGTACTTCCCCGGCAAGATGATGTCCGGCGCGTATGTGTCGTCCTTCCTCCCGCGGAAGGAGGGCGTGCCGGAGAACGAGCTGGAGGGCGTCGTATACGCCAACTGGCAGCCGGGTGACAGCGCCAACGGCCTTGTGATAAACCTCTCCAACTGGCAGGAGAAACGCTGGTTCGACCACGAGACGATCGACTTCGATGTAGCGAAAATGGTAGAAAATGCCGGAGAGAACGCCAGGCTGCCCCAGCTATTGCAGAGTCAACTGCCGCAGCATCTTGAGTATCTATGGCAGCCGGGCGACGCGGATATACCGCTGCCCTACGGTGGCCTATCCATCTGCAATGCTGGCTGGGAGAGCGGCGTCCTGCAGATGGTTATGAAGGGGCCGGTAAACCAAAACATATCATACCCTGAGAACTGGTATTTTGTCGACACACGAACGGATACCATCATCTATCCGGAGTCGAGGGCCATGTTCTATACTCCGGGCACGCTTGATCCAAGCATAACGGACACCGACTGGAATTATATCTGGGAATTTGTGCTGGTTGATAAGGAGGCGCTTCCCTACCTTGAACTGCACTGGGGCGGAAAGTATGTCTTTGCCACCGTGCTCCCGGGGCACTGGCGGGTCACACTGGACGAAACGCCCGTCACCATCGAGAGCGAGGTGCTGGCGGAGAATGTTCCCCTGTCCTATGGCGGCAAGGAATTTCTGGCGGAAAAGGTCGAGTGCTCCAAGCTGTCCATCGCGTTCTATTTGATGGAGTACGCAGACCCTACTGAAAGAATGTATCGCCAGTTCAAAGCATTTGATGCAAACGGCGATCTCATTCCCTTTACATGGAATTCTCTCGCCGCCGCAGACGGTGAGAGCAGCATGATCTGGGCGCGGTTCGACGAGCCCATTGAGCCGGAGAACGTCTGCAAGCTGACGTTCAACGGCGAGACGATCTTTGAGAGATAGGAAAAGAGGGTGCATAACGCACCCTCTTTTCCCCTATTAACGGGCTTTATGCACCCGTTTTTGCCGTTTACAGGATCTCCAACCGGCGCAGCTCCGCCAGGAACTCCGCCATGTCGGCGCGGAAGGTGGCCTCGTCCACCTCGTACTCCGCCAGCATCTGCTGTACCAGCGCCTCTTCCGTATCGCACTGGGGCAGCAGATCCCACATGCGTTCGCCGGTCTCGTTCAGGGTCAGAAGCCCCTTCAGCTCCAGCGACGCGTCACCCACCGGCACCAGGATCACGTCCCCGGCGATGGTGCGCTTGACCAGTTGTTTGCGGATCGTCATTGCTCTGCCTCCTTCAAAGTCAGCCGCACCGTCTCGTGCGTCATGTCGCACAGATAGGCGGGCTTCACGTCAAAATGGCCCGTCTCCGTCACGCACATGGCGGCGCAGGCGTGGCACACATGCTTGCTGGCGCACACGGCGCACTCCGGCGGCAGCCGGATGGCGGCGGTGGCCTCCTTGGTCAGCCGCCACGCCTCGTCAAAGCCCAGTTGGGGCACAGAGAACTTGGGCTGCGTCATCATGCCGCAGGGGGTCATGTCCCCCTGCCAGTTGAGCCAGAAGGCGCTGCGCCCGGCCCGGCAGGAGACGCCCTCGCCCGGCGTACCCTCGCAGACCTCCTCCTGGGGCAGAGACAGCCCCTGGCGCATGGCCTCGGCCCGCTGGCGGAACACCTCCGGCTCGAACCGCAGCCTGTCCCAGGCCACGGCATACTCCGCCGCCTGACAGGCGGTGAAGCGGTCGTTCTGCCCCACCATATCCTCGCTGCGGCGGATGGGCGGGAACATATAGGTGGCCAACTGCATGGGCGTGCCCAGCTCCTCCGCCGCGGCGTGGATCGCCTCCATATCCGCCGCGTTGTAGGGCGTCAGCGACACGTTCATCTTCACGTCGATCCCCAGCGCCTTCAATGCCCGGATATTGCCCGTCACCTTATCGAAGGCCGGATGGCCGCACAGCCGCTCATAGGTCTCGTTTCCGCCGCCGTACAGGGTGATGTTGAACCGGAACGGCGGCTCATGGCGGAAGAACTCCAGCCAATCCCCGTCGATCAGCGAGCCGTTGCTGTTCACCGACACCAGCAGCCCCATCTTCTTCAGCTCCGTCAGCAGATAGCGGAAATCGGGGCGGATCAGCGGTTCGCCGCCGGTCAGCAGCAGAAACAGCATGCCCCGGCTGCGGGCCGTCTCGGCGATGGCCAGCCATTCGTCGGCGGTCAGCTCACGGCCCCGCCGCCGCTGCTCCTCCGCCGAAAGATGCACATAGCACATCCTGCAGTCGAAGTTGCACCGGGCCGTCAGCTCAAAGTTGCCCGCCAGCGGCGTGCCTGACCGGCAGGCCTTGGCGTGCAGATAGGTGGACAGGCGGGGTTCCGCGCTGCTGAATTCCATATCAGGCCCTCCTCAAATAGTCTTCCAGCGCCCGGACGGCGCCCTCGTCTTTCCGGCACGTCAGGCCGTACACCGGCACGGCGCCGATCAGCGCCGCCGCCAGCTCCGTCATCCGCGCCGCGGAATCCGCCGCCCAGGGATAGTAGGCGCACTGGTTCACCAGCGCCATGAACGCCTCCTTGGGCCGCAGGGGATACACCCGGTTCTCCGCCCCCTGCACCGGCAGCACGATGGCCCGCAGGGGCGCGCTGACATTCTGGCAGATGCCGGAGGTGCCGGAATACAGGATCCCGTGCACCGTGCCGTCCCCCGGCCGTACCAGCGACCGGTCACCGTTGATCACCTGCGCCCCGGCGTATTGCCGCCACAGCTCCGCCTGGGTGCTCTTCCCCGCGCCGGACGGCCCGGAGAACAGCAGCCCCTGTCCCTGGGGCGTCACGATGTAGGCGCTGTGCAGGATCAGCATGCCGAAGTCCGCCAGCAGGTCGAACAGCCCCGCCGACTCCAGGATCACACGGTCGGACGCCGTCTCCCGATAGCCCTCGGACAGCCGCACCTCCGTAAGGCCGCCCTGCCGGGCGGCAAAGGCCCGGTAGCGGCTGCCGTAGTCCTGCAGCAGGCAGAACCGCTCCCCCTCCCGCCAGCGGTACAGGGTGCCCTGATGGGCCGCGCCCTCCGGCGGCTGGGGCATGTCATCCCCCACCGTCACATGGATGGCGTGATCCGCCGGACGCGGCTCCGCCCGGAAGGGTCGGCACAAATCGGAGAGCTTCCAAGCCTTCTCCCCCGTCAATTCCAGCGTCACGCCGCCGAATGTGTAATACTTATTGTACATAAGTGGCAAACATCAACGCACTGTAATCATTGGAGAAGTGTCCGGCGTAGCAGGTGCTGCTCTCGCCGGCCTTCAGGCCGGAGGAGATGCCCACCCGATAGGTGATGCCGCCCAGATAGAGGTCGCCGTAGGCGATCTTGTAATAGACGTAGATGGGCCCGGCGATGTCGCTGCCGGACTTGTTGGTGACGGTGATGGCGGTGTCCTGGGTCTCGATGCCCAGCACGTCATCGCACATGGTGGGCTCGGTGTCAAACACCGCATAGGTGTCCACCTGGCCCGTCAGGCCCTCGGTGCTGTCCGGCATGGCCTGGCGGGACAGCTCCAGCACCTGGGCGGACGCCCCCACCGGCAGGGTGGTGACGCTGAACTCGTAGGTGCTCTCCCCCTGGGTCAGGGTGATCTGAGCGTACTGCACCGTCTTGTCGCCGTCGTTGCGGACGGTGATGGCCAGCACGTCGGACACCGTCTCGTCGCTGCCGTCCTCCACAAAGGCGCCGGCATAGCGGTTGACGCTCATCAGAGACAGTCCGCTGCCCAGGTCCATCATGGGCTCGGCGGCGGTGCTGTCCACATTGGGGGTATCGTCGCCGGTGGGATCATTGTCCGTGGCGGCATTGCCGCCGCAGGCGGTCATCACCAGCGCCAGCGCCAGCAGCAGGGCAAAAAGCTTGCAAAAACGTTTCATTGTGTACTCCTTTCAGCCGCCCGCCTTCCGAACAGGACAGCCATTCAGGGAAAAAGTGCCCCGCCCGCTCGGGCAGGAGGACTTCCGCCAGGCCAGCCTGGACTATAACCTCTTCAGCATCAAGACGGAGGCGCTGCTGTCCATTCTGGGCTCCGCCGTGCAGATGGCCGCCTTCTGCTACTGCCTGTACCTGCTGTGGTCCGGCAAGATCCTGTACGGCACCATGACGCTGTTCCTGTCCCAGGGCACCAAGCTGACCTCCGCCTTCAACGCCCTGGTGCGGACGGTGCCCAACTTCCTCAACGCCTCCGTCTCCGCCCACCGCATCCGCGACCTGTTCGCCCTGCGGCCCGAGCCGGGCCAGCCGGTGGACGACGCGCTGGAGCGTGCCGCCGCCCAGGGCGTCACCGTAGAGGTGGATGGCGCCGACTTTGCCTATGACCCCGCCCAGCCGGTGCTGCACCACGCGGCCCTGACCTCCGCCCCCGGCGAGATCGTGGCCCTGGTGGGACCCTCCGGCGGCGGAAAGACCACCATGATCCGCCTGCTGCTGGGCCTGATCCACCCGTCGGAGGGCCGCGCCTGCCTGCGCACCGCCGACGGGCAGGAGCTGGAGATGAACGCCGCCCTGCGCCGCTTCTTCTCCTATGTGCCCCAGGGCAACACCCTGCTGTCCGGCACCATCGCCGACAACCTGCGGATGGTGCAGCCGGAGGCGGACGACGCTGCCCTGGAGCAGGCGCTGCGGGCCGCCTGCGCCTGGGATTTCGTCAGCAAAATGCCGGAGGGCATGGCCTCCACGGTGGGTGAGCACGGCCACGGCCTGTCCGAGGGACAGGCCCAGCGGATCGCCATCGCCCGGGCCCTGCTGCGTGACGCGCCGGTGCTGCTGCTGGACGAGGCCACCTCCGCCCTGGACGTGGCCACCGAGCGCACCATCCTGCGGAATCTGGTGCGGGATTACCCCCACAAGACCTGCATCGTCACCACCCACCGGCCCACGGTCATCGGCCTGTGCCGCCGCGTCTATCAGGTGTCCGGCGGCGTCCTGCGCCAGTTGAGCGACCAGGAGGCCCAGCGCCTTGCCATGGAATTCTGATCAGGAAAAGGAGATATCGCTATGACTGTACTTCTCACCGGCGGCGCCGGCTACATCGGCTCCCA
>USAT01000105.1 GCA_900552725.1 uncultured Eubacteriales bacterium | reverse complement strand
CCCCCCCCGCCGTTTTTGGGTCGTGCCGCCCGCGGCGGCGCACTGCATCTATCCCCTCCCCTCTTTTCCCTGTAAGCATAAAAAGTCACGCGGCGCTGCCGCGTGACTTTTTATGCTTACTTCTTAGCCCCACAACGTGGTCAGCATGGGAATGACCTGCTTCTTGCGGGACATGACGCCCGGCAGGAACACCGAGTTGTCCTTGGGCTCCGCGGCAAAGGCGTTGCGGATGACCTCGTCGCTGCCGATGTACAGCAGTTGGGTACCCTCCTGCAAAACGTCCGTCAGCATCAGGATCACCATGTCGTAACCGTGCTCCTGCCGCATCCGGCGCATGGCCTTCAGCAGATCGTCCTTGCGCTCCATCAAGTGCTCGGAATTGATGCACGTCACCTGACCCACACCCAGATTCTGCTCGGCGATGTGGAACTCCTTGAAGTCGCTGCGCAGCAGCTCCTCGGCGGACTTGCCGTCCACCGCGCCGGCGGCGAACAGCTCGCGGCCCAGCTCATCCAGGGACACGCGGGCCATGCGGGCCAGCCGCTCGGCCATGGCGATGTCCCGCTTGGTGCAGGTGGGGGACTTGAACATGACCGTATCCGACAGGATGGCCGCCGCCATCAGGCCCGCCATGTGGGGCGAGGGCATGACGCCGTGTTCCTGATACATGGAGGTGATGATGGTGTTGGTGCTGCCCACCGGCTCATTACGGACGTTGATGGGCTGGCGGGTCTGGATATCCGCCAGACGGTGGTGATCCACGATGGCCAGAATTTCCGCCTGCTCGATGCCCGGCACGGTCTGGGACAGCTCGTTGTGGTCCACCAGCACCACCTGCTTGCGTCTCGGCCGCAGCAAGTGGTAACGGGACAGGGTGCCCACGACCTTCTCCTCCTCGTCCAGCACAGGGTAGCAGCGGTAGCGGCTCTTCAGCACGACTTCACGCACGTCGTCAATGTAGTCGTCCAGATGGAAGCAGATCAGGTCGCCGGTGGCGCAGGGCCGGGAGATGGGAATGGCCTGATAGATCAGGCGGTGAACGCGGCTGGCGTCAAAGGGGGTGGAGATGATGCAGGTCTTGCCGGCATCCTTGATCCACTCCGGGTCCACGTCGGTCTGGCACAGGATCAGGCAGGACACCTGCATGTCCAGCGCACGGCGGATCATGTCCGGCTGGCTGCCGCACAGCACGATGCTGTCGGAGCTGTCGAACAGCAGATTCTCGCAGCTCTGGGGCAGGGCGATGGACACGCTGCCGGACAGGGTGTCCACCAGATCGCCGCCCTCGCCCACGACGCGGCCCTCGATAACGCTGAGGAGGTTGAACATGGGCACCTCCTCCACCACCGGGTTAGCGATGGTGTTCAGGCTGAAGGTGGCGATGTCACCGGCGGACAGCATACCGTACAGCGTGCCGTCCTCGTTGGTGACGGGGATGGCGGAGATCTTCTGATTGCGCATCAGCTGCCACGCCCGATCCATGGTGACGGAGGCGTCCAGGCAGGGCGGCCGGTCAAAGTCCAGATCACGCACCTGGGTACGGACGTTCTGGATCAGCCGGGGCGGCTTGAAGCCGAAGCGCTTCAGCATCCGGTTGGTCTCGTCGCTGATGGCGCCCAGATGCACCGCCACATACTCCTTTTCGCCCAGCGCATTCTTCAGCGCGGCATAGGACATGGCGGCCACGATGGAATCTGTGTCGGGATTGCGGTGTCCGGTCACATAGATCTCGTTCATATCGGTCAAACTCCTTTTACCGAAAAGTCTTTTTTCTTAGCTGCTATTATAGTGCAGGCCGTGCCGTTGGTCAATGGTCTTGATTTACAGAAAAAACCATGATATCATAAAAAATAGGTAAAGAAATCACAGAAAACGAGGGCTCTATGTATCACAACCACCACATTCACGAGACAAAGCATCTGAAAGAGGCCAACCTTCTGCAGGAGGAGAAATACCGCCACCTGACCGCCGACCCGGTGGGTAAGCTGGTGTGTGAGATGGCGGTGCCCACCATCATCTCCATGCTGGTAACGGCGGTGTACAATCTGGCGGACACCTTCTTCGTGGGCCTGATGCACTCCAACGCGGCCACCGGCGCGGTGGGCGTGGTCTTTTCGCTGATGGCCATTATTCAGGCCACCGGCTTTTTCTTCGGCCAGGGCAGCGGCAACTACATCTCCCGCCAGCTGGGCCGCCACGAGACCGAGGACGCCGAGACCATGGCCATCACCGCCGTGACGCTGGCCTTTTCCGCCGGCGTGGTGGTGCTGATCCTGGGCCAGCTCTTTCTGCAGCCCCTGGCCCGTCTGCTGGGCTCCACCGACACCATCCTGCCCTATGCCTGCGACTATCTGCGGATCATCCTGTTGGGCGCACCGTATATGACCGCCTCCTTCGTGCTGAACAATCAGCTCCGCTTCCAGGGCAGCGCCATATACAGTATGATCGGCATCGTGGCCGGTGCCGTCATCAACGTGGGCCTGGACCCCCTGCTGATCTTTACCTTCAAAATGGGCATCAGGGGCGCGGCCCTGGCCACCATCATCGGACAGCTCTTCTCCTTTGGCCTGCTGCTGTTCGGCTGCACACGGGGCGGCAACCTGCGGCTCCATCCCAGCAAGATCCGCTTCACCCGCCATATTTTCAAGGAGATCCTGCGGGGCGGCTTCCCCAGCCTGTGCCGCCAGAGCCTGATGGCCATCTCCACCATCTGTCTGAACACGGCCTCCGGCCTGTACGGCGACGCGGCCATCGCCGCCATGAGCGTGGTGAGCCGTGTCATGACCATGGCCAACTCCGCCCTCATTGGCTTCGGTCAGGGCTTCCAGCCGGTGTGCGGCTTCAACTACGGCGCCAAGCTCTATGACCGGGTGCGGCAGGGCTTCCGCTTCTGCGTCAAATGGGGCACCCTGTTCCTGGTGGTGGCCTCCATCGTGGGCTATGCCTTCGCGCCCCAGATGGTGGCCGTTTTCCGGGACGACCCGGAGGTGGTAGCCTTCGGCACGGTGGCCATGCGGTGCCAGTGCCTCACCTTCCCCCTGGCGGCCTACGCCCTGGTCAGCAACATGATGACCCAGACCATGGGCAAAACCGTGCCTGCCACCATCCTGGCCGCCGCCCGCCAGGGTCTGTTCTTCATCCCCGCCGTGCTGCTGATGCCCCTGTGGCTGGATCAGCTGGGTGTACAGCTGGCCCAGTCGGTGGCGGATGTACTGTCCTTTGCCCTGACGCTGGTAATGATGCGCCGGGTGTTCCGCAACCTGCGCTCGGAGGAAAATGCCGCCATGCTGCTGCGTCACCACCGGACGAGCGACCCCTATCCTGCGGAAAATGTCCCGGAAATACCGGAAACGCCATGACACCCCCTTTACAGATACCGTTTTTCCGGATATAATAGTTTGATTACTGAAATTTACGATATAAGGAGATCGACACATATGGCCGTTATCGAATACGATGATTATAAGCAGAAGCTGCTGGCGCTGGAGCCCACCCTGGGCGAGCTGGAAAAGGCCCTGGGCATCCCCAAGGCCCGCGAGGAGCTGTCCGCCCTCCAGAAGGAGACGGAGCAGGACGGCTTCTGGAACGATCTGGAGCGCAGCCAGAAGGTGAGCCAGCAAATCAAGCGCCTGGAGAACAAGATCAAGAAGCATGACCGTCTGGTCAGCGAGTGGGAGGATACCTTGACCCTGTGCGAGATGGCCCAGGAGGAGGACGACGCCTCCCAACTCCCCGACGTGATGGAGGGCTACGAGAAGCTCCAGAAGGAGATCAGTGAGCGCCGTCTGGCCGCTCTGCTCTCCGGCGAGTACGATGCCAACAACGCTATCCTCACCTTCCACGCCGGTGCCGGCGGCACCGAGGCCCAGGACTGGACGGAGATGCTCTACCGCATGTACACCCGCTGGGCCGAGCGCCACGGCTATACCTATCAGCTGATGGACTACGAAGCCGGTGAAGAAGCGGGCATCAAGTCCGCCACCATCCTCATTGAGGGCGAGAATGCCTACGGCTACCTGAAGAGCGAGAACGGCGTCCATCGTCTGGTGCGCGTCAGTCCCTTCGACGCCAACGCCCGCCGCCAGACCAGCTTCGCCGCCCTGGAGGTCATGCCGGAGCTGGCCGACGACAGCGAGATCGAGATCCGTCCCGACGAGATCGAAATGCAGGCCTGCCGCTCCTCCGGCGCAGGAGGCCAGCACATCAACAAGACCTCCTCCGCCGTCCGCCTGACCCACCTGCCCACCGGTATCGTGGTGTTCTGCCAGACGGAGCGCAGCCAGTTCCAGAACCGCGACAACGCCATGAAGATGCTGAAGGCCAAGCTGGCGGAGCTGAAGCTGCAGCAGCACGCCGAGAAGATCAGCGACATCAAGGGCGTGCAAATGAAGATCGAGTGGGGCAGCCAGATCCGCTCCTATGTGTTCATGCCCTACACCCTGGCCAAGGACACCCGCACCGGCTACGAAATGGGCAACATTCAGGCGGTGATGGACGGCGATATCGACGGCTTCATCAACGCCTATCTGACCGCCGCCGCCAACGGCGAGCTGAAATAAAAGCAAATATAAAAAGAACGCTGTGCTTTGCACAGCGTTCTTTTTATACCCGGTACACGTCCTTCTCCGTGACGATAACATTAAACCGCTTGTCGTGGGGCTCCATGGGCACCTCATCTGACAGCAGCTTCTCCCGGCACAGCAGGGCCGCCGGGCCGTGATAGCGGTCAAAGAACCGGTCGTAGTAGCCGCCGCCCTGTCCCAGCCGGTCGCCCCGCATATCGCAGGAAAGGCACGGTGTCACCACGAAGCCGATGTCCTCCACTGTCAGCAGCGAACAGTCCTCCACCGGCTCCAGAATGCCGTAAGCCCCCGGCTTCAACTGCGCCAGCGATGTCACATGGCACAGGGCCATGCTGTGCACCGCGCCGCAGCGGGGCAGGCACAGCGTCTTGCCGCTGTCCAGCACGTCCCGCAGCAGCGCCGTGGTGTCGATCTCCCGCTCCGTGCCCACAAAGGCGAATACCACCTGTGCCGCCTGATATTCCGGCAGCTCCGTCACGCGGCGGCAGATGGCCGCGGCGCTCTCGTCCCGATAGCTCTGGGGCAAAATCCGCTCCATGGTGCGCAGCTTCTTCCGCAATGCCGCCTTCTGCTCCGCAACGGTCATCTCCCGCTCCTCCTTGGTGGAGCGCTCCGCCTTCTGGCGGCGGGCGATCTCCATCATCCGCTCATACATCTCGTCGCCCACGCACTTGCGGGCATACTGGCACCACTGCACGCAGCTCAGCGCGTCGTTATACGCCACAAAGCCGCACTTGTCGCAGGTCACCTGGGTGTCGGTGGAGAATATCTCGATGGTGTTGCCGCACACGGGGCAGGTTTTCTCCCGGATGGTAGGGGTGCGGGGCTTTCCCTGACAGCCGTCCATGATCATGGTCTTGTCCTCCTTTGTTTAGTAGAGCAGCCGCCGTTCCGGCTCACCCGCCGGGAAGAAGTCTGTCTCCTTCACAGTATGCCCCTTTTCCAGCACCAGAAACTGCGTTTTCCACTGTCCGGCCACCAGATTTTCCAGCACCCGGTTGCTGCCGGTCACATAGTCCAGATCGCAGCGGATCAGGTCGGCGCACTGCTGCATCTCCGCCACGAAGTCCTCGGCGTAGCAGTCGTACACGCCGGTGTCGATCATGTCGGCGTGGTGATAGCCCTCCATGAACCCGCCGAAGATGGAGGTACCGATCTCCATGCCGTACCGGCGGCAGATCTCATCCTTGAAGGCCGCCACCGAGTGTTCGCCCCGGTCGCAGTCCCGGAAGTAGATGTGGCCCTCCTGCTTGGCGTCGGCGCGCAGGGTGTCGTCGGTCTGCAGCATCATGGTGACGCAGTCGTCCATTTTCGGCAGCACCACCCGGCAGGGCAGGGTCACGCCCTCCCACACGCCGCCGCAGCTGCACACGCAGGACAGCACCGTGGTGATGTTCTCCGGCAGCTCCGCCACGGTGCGCAGCAGCGTCTCGTGCATCACCGCAGGCTCCTTGTGGTTCTCCCACGCCAGTTCCCGCACCGGGAAATCCGTCCCTATCTTCCGCTGTGCCGCGTCCAGATGACGCCGCACCGAGGCGCAGCACAGGATCAGCGTATCGTTCTTGTCCAAGGCAAACGCCTCCTTACAAAATCCATAACCTCCGGCCAGGCCGGAGGTTATGGCGGTTATTTCTTACTTCGCCTTCCGCAGG
>USAT01000104.1 GCA_900552725.1 uncultured Eubacteriales bacterium | reverse complement strand
GTCGGCGCGATGAACCCCTGCCGCTGCGGCTGGTACGGCCATCCCTCCGGCCGCTGCCGCTGTTCGGCCCAGCAGGTGGAGCAGTACATGCGCCGTGTCTCCGGCCCGCTTTTGGACCGCATCGACATGCATATCGAGGTGCCGTCCGTGGAGTACGAGGCCATGCGCCGCAAGGAGCAGCCGGAGTCCTCGGCGGAGGTACGCAAACGGGTCAACGCCGCCCGGGAGGTGCAGAAGCGCCGCTTTGCGGGCACCGCCGTCACCTGCAACGCCTATATGACTCCCGCCATGATCGGCCAGTACTGCCAACTGGACGCGGCAGGGGAGAAGGTCATGCAGGGCGCCTTTGACCGGCTGGGCCTCACCGGCCGCAGCCACGACCGCATCTTGCGCATGGCCCGCACCATCGCCGACCTGGACGGCGCGGAGCATATCGAAGTCCAACACCTGGCCGAGGCCATCCAATACAGAAGCAGTAATCTGTTAAAGTAACATACCGCCTGAATCGAGCGTAGGGCGGGGCCAATGTGCCCCGCCGCCGTACAGCGATTCATATCCTGGTATCGCACCGCATCAGCGGCAGCGACGCAAGAAGAAAGTTGATTCGTCATACACAACGAAAACAGCCTTGTCCTGTGAACGCGTGGTGTGAGCCCCCAACAAAAAGCACTGCATAGCGCGGGCGGATTCTTAAACCGCAGGTTTAAGCAGCGTTTTTGGGTACTTTTGCCGCTGAGGGCAAAAGTACCTCGCGCCGGAGCGCGAAACATTCCATCGCACAGACCATCCCCGCAAAAGCGAAAAGACATTCACATATATAATAAGGAGAACCCCCATGCACGAGATCATTCTTTGCAAGCTGGGCGAGATCGTCCTGAAGGGACTGAACCGCCACAGCTTTGAGATGAAGCTGATGAGCAACATCCGCCGCCGCACCCAGCGGTACGGCAAATTCAAGATCTACTCCCGCCAGTCCACCATCTATGTGGAGCCGGCGGAGGAGACCTGCGACCTGGACGCCGCCTACGACGCCTGCAAGAAGGTGTTCGGTATCATCGCCATCGCCCGGGCCGTCCCCTGCGCCAAGGAGAAGGAGGCCATCTTCAACACCGCGAAGGAGTATCTTGCCCCGGCGCTGCTGGCGGCCAAGTCCTTCAAGGTGGAGAGCAAGCGCTCCGACAAGTCCTTCCCCATGGGCAGCATCCAGTTGAGCCAGTGGGTGGGCGGCGCGCTGCACGATGCCTTCCCCCACCTGATCGTGGATGTCCATAACCCGGAGCTGACGGTGCACCTGGAGGTGCGGGAGGACGCCGCCTATGTCCACGGCCCGGCGGAGGCCGCCGCAGGCGGTCTGCCCATCGGCATGGGCGGCCATGCGGTCAGCCTGCTGTCCGGCGGCATCGACAGCCCCGTGTCCAGCTATATGATCGCCAAGCGCGGCGTCCAGCTGGAGCTGCTGCACTTCGCCTCCCCTCCCTACACCGGCGAGCAGGCCCGCGAAAAGGTGCTGCAGCTGGCCCAGGAGCTGACGGTGTGGTGCGGACGGCTGACGGTGCATGTGGTGCCCTTTACCGAGATCCAGGAGGAGATCCGCCGCAAATGCCCGGAGGATCACTTCACCCTGATCATGCGCCGCTTCATGATGCGGCTGGGCGACCGGCTGGCCCACGAGCTGGCCTGCAAGGCCATCGTCACCGGCGAGAGCCTGGGTCAGGTGGCCAGCCAGACCATCCAGGCCCTGGTGGTCAGCGATGACGTGGCCACCCTGCCGGTGCTGCGGCCCCTGATCGGCATGGACAAGGAGGAGATCGTCCGCATCGCCCGCCATGTGGGCACCTTCGATACCTCCATCCTGCCCTACGAGGACTGCTGCACCGTGTTCACCCCACGCCACCCCAAGACCAAGCCCAATCTGGAAGAAGTCCGGGAGTACGAGGCCGCGCTGGACATTGACGCCCTGTGCGACAAAGCCCTGGCGGGCCGCGAGATGATCCGCCTGTACCCCAAGCACTGAGGTGCGCACCATGAACGAGACATTGGAGCAGCAGGTCATCGCCGCTCTGAAGGAGCGCGGCCTGACCCTTTCCACGGCGGAGAGCTGCACCGGCGGCCTGGCCGCCAAGTGCCTGACGGATGTCCCCGGCGCGTCGTCGGTGTTCCTGGGCGGTGTGGTCAGCTATACCAACGGCGTCAAGGAGCGGGTGCTGGGCGTCCCCCACGACACGCTGGAAGTTTACAGCGCGGTGTCCGAACCGACGGCCCGCGCCATGGCGGAGGGCGTCCGCCATCTGACCTGTGCGGACTTCGGCCTGTCCGTCACCGGCGTGGCAGGCCCCGATAAGGACGACCGTGGCCACGACGTAGGCACCGTGTATATCGCCCTGTCCGCTCAAAACGAAACCACTGTGCAGCTTCTGCACCTCTCCGGCGGCCGCAGCGCCATCCGCGCCGCCGCCGCGGACGAGATGCTCCGCATGCTGCTGGCCCATATAAATTAAAAGGAGACAAACGCAATGGCAAAGAACAAGGCTTATTCCCAGATCAACCAGTACGCCAACCGCGAGGAAGAGATCCGCAAGGCGAAGGGCAACCCCAATAAGAACAACCACTCCAAGAAGAAAAACAGCAACTACGGCGGCTACACCGGCAGCGGCGCCGGCGCCTACATGGCCCAGAAGCTGGTGGAGCGGGGCAAGCAGCAGGAGCGGGTGAAGCTGCCCATGTGGCTGAACATCACGCTGATCGTCCTGTTCGCCGCCATTGCCGTCACGCTGATCCTGCGCTTCACGGTGTATAAAGAGAACCAGCTGATGAACTACATCTCCTCACTGCTGCTGGGCATCACCTGCCTTGTGCTGTTCTATACCCGCCGCTTCAAGCACACCAAGAAGGACAGCACCTTCTACACCCTTGTCACCGTGCTGCTGACGGTAATGGGCATCGTCTACACCGCCATGGGCCTGATCGGCATCCTGACTATGTTCGGTATCATCTGAAAAATGCCGGATTTCTCCTTGTTTTTGGTGAAAATGCCATTGACAAACGGAGAAAAAGTGGTTATATTAACAGATATCTCATGGTAAACACCGTACAAACGCGATGAAGGGGACACGCAGCGCTGCTGTTCGACGCGAAGAGAGCCGCCGTTTCGGTGCAAGGCGGACGCGGATATGGCGCGGATATCACCCCGGAGCATCCGGCTGAAAGCAAGGAGTAGGCACGGACGGAAGCGGGCCGTTATCACCCCACGCCCACGGATGGTGGGACTGAGTGGCCGCCTTGGCGGCAACGAGAGTGGTACCGCAGAGGACGTTTTATCGCGCCTTTGTCTCTTGACGAGACAAAGGCGCTTTTTATTTTTGCATACGAAATTTTTTCACATAGAAAAGGAGAAGCAACATGGAATACAAAAAGACGTTGAACATGCCCAAGAGCGGCTTTCCCATGCGCGCCGGCCTGCCCAAGCGCGAGCCGGACATGCTGAAGCACTGGGAGGAGATCGACCTCTATAACGAGCTGCTGAAGAAGAACGAGGGCAAGCCCCTGTTCTCCCTCCATGACGGCCCTCCGTTCTCCAACGGCGCGCTGCACATGGGCCACGCCCTCAACAAGTCCCTGAAGGACTTCATCACCCGTATGTACGCCATGCGGGGCTACTACACCCCCTATATCCCCGGCTGGGATAACCACGGCATGCCCATCGAGTCCGCCATCATCAAGCAGAACAAGCTGAACCACAAGGCCATGAGCGTGGCGGACTTCCGCACCGCCTGCCACGAGTTTGCCGACCACTATATCGACGTGCAGCGCGAGGGCTTCAAGCGCATGGGCGTCGTGGGCGACTGGGAGCATCCCTACAAGACCATGGACCCCGGCTTTGAGGCACAGGAGGTCCGCGTCTTCGGCAAGATGTATCAGAACGGCCATATCTACAAGGGCCTGAAGCCCGTGTACTGGTGCCCCCACGACGAGACGGCCCTGGCCGAGGCGGAGATCGAGTATAAGGACGATCCCTGCACCACCGTCTATGTCAAGTTCCCCATGAACGACGATCTGGGCAAGATGGGCAATCTGGATCACAGCAAGCTGTTCTTCGTGATCTGGACCACCACGATCTGGACGCTGCCCGGCAACCTGGCCATCGCCCTCCATCCCGACGAGAGCTATGTGGTGGTCAAGGCGCCCAACGGCGAGATGTATATCATGGCCGAGGCCCTGACCGATAAGGTCATGAAGATCGGCGGCTTCGACAGCTATGAGATCCTGGAGAGCCACCCCGGCTCCTTCTTCGAGAATATGCTGGCCCAGCATCCCTTCCTGCCCAAGACCTCCCGCCTGGTGCTGGCCGATTACGTCACCATGGATTCCGGTACCGGCTGCGTCCATACCGCCCCCGGCTTCGGCGCCGACGACTATCTGACCTGCAAGCGCTACGGCATGGACATGGTGGTGCCCGTGGACGATCAGGGCAAGCACACCGCCTACGCCGGCAAGTACGAGGGCATGACCACCGATGAATCCAACCCCGTCATCCTTCAGGACATGAAGGACAACGGCTCCCTGTTCGCCAGCGAGGACATCGTCCACAGCTATCCCCACTGCTGGCGCTGCAAGCAGCCCATCATCTTCCGCGCCACGCCTCAGTGGTTCTGCTCCGTGGATTCCTTCAAGGATGACGCCATCGCCGCCTGCGAGGATGTCCGCTGGGTGCCCGGCTGGGGCAAGGACCGCATGCGCTCCATGATCCTGGAGCGTACCGACTGGTGCATCAGCCGCCAGCGCCGTTGGGGCCTGCCCATCCCCGTGTTCTACTGCAAGGACTGCGGCAAGCCCGTCTGCACCGAGGAGAGCATCGAGGCCGTGGCCAACCTGTTCGAAAAGAAGGGCTCCAACGCCTGGTTCGACATGGAGGCCGAGGAGATCCTGCCCAAGGGCTTCACCTGCCCCCACTGCGGCAAGTCCACCGGCTTCGAGAAGGAGACCGACACCCTGGACGGCTGGTTCGACTCCGGCTCCACCCACTTCGCCGCCATGGAGCGGGATCAGGGCTTCTGGCCCGCCACCATGTATATCGAGGGCCTTGACCAGTATCGCGGCTGGTTCCAGTCCTCTCTGCTGGTGGCCGTGGGCGCCCTGGGCCGCGGCGCTCCCTTCAAGGAGTGCGTCACCCACGGCTGGACGGTGGACGGCGAGGGCAAGGCCATGCACAAGTCCCTGGGCAACGGCATGGATCCCGCCGAGATCTTTGACAAGTACGGCGCGGATCTCCTCCGCCTGTGGGCCGGCAGCGCCGACTATCATGTGGATGTCCGCTGCTCCGACGAGATCTTCAAGCAGCTCTCCCAGAACTACCTGAAGTTCCGCAACACCGCCAAGTTCTGCCTGGATAACCTGGTGGGCTTCAACGCCGACGATCTGGTGCAGCCCGCCGACATGCTGCCCCTGGACAAGTGGGCCGTCACCCGCCTGAACGACCTGATCACCAAGGTGTTCGCCGCCTATGACAACTATGAGTTCCATGTGGTGTCCCATATGGTCAACGACTTCTGCGTGGTCGACCTCAGCTCCTTCTACTTCGATATCCTGAAGGATCGTCTGTACTGCGACGCCGCCGAGGGCCTGGAGCGCCGCAGCGCACAGACCGCCCTGTTCCTGATCCTGGACGCCATGACCCGCCTGTTTGCCCCCATCCTGGCCTTCACCTGCGATGAGATCTGGCTGGCCATGCCCCACCGCAGCAGCGACGATGCCCGGAACGTGCTGTTCAACGAGATGGTGCAGCCCTATACCGCATACGCCCTCTCCGAGGACGAGATGGCCAAGTGGGCCCGCATCGCCGTCCTGCGCAACGCCGTCAACGGCGAGCTGGAGCAGGCCCGCGCCGCCAAGACCATCGGCAAGAGCCTGGAGGCCGAGGTGGATCTGACCGTTCCCGCCGAGGATGCCTTCCTGACCGAGATGGACAGCGCCATGCTGGCCGACCTGCTGATCGTGTCTCAGGTGCGCGTTGAGGTGGGCGACGCCCTGACCGTGGCCGTCCGCCCCGCCAATGGCGCCAAGTGCCTGCGCTGCTGGAAGGTACTGCCCACCGTGGGCAGCGACGCCCAGCATCCCGAGCTGTGCCCCCGCTGCGCCGCTGTTGTGAAAAATTTCCCCGATTTGGTGTAAGCACGGCATGTTGAGTGCCCTGTTGCTTTTGCCGCACCGTGGCTTGCGGTGGTAACTCGTTGTGTCTGCCGTTTCGCAGACCCGTTCGGGCCGTGCGAAACGGGACACTTCCTTGCGTGCGGTCACGCTTGATCCGCCGCCGGCGGCGCCG
>USAT01000103.1 GCA_900552725.1 uncultured Eubacteriales bacterium | reverse complement strand
TGAACCCCATCATGATCGACGGCACCGGCATGTGCGGCGGCTGCCGCCTGACCGTGGGCGGCGAGACCAAGTTCGCCTGCGTGGACGGCCCCGACTTCGACGGCCATCAGGTGGACTGGGATCTGGCTGTCAAGCGCAATCAGATGTATCACGACTTCGAGGTGCGCAAGCATGAGGAAGTCTGCAATCTGTACAAGCAGGAGGTAAAGTGATCATGGCGAATATGAGCTTGAAGAAGAACGAGATGCCCTCTCAGGACCCCAATGTCCGCAATAAAAACTTCCTGGAAGTGGCCCTGGGCTACACCGAGGAGCAGGCCCTGGACGAGGCTGCCCGCTGCCTCAACTGCAAGAAT
Source organism: uncultured Eubacteriales bacterium (assembly GCA_900552725.1). Lineage (GTDB taxonomy): Bacteria > Bacillota > Clostridia > Oscillospirales > Oscillospiraceae > Vescimonas. Next base: position 6,190 of record USAT01000103.1, on the reverse strand, counting down.
CATCCCTGTGTGGACGGCTGCCCCGTCAACGTCCGCATTCCCGAGTTTATCCAGAAAATCGTGGAGAAGGACTATGAGGGCGCCTATCAGGTGATCCATCAGACCAGCTCCCTGCCCGCCGTGTGCGGCCGTGTCTGCCCCCAGGAGAGCCAGTGCGAAATGCACTGCGTCCGCGGCAAGAAGGGCGACCCCGTGGGTATCGGCCGTCTGGAGCGTTTTGTGGCCGACTGGCACAACGCCCACAGCACCGAGGCTGCCACCAAGCCCGAGTCCAACGGCCACAAGGTGGCCATCGTGGGTTCCGGCCCTGCCGGCCTGACCTGCGCCGGCGACCTGGCCAAAAAGGGCTATGAGGTCACCGTGTTTGAGGCGCTGCACCTGGCCGGCGGCGTGCTGGTGTACGGCATCCCCGAGTTCCGTCTGCCCAAGGCCATCGTCCAGAAGGAAGTGGACGGCCTGAAGGCCATGGGCGTCAAGGTGGAGACCAACACCGTTGTGGGCCGCACCATCACCATCGACGAGCTGATGGAGGAGAACGGCTTCGAGGCCGTGTTCATCGGCTCCGGCGCGGGCCTGCCCATGTTCATGCACATCCCCGGCGAGAACCTGAAGGGCGTTTACTCCGCCAACGAGTTCCTGACCCGTATCAACCTGATGAAGGCCTATCGCGAGGACAGCGATACCCCCATCATGGATCTGAAGGGCAAGAAGGTGGCCGTGGTGGGCGGCGGCAACGTGGCTATGGACGCCGCCCGCTGCTCCAAGCGCCTGGGCGCTGAGGTCTGGGTGGTCTACCGCCGCGGTATGGAGGAGCTGCCTGCCCGTCATGAGGAAGTGGAGCACGCCATCGAGGAGGGCATCATCTTCAAGACCCTGAACAACCCCATCCAGATCAATGGCGACGAGCAGGACTGCGTCAAGTCCATGACCTGCATCGAGATGGAGCTGGGCGAGCCTGATGCTTCCGGCCGCCGCCGTCCCATCGAGAAGAAGGGCAGCGAGTTCGAGCTGCCTGTGGACGCCGTCATCATGTCCCTGGGTACCAACCCCAACCCGCTGATCAAGAGCACCACCAAGGGTCTCGAGGTCAACAAGAAGGGCGGCATCATCGTCAACGAGGATGGCCTGACCTCCCGCCAGGCGGTCTATGCCGGCGGCGACGCCGTCACCGGCGCGGCCACCGTCATTCTGGCCATGGGTGCCGGTAAGCTGGGCGCCAAGTCCATCGACGAGTACCTGAGCAATAAGTAAGGTTGAAGCTACATAAAAAGATGAGCTGCGGATGCAGCTCATCTTTTTGTTGTTTTTCTTTGCTGCAGCCCCTATTTTCTCCCCATGTCAACTCTGGTTGCGGATTTGGAAGCCATGATAGGTAGACTTTACATCCCGTTTCTGATAGAATAACATCAGAAACGGAAAGGAGAAGCGCTCATGACCTTTGGTGAAAAGCTGCAGGCCCTGCGCAAGGCGCGGGGATGGAGCCAGGAGGAGCTGGCCACGCAGATCAACGTCTCCCGGCAGGCCCTGTCCAAGTGGGAGAGCGGCGCGTCGGTGCCGGACACGGAGAACGTCATCGCCCTCAGCCGCCTGTTCGGCGTCACCACCGACTATCTGCTGCTGCCGGAGGGGAAAGCTGTGGTGCAGGCCGCACCCGCAGCAGCCACGCCTTCATGGCGGAAGAAATGGCCCACAAAACGGCTGGTGCTGGCGGCCGCAGGCATCATCGGCCTGATCGGCGTGGTGGCATTGAGCATCTGGGGTTCTGTCCTCCCCGACTCTCATGAAGGTTTGACCGCCATCGGCAACCTGAATTCCTACTATCACCTCTATTGGCTGACACTGCCTTTGCAGGCCATGTTTCTAATCGGCGGCGTCGGCAGCATTTTCTATGACCGGCTGCGCCGCTTCTGGCACGAGGATGTGCTGAACGACGGAAAGGGAGACCTCAAGCAAACGTAAAAATGGTCGTCCACCGGACGGCCATTTTTTCATGCTTATTGGATCTCCTGCTCCAGCGCGTCGAACTCCGGTGTGGAGAAGAACTCGCCCAGGGTAATGCCCAGACCGTCACACAGGAGCTTGATGGTCAGCAGCTTGGGATTCTGGCTCTTTCCATACAGAATGTTCTTCACGCTGGAGGGCGGCAGGGCGCTGATGGACGCCAGATGATTGACGCTGATATTCCGTTCGCCGCATAGCTGCAAAATACGGTTCTTCACCGCGCTGATGGTATCCATACACACCCTCCGGCCATTTTTCTTTTAGAATAGCCGAAAAGCCTTGTTAATATAGGCTACGCATGCCACTATTAGGCTATGGATAGACGATGGGGGGATAGTATGGCGGATTACCAGAAGATGTATGCGGTACTGTGTGGGGCAATAGACAATGCATTGGATGATTTACAGACCATCCCGCTGGCGTATCCCTGTGCTCGACGACTGCATGACGCGCTGATGGCTGCGGAAAAAATCTATGTGGATACAGCGCTCTATGCCACAGAGACAGAGCCTCAAAAGATTATACAGCTTAAAATCGACAAATAAAAAAGACGGCTTGCGCCGTCTTTTTTATCATGTCACCATGTTGATGATCTCCTGCATGGAGAACTGTTCCTTATAATAATTCAGCTCGCCTTCGATCAGCTCGTCCAGCACCCGCATGCCCAGCAGCTCCACCGGGGCCTTGTCGTCCGTCAGAATGTGGTCGCCGCCGGTGTAGTCCTGCAGATTCTGGGCCACCTTTTCCATCATGGCGGCGTAGCTGGCGTTCTGCAGCAGCGCACGGTTGGCGTCAAAGGTCTGGCGCAGACCGTCGGCGTCGGTGCAGAACACCACCGTGTTGGTGTTGGAGGGCACGTTGACCCAATAGGTGTGGGCGAACACGCTGGCCATGGTGTCGCACAGGTACTGGTTGATGGAGCCCTCCTGCTGGGAGGTCATGTTCAGGTTCACCACCATGACGCCGCCGGGCTTCAGGTGCCGCTGCACCTGGGTGAAGAACTCCACGCTGGAGAGCTGGAAGGGAATGGTGATGTCCTGATAGGCGTCCACCATGATCACGTCAAACTGCTCCTGGGAGGCGGTCAGATACGCCCGGCCGTCCTCCACCGCCACCTCCACGCTGTCCGGCAGGCCGAAGTACTCCGTGGCGATGTCGGCGATCTTCCGGTCGATCTCCGCGCCCTGCACCGACACGCCGGGATAGTACCGCACGCAGTAGCTGGCGTAGGTGCCGGAGCCCATGCCCAGGATCATGACGCTGCGGCTGTCGTTGTCGCTGCCGTTCATGCCCGCCATACAGGGGGCCGCCAGGGCGTAGTCATAGTACATGCCGGTCAGCTCCGTATCCTTCCGCTGGATGGACTGGACGCCGAACAGCACGTTGGTGGACAGGATCGTCCGGGTATCGCTGTCCTTCACCTGCAGGTAGTTGTAGATGGACTCGTCCTCCAGGGTGATGTCGCTCTCCCAGAAGGCGAAGCTGTAGGTGGGCAGGGTGAAGCACAGCCCCACGATGACCACCGCCGCCACGATGCCCTTGATCATCCGCTTCCGGGCAAAGGCGAAGTACACGATGCTGATGGCCGCCAGCACCCCGGCGAAGATCAGGAATGTGGCCGCCGTGCCCACGGCGGGGATGGTGATAAAGGTGGGCACAAAGGTGCCGATGATGCTGCCGATGGTGTTCAGGGCGTTCAGCTTGCCCACCGTTTTGCCGGTGTCGTCCAGATTGTCCACCGTGAACTTGGTCAGCGACGGCGTCACCGTGCCCAGCAGCACGCAGGGGAAGGCGAAGATGACGAGACACGCCGCCAGCGCCGCCCAGACCAGAAAGTTCTTCGTCACGAAGGTGGCCAGCAGCAGGCTGACCCCGGCGATGAGCCACCGGCCCACAAAGGGGATCAGGGCGATCCAGATGGCGGCGATGAGGATGCGGCCATAGAGCTTATCCGGCGAATTGGTCTTGTCCGCCAGCTTGCCGCCCCACAGGTTGCCGATGGCCATGGCGATCATGATGACGCCGATGATCACCGTCCACACGATCTGGGAGGAGCTGAAGTAGGGCGCCATCAGCCGGCTTGCCCCCAGCTCCACTGCCATCACCGACACGCCGGCGAAGAATTCGGTGATATACAGAAATAATTTGTTGCCCATCAGCTTGTTTTCCATGCTGGTGTTCCTCCTGTTGTATGATATCGTATGTGATGCTTCCGGCCTTTACAGCGCCCGAAAGAAAACGAATGTCACGCCCCGGTTCTCCCTGTCCAGATCCCGATCCAGCCGGAGCTGGGGATACTGCTGCAGGGCACGGCGGGCGGTGTCGTCGAAGATGGTGAACCGTTCCCCCGGCAGATACAGCGCGATCCGTCCCTGCCCGGCGGCCTCCTCCAGATAGCGGCGGCTGGCGGTGCGGATGCGCCCGCCCTTGCCGGAGGAGCCGTAGCCGTGGATCAGCTTCATCAGGGGCGTGTTCATCTTCCGCGCCGCCTCCAGCTCAGCCTCCAGCCAACCCAGTGCCTGATCCACAGAGGGTCTCCCCTGCTCCAGATTCAGTTCCCGTACCCCTTTCACCGGCAGCCCTCCCGCAAGTATATGATACCCCAGTGTACCAGATTTTCCCGCCTATTGCAAGAACGCGGCGGATCTACTTGCAAATCCCGCCGCGATGGGGTATGATAATAAGACCTATTTTCAGAAGATCGAGGGATCCCATTATGATATACGCTCTCTATGCCGCCGTGGTGCTGGTGCTGATCGGCTGCGACCAGCTTTTGAAGGCCTGGACGGTCAGCAACCTGGCCCTGGGCGAAAGCGCGGCCTTTCTGCCGGGCCTCCTGCAGTTGACACGGGTACACAACTACGGCGCCGCCTGGTCCAGCTTCTCCGGCAAGACGGTGATGCTCATCGCCGTGACGGCGGTGCTGCTGGTGGCTGTGGCCTATCTGCTGATCCGCCGCATCGTCCGCCATCCCCTGGGCATCGCGGCGGCGCTGCTGATCCTGGGCGGCGGCGTGGGCAACATCATCGACCGCATCGCCCACGGCTATGTGGTGGATATGTTCGACCTGCTGCTGTTTGACTACCCCGTGTTCAACCTGGCCGACTGCTTCGTGGTGGTGGGCGTGATTTTGGGCGCGGTGTACTACCTGTGGTTCTACGAAAAATACGACGCAAGGAAGAAGAACGATGCATCTGACGCTGACGGCGACAAGTGAAGACCGGAACGCCCGCATTGACGCATGGCTGGCCGCCCGTGTGGAGGGCCTGACCCGCAGCGCCGCCGCCAAGCTGCTGGAGAGCGGCGATGTGCTGGTGAACGGCGCGCCCGCCGCCAAGAACTATCGCTTGACCGGCGAGGAGACGGTGTCCGTCACCCGGCCCGAGGCGGAGGACACCGCCGTAGAGGCCCAGGATATCCCCCTGGACGTGGTGTACGAGGACGAGGACGTGATCGTGGTGAACAAACCCGTAGGGCTGGTAGTGCATCCCGCACCGGGCCATCCCGACGGCACGCTGGTCAACGCCCTGCTGCACCACTGCGGCGATTCCCTGTCCGGCATCGGCGGCGAAAAGCGCCCCGGCATCGTCCACCGTATCGACCGGGACACCAGCGGCCTGATCATCGCCGCCAAGAATGACGCCGCCCACCTGGCCCTCAGTGCCCAGCTCAGTGACCACACTTTGGCCCGCACCTACGAGTGCCTGGTGATGGGCAACCTCCGGCAGGACAGCGGCACCGTGGACGCGCCCATCGGCCGCCATCCCACCGACCGGAAAAAAATGGCCGTCAACACCCGCAATGGCCGCCGTGCCGTGACCCATTGGGAGGTCATTGCCCGGTATAACGGCGTCACCCATGTGCGCTGCCGTCTGGAGACGGGCCGCACCCATCAGATCCGCGTTCACATGGCCCACATCGGCCACCCCATCCTGGGCGACACGGTGTACGGCGCGAAAAAGCCCGTCCCCGGCCTGGCGGGCCAGTGCCTTCAGGCGGTGGAGCTGCGCTTTGTCCACCCCCGCACCGGCGAATTGGTCACGGTGTCCTGTCCCCGCAGCGCCGAATTTGAGCAGCAGCTCCGGAAGTACGCCGGACGCAGTTGACCCGCGGTGATATTTTTTGTATTTTTTGGCTGAATATTTAGAATAAATGCGAGAGAACTCGAAAAGAGTTTTCCCGCATTTAT
>USAT01000102.1 GCA_900552725.1 uncultured Eubacteriales bacterium | reverse complement strand
TGATGCTGCAAAACGGCGTGGACGTGAAGGCGGTGCAGGAGGTCCTGGGCCACGAACACCTGAACACCACCGAGATCTATACCCATATCGACAATGAATCTCTGCGTGTGGCTGCAAAGGCAAATCCCTTGTCACATGTGAAGATGAAAGGAAAAATCGACGATACAAACGATAAAAAGAAGGCGGAGTAGGCCACAATCTCATAGGTACACATTGTGGCCCAAGGGTGGCTGATGCGAAAAGCTTCCGCAGGAAATTCCTGCGGAAGCTTTCTTTCGTTTTACCACCCTTCTTCCCACTCGTCCCAGGCTTCATCGAGGTTATCGTAGTCGCCGTCCTCGTAGAGATCTTCCGGATCACCATAGTCCTCGCGGAGACTGTGACCGCTGCCGGGGCCGGTGTCGGTGGCATTGCCCGAATGGAAGGTCTGCCCCTCATAGGGCTGCGTAGGATAGTATTGCGAGAAGGATTTCAGCATGAACTCGCTGTCGCCCTTCCACTGGGCGCACATACCGGCGGCAATCATCTCGCCGGAGTCATCGTACCAGTAGACGTTGATGTACTTGCGGTTCAGCTCCAGCTTGTCAAAGTTCTTGCACTTCAGCTCTTTGTCAGGCGCACCCAGCGAAGTATAGGACAACGCCTTCATAGGCATACCCTCCACCGGAAGTTTGCCGCTATATTGAGCGTAGCTGGCAATCGGAGTGGTCGCTGCGGGTGGGCTGGCAGTTCCGGAGGCGGCGGGAGCCACTGCGGCAGGCTGTGCTTTTGGGATGTCCTGTACGGCAAGGAAAACCAACCAGCCTATTAGCACCAAGCAAATTACAACGATTGCGATTCTGCCATATTTTCGGGTCGGCTTTGCTGTATCCTGCGCTGCTCCCGCTGGTGCAGGTGCGGCAGACTGTGCTGGTTCCTCCGGTTTTGTGTGTTCCTGCTGCGGCTTTGGCACGGCGGGTTCTTTTTTCACGGACTCTTGCAGCTTAGGGAGTATCTCCAGCACGCGCTTGGTTTTCTCCGGCGGCCATGGGGCAGTGTCACGGGTATAGTCACCCACGGAATGAACAATTCCCTCTTTCAGCTCGTCCTTTTTGCCGTAAGGCACACGCACATGGTCGCCCTTCTTCACCGGGAGGCCAGCGGTCAGATAGGCATAGCGGCAGCCATTGTCCACCCGTACAAAGCAGTAGCGATATGTCGGTGTACTATCATCCATGTCCGCGTATTCTTTCATGAGGGAATCGAACTCGTCGGGGTCTTCAGACCACTTCTCTCGCGGCAGCGGATTTGACTGCAGCAGGGCATACAGATGTCTGCAACCGCTACGCATCGGGCGGCAAAAATGCCTGTTCGTCCCATTACATCAACCAGAAGGTACTGACGCAGATTGCCAACGATGCGGGCATTGCCGTGGAAGCGCACCTGCTCCACCTCGTCGTTCTAATCGTCATAACGGGGGCCTATACCCTGGTCCTGACAAAAACGCTGCCGAAAAAGCAGTGGAAAAATCTATGTAAGGTTGGTGAATAAGCATATGAATATCAGAATCACGAACGACGGAAACGAACGCGATATCCATGAGATCCATGAGATGCTGAGGGAATACAATCACAGCCACCGTGAGGCATCCCAAAGTGTTCCCATCGGCGTATTCCTTGAGGACGGATCGGGCCGGAAGCTGGGCGGACTGACCGGCGAGACATTTGGCAACTGGCTCTGCATCCAATACCTTTTCGTCAGCGAACGGCTCCGGGGCCAGGGGATCGGAAGCAAGCTGCTGGAGGCGGCGGAGGCAGAAGCCGGACAGCGCGGCTGCCGATACGCGTTTGTGGACACCTTTTCCTTTCAAGCTCCCGCATTTTACGAGAACCACGGATACTGCGAGGTCTTTACCCTCGAAAACTATCCCTACACCGGAAAGCGGCACTATTATACGAAGGAATTGCTCTGATGCGGATGAACGGAGATCGGTATGGATATCAGATCATTATCAAAAAAATATCAGGTGCGCACATTAGACCGTAATGATGTCGATATTATTTATGATATGAGCCGCAAAAACGAAATTTACTATCAATATCATCCGCCGTTTGTCACAAAGGAAAGTATTATAGCGGATATGAAAGCATTGCCGCCGGGCAAGAGCTGCGGTGATAAGTATTACATCGGTTTTTTTGAGGGCGATACGCTGGTCGCCAATATGGATTTGATTTTAGGTTATCCAACAGATGAAATTGCCTTCATCGGACTGTTTATGACAAATGTACACTATCAGAATAAGGGAGTTGGCTCCCATATGATAGAAGAGGCTTGTCGCTATCTAAAACAATCTGGCTATCAGAAAGTACGCATTGGGGTAGATAAAGGAAATCCACAGAGTAATTCTTTTGGCAGAAGAACGGATTTTATAGGATTTCGGAAAACGAGTACAATATTATGGAATTGACATTATAAATTCCAGCTTATGGAGACAACTATGAAAAACACAAACCAACTGATCGGCTGCTGCGGACTGGACTGTGAAAGGTGTGACGCCAGGATCGCAACGGTCACAAACGACAACGCCCTGCGGGAAAAGACCGCCGCGCTGTGGACAAGGCTCAACGGTGTGCCCATCACGCCGGACATGACCCACTGCACCGGCTGCCGCGTAGAGGGCGCGAAAACGCCCTTCTGCGACAAGCTCTGCCCCGTACATAACTGCGTGCGGGAAAAAGGGCTGGATACCTGTGCCGACTGCGGGCAGATGGACGGCTGCCCGACGCTGGGGCGCATCGCCGCCAACAGCCCGTTCGTGCTGGAGAATCTGAAGCAGTTGAAACAGGACAATGCCTGACACATTGACGGTAAACGACGCCGGATATACCGTGATCCGGCTTCTTGGAAAAGGAAAAGGCGGCTATTCCTATCTGGTGACGGACGGCGCGGCGCAGTACGTCCTGAAGCAGATCCACCACGAGCCTTGCGAATACTATACCTTCGGCGACAAGCTGCAAGCGGAGCTGCGGGACTATGAGACGCTGCGGAAGGTCGGCATCCCCATGCCGCGGCTGCTGGCGGCGGATGTCCCGCAGGAGCGGCTCTTGAAGGAATACATCGCCGGGCCGACGGTGGCGGAGCTGCTCCGTGAGGGGCAGATGCCGCCCGATTGGCTTACCCAGGTGCGGGCCATGTGCGGTCTTCTGTACCCGGCGGGGCTGAACATCGACTACTTCCCCACCAACTTCGTCCCATGGGGCGGAACGCTCTACTACATCGACTATGAGTGCAACGCCTATATGGAGCAGTGGGACTTCGAGCACTGGGGCGCACAGTATTGGACGACGGCTCCCTCTTGACAAGTAAACATTCGGTCACTATAATAAGCGTCATCAGGCAGCAAGCGCTATCACAGCCAGACGCTAAGACGCAGTGCGGATCGTAATAACGGTCTCGCGCTGCGTTTTGTTTCGAAAGACGTCTGCGATACATTCAGGAGGGATGCAGAAATGGTCATGAACATAAACGTATATGGATCCAGCGCCAGAGGAGAACGGCTATGAGACCGACTGCGGTCGATCCCAAAGCCACGAGCCGTGCCGCGGCGTTTGAGCTTTGGATGGACGCGCCCAACCCCATGGTGACGTTTTTCAAGACGCTGGATGTGACGCCGCTGGTGCGGCTCAGCTGGAAGAAAGGGCTGAAATTCAACATGCTGCTCTGCTGGTGCATCGGCAGGGCGGCCAGTCAGGTCAGTGAATTTTATCTGCTGCCTGTGGGGCGGGAGCTGCTGCGATATGACAGCATCGCGGTGAACACCATCGCAAAAAATAAACTCGGCGAGGTCAGCTCCTGCGATGTGCCGTTTTCGGAAAGCCTTGCGCAGTTCAGCGGCGACTATCTGCGCCTGACGCGCAAGGTAGCCGAAAGCTGCGAATACCACGATCTGACCGACAGCATGGTCATCGGCACCTCCGCCATCGTGGACACCGACATCGACGGTGCGGTGGGCATGAACAGCGGCATCTTCAACAACCCCTTTCTCATCTGGGGCAGATACCGCAGGGGTCTTTTCCGGACGACGCTGCCGCTGTCGTTCCAGTTCCACCACACCCAGATGGACGGCGCACACGCGGGACGGTTTTTACAGCATTTACAGGAAAGCATCTATGCGGTAAAATGAAGTGTACCCATCTGACAGAGCAAGAAAGAGAGACAATATGCAGACGATTCTGATCATTGACGATGACGCCGCCATCGGCGATCTGGAGCAGGAGGTGCTGGAGAGGGAGGGCTACGGCGTGCAGCGGGCCTATTCCGGAACGGAGGCGCTTCTGCTGCTGAAAAACAGCCACCCCGACCTGATCCTGCTGGATCTGATGCTGCCGGGCCTGTCCGGCCAGGAGGTGCTGCCGCAGCTCCGGGGCATCCCGGTGATCGTGGTCAGCGCCAGGGCGGCGGTGCAGGACAAGGTAGAGCTGCTGCTGGGCGGCGCGGCAGACTATCTCACCAAGCCCTTTGACACCAAGGAACTGCTGGCCCGCGTGGCCGTGCGGTTGCGGGAGGCCGCCTGCTCTCCCCTGGCGGCGGTCTATACCTGCGGCAGCCTGACGCTGGACACGTCCTCTCACGAGGTGCGCGCCGGCGGCGTACCGGTGCAGCTGACCCGGACGGAATACGCCATTCTGAAGCTGCTGATGCAGCATCCCGGCCAGGTGCTGGCAAAGTCCGTGCTGCTGGACCGCATCAGCGCCGACACGCCGGACTGCACGGAGAATTCACTGAAGACCCACGTCAGCAATCTGCGCGGCAAGCTGCGGGATGTATCGGGCCGGGACTATGTGGAGGCGGTATGGGGCATCGGTTTTCGGCTGAATGCGGGATCTTGACCATTTCTGGAAGATCTTCTTGACCGCTTTCTTGACCTTTGCCTGATACCATAGGCCCATCAAGCAAAGGAGGTACTTCACATGGAATATGTGCTGGAAGCCAACGGGCTGTGCAAGCGCTATCACAATTTCGCGGCGCTGAACGGCCTGGATATGCATATCCCCAAGGGCGCGATCTACGGCTTTGTGGGAAGAAACGGTGCGGGCAAGACCACGCTGATCCGGCTGGCCTGCGGATTGCAGGAGGCCACGGGCGGCAGCTTTACGCTGTACGGCGTAAGGAACACCGACGAGCGCATCGGGCGCTGCCGCCGCCGGATGGGCGCGGTGGTAGAAACGCCGTCCATCTATCTGGACATGACGGCGGAGGAGAACATCCGCCAGCAGTATCTGGTGCTGGGCGTCCCCTCCATGGAGGGCGCGGCGGAGCTGGAGATGCGCTGCCGCAAATGCACCCGGGTGGAAGCCGCCAGCAGCAGGGCGCTTGCCCGCGTGCTGGACCGTCTCGGCGCGGAATACCGCATCGTGGACGACGCCCGGACGGATGTTTTTGCGGAGCTTCAGGTCACAAAGCTGGTGCTGGAAGCGCAGAAAGAAAACTGCGTGATCTACAGCATGCGGGAGCGGGACGAAAGTCTGGAGAGCTTTTACATGAACCTGATCGGAGGTGCGCGCCATGCTTAAGCTGCTGCAGGCGAATTTCTACCGGCTCTGGCGGAGCCAGGCCCTGTGGCTGTGCGCCGCAGGCGCGTTTGTTCTTTCTGCCGCGTTCCTGCTGGGCGTCCATGCGGGCGAGGATGGCTCCGCCACGCTGGACAATATGTTCCTGCAGGTGTTTCCCTTCCTTGCCATCCTCCATGCCGCCTTTACCAGTCTGTTTCTGGGCACGGAATATCAGGACGGCACCCTGCGCAACAAGCTCATCGCAGGCCATCCCCGCTGGAAGGTCTACGGAGCATATCTGATCACTGCCGCTGCGGGCTGCTTTGTGATCGTGGCCGGATGGCTGGCGGGCTGCGCGGTGGGGGCGATGCGCTTCGGCTGGTTCACCATGCCGGCGCAGACCATGCTGCTGGTGCTGGCGGACTTTATGACCGAGTTTGTTTCCAGCCTGTTGGTGTCGCTCGGGGTACAGTACGTGCTGCTCAAGCCCTGCCCCACGCGCGCCGTGCTGGAGCGTCTGGACGAGATGCGCAACGCCATGCAGCGCAGGCCGTATGGCCGCTCGCGGGATATCGACGTGGAGGCAATGGTCACCTCCATGATCCACGAGATCGGCGTCCCGGCGCATATCAAGGGCTATCAGTATCTGCGGGATGCCATCACCATTTCGGTGGAAGAAAAGGAAATGCTGGTGTCGGTTACCAAGGTACTGTATCCTACCATTGCCAAGAAGCATGGCACCACATCAAGCCGTGTGGAACGAGCCATCCGCCATGCGATCGAGGTGGCGTGGAGCCGCGGACAGCTGGAGATGATTCATGAGATTTTTGGATATACAGTAAACAGCGGCAAGGGAAAACCGACAAACTCGGAATTTATTGCGCTGATTACGGATAAGATCCGTCTGGATTATAAACGGGCACTCTGATATTCACAATCGTCTGCTTCAAAATCGAAGTTTCATAAAGATTTTACTTCCTAAAATGTCAGAAATCATGTATACTGATAATTAAGACAGTCAGCTTGGGGCAGACTGGTGCAGA
>USAT01000101.1 GCA_900552725.1 uncultured Eubacteriales bacterium | reverse complement strand
TCTGACGTCCGGCGAGGACAGCGGCGAGCAGGAGCTGCGGCGGCTGGAGCTTGAGTTTGAAAAGCTGCAAGCCCGCAATGACACGATCCATGACCGCTTTTTCGACGAGAGCATCACCAAGGCTGACTATCAGCGCGCCAAAGCCCGCTGTGAAAGTGAAATGAACCGGGTGCAGGAGAAAATTGCCGCGATCAAACAGCGGCAGACGCTGAACACCGACACGCAGACCCTAAAGCCGGACATTCGCGCCGCCATCACGGGCATCGTCAGCGGGCGCACGGCAGACGATGATTTTTACGGTCATCTCCTCCAACAGATGACCGTGTACCGGGACGGCAGGGTAGAGGTGGCGCTCAATCTGCTGCCCGCCAAATGGGTCTATGTGCTGGACGGACTGGAAAAATACCGCGCCAAAATTGGGGGCCATGACGCTTCCTCTGTGCCGATGTCGGTCAGCAGGCCCTTCAGCTCCGGATAGGGCATGGAGTAACGCTGGCTGAGATACCGCAGAGATGCGCCGAGCTCGCCATCTGGGCCACCGTATTGACTGATGATCAGCGCGGCCAGCTTGGGATTGGTGTTTTTGATCTTCACCGGGTATTGCAGCTTTTTCTCATAGACAAACATTACTCGTTCCCTCCTTCGTCCCAGGGCCACGGGTCATCCAGCCACTTGAAAGAGCCCTCTGTGATGTCCGTCTGGAACAGCGGCCCGTGCATCTCCTCGTACCGTCTGCGGCCCTCCTGGCCCAGGCGGATATAGTTCCAGTACAGCGCCAGCGCCTCCTGATCATCCCGGTGGGTGGTCAGATAGAGCCCCAGCTCATCAATGGCGAAGTCCAGCGCCATCAGCTCGGACAGGTGGGTGTTGGCGGCAGGGAAGCGGGTCTTCAGCTCCCTGTGGAAGGGGAGATCCAGCCCCGGAAACAGCGTGCCCCGCTGCAGAGCCTCGCGGTTATCGTAGCGCTTGGGGTTCATGTCCTGCATGGGGATATAGGGGAAGGCCATTTGGGCGCAGGTCCCCGGTAGGCTGCCGTTTATCCCGCCGCAGGCAGCGGCCTCCTGAAGCGGCATCACGTCAGCCCCGTTTCTCGCGGGTGCCGCGGACGGCGTGCCGGGCTGATTTGCCTGCTCCTCCAGCGGCCCGCTTGCAATCGAACGTTCCATATACAACAAGGTTTTCCTCCTTTAAGCATCGTTAAGCCGGTTCCGGCTCATGCCAGTATATGCGCCCGGCGTCAAACTGGGGATTTCTTTTTGCTGTTTTCTGTGCTACAATGCATATAAACGGAGAATCCATCATAGATTGTCCCGGAAAGGGGTGTTGTGATGATCCTGTTGCTCCGCAGAAAACGGATCGCCGGTGCGGCGGCGCTGCTGCTGGCGGTGGTGAGCCTGCTGTCGATGATCGCCAGACCGGCGGCGGTTCCGGCTTTCTCCTATTCGCAGCTTCCGGCAGATGAGATCATTATCCTGGATGCCGGACACGGCGGCTCGGACGGCGGTGCGGTCTCGGTGGACGGTACGCCGGAGAGCGGTGTCAATCTGGCAATCGTGCTGCGGCTGCGGGATTTCTTCGCCCTGATGGGCTGCCAGACAGTGCTGACACGCACCGGCGAGGCATCGCTGGCCGATCCGGACAGCACCTCGCTGCGGAAGGAGAAGGTCAGCGACACGAAAAACCGCGTGGCGCTGATCAACAGCATTGCCAACGGCCGCCTGATCAGCATCCATCAGAATACGCTGCCGGGTCATCCCGGCGTCCACGGCGCACAGGTGTTTTATGGTGCCGTGGCCGGAAGCGATACCTGCGCGGCGGCTGTCCAGCAGGCGCTGAATGAGACGGTGAACGCAGGGAACGAGAAGACGTCGAAGGCCATCGGCAGCGACATCTACATCATGGCCCACGCCCAGTGCCCGGCGATCCTGGTGGAGTGCGGCTTTCTCAGCAACATCGGCGAGACGGCGCTGCTGCTGACGGGGGAATATCAGACGAAGCTGGCGGCGGCCATCGGCTGCGGCTATCTGCAATATCAGTAAACAGGTGATACGAATGAAAAAGACAACGACCTATTTCTGCACCGAGTGCGGCAGCGAAAGTCCCAAGTGGGCAGGGAAGTGCCCTGTCTGCGGCGCATGGAACTGCATGGTGGAGCAAAAGGCGGAGAAGCCGAAGAGTAACGGAAAAAACCCTTCTGCCGCAAGACTTGTAAAGGCATATCCGATTACAGCGTTGGAAGAGGAGGAAGAGATTCGCTTCTCCACCGGAATGGGAGAGCTGGATCGGGTGCTGGGCGGCGGCGCGGTAAAGGGCTCGCTGGTGCTGGTGGGCGGTGCGCCTGGCATCGGCAAATCCACGCTGATGCTGCAGATCTGCCAGACTCTGGGCCAGTTTGCCCGGGTGCTCTATGTCTCCGGCGAGGAATCCACTCGCCAGCTCAGGATGCGGGCCAAGCGCCTGCAGGTAGATACCGGGAACCTTCTGGTGCTGTCCGAGACCCGGTTGGGCGACGTGCTGGCCTGCGCCGAGCAGGAAAAGCCGGATGTGCTGATCATCGACTCCATCCAGACGCTGTATAACGAGGACAGCGACGGTATCCCAGGCGGAATAGGGCAAGTAAAGCAATGCACCTTGACATTGATGCAGCTTGCCAAGAGCCAGAATATCACCATTTTTGTCATCGGCCACGTCAATAAAGAGGGCGCCATCGCCGGGCCGAAGGTGCTGGAGCACATGGTAGACTGCGTGCTGTACTTCGAGGGCGACCAGCATATGACCTACCGCATCCTGCGGGCGGCGAAAAACCGCTTCGGCGCCACCAATGAGATCGGTGTGTTTGAGATGATGGATCGCGGATTGAAGGAGGTGGAGAACCCCTCCGAGATGCTGCTGTCCGGACGCCCCACCGACGCGCCCGGTACCTGCGTCACCTGCGCCATGGAGGGCGCACGGCCGGTGCTGGCGGAGGTGCAGGCGCTGGTCGCGCCTGCCGCGGGCTCGAAGCCCCTGCGCTCCAGCAACGGCTTTGACTACAACCGTGCCTCCATGCTGCTGGCGGTGCTGGAAAAGCGGGGCGGCCTGAAGGTCAGCCAGTGCGATACCTACCTGAACATCATCGGCGGCCTGACGCTGGAGGAGCCCGCGGCGGATCTGGCAGCGGTGGTGGCCGTGGCGTCCAGCTATCTGGACAAGGCGGTGCCGGACACGCTGGCAGCGGTGGGGGAGATCGGCCTCTCCGGCGAGGTGCGCAGCATCAACCACCTGGAGCAGCGCCTGTCCGAGGTGCATCGCCTGGGCTTTACCCAGTGCATGATCCCCGCCCACCGTTCAGGCGAGCTGAAGCCCCTGCCGGGCCTGACGCTGCTGCCGGTGGCCAACATCGGCCAGGCGCTGCGTATCCTGGCGCAGGGAAAATAAATGATAAAACGTCCGCAGAAATGATTCTGCGGACGTTTTATCATTACTTTTTCTTGTTGTTCTTATTTTTCTCCGCCAGCGGGCCCTTGCCGTTGATGGCACGGTACTGGTTCAGCTTATCCACCCGTGCCTGGCGCTTTTTGGCCTTTTCCTTCTCCTTGGCCTTCTTGATGGCGGCCTCCTGATCCTGCTTTTTCTTCTTCCAATACTGCTCTTTCTCGTAGTTTTCCACGTCTTTTTTGTACTTTTCCGGGTGCCGTGCCCAGTCGATCCGCAGCACGGTCAGCGAAATGATCAGAACAGCGCCCACGGCGATCAGGCCGTAGAACAGGAACGAATAGAAACCATCCATAGAAAGAGCCTCCCACATAAATCAATGTGTATAGTATACCGTAAATCCGCCCCAAAGGCAAGAACTCTTTTTCCAAATAGAAAATCGTGGAAAAAATGTTGTTGTTTTAGTTGTTTTTAAAAAACCAAGAGTGTATAATAAGCGGGTAAATGTGATAAGAGATAGAAGGAAAAAATTATAATTTACTTTCGGAGGAACAAAACATGTTTACTACTTTCAAAGAAATGGAAGCCTATGTGCTGGGCCAGAACCTGAAAAAGCGTATCGCCCTGGCCAACGCCCATGACGAGCCCGCCCTGAGCGCCGTCGTCCATGCCAAGCGCAAGGGCGTGGTGGAAGGCACCCTGATCGGCAAGAAGGACATGATCATCGACATGCTCCACGAGATGGGCGAGAATGAGGCCGATTACGAGATCGTGGACTTCGACGGCGAGGAGCTGGAAGCCGCCAAGATCGCGGTCAAGCTGGTGAAGGAAGGCAAGGCCGATATCCCCATGAAGGGCATCCTGCAGACCTCCAGCTTTGCCAAGGCCATCCTGAATCGCGAGACCGGCCTGATCCCCGAGGGTGCCCGCCGTCTGGTGAGCCAGGTGGGTATGTTCGAGTATGAGGGCCGCTTCGTCATGATCACCGACGCCGCTATCAACATCGCCCCTGACGTCGAGACCCAGATCGGCATCGTGGAGAACGCCCTGCCCGTGGCCAAGGCCCTGGGCAACGACTGCCCCAAGGTAGCCGTCCTGTCCGCCGTGGAGAACGTCACCGAGAAGATGCCCTCCACTGTCAGCGCCGCCGCCATCAAGGAGCGGGGCATCCCCGGCTGTGTCGTCACCGGCCCTCTGGCCCTGGATGGCGCCATCTCCATGGAGTCCGTGAAGCATAAGGCCATCAAGGATCCCGTCGCCGGTCAGGCCGACATTCTGCTGGTGCCTTTCATCGAGATCGGCAACGTGCTGTACAAGGCCGTGACCTACATTGCCGGCAAGACCGTGGCCAGCACCATCTGCGGCGCTTCCTGCCCCGTGATCATCACCAGCCGTGCCGACAGCCCCGACAGCAAGTATTATTCCATCCTGCTGGCTGTCCTGCGCTGCCTGAAGGCGTAAGTAAGGATATCCCCAAGACAAATAAACAAAGGACGGCGTGAGCCGTCCTTTGTTTCCCCTTGAGACGTTACCGAATGGAGGCATACATGCGTAAAACCATAACTTTCACGCAGGCAATCCGTATTCTGGAGCATGATCGGCATGAGCCCTGCCTCTGCCAACTGCGTGAGGGGCCGGATAACGACCTTCATATCACCATCAACCGCGGCGCCGCCGTCTCTGACCCGGAACCGGATCAATGGGAGCTCGTCTTTGAGGACTATATCCTTTATCAAGTCCGCAACGAATCATTCTGTTCCTTCCGCGCGGAGGAAATTCGGACAGGGAAGTACCTGGCCGTGTATGAGAGGTCAAGGCTGCTGGAATATCTGCCCACGGCCGTGGATGCAGGATTGCTGTAGCATACGCAGCCGTGGAAGCACTACGGAATTTTTACGCAGAACCAGATCATTGACGTCATTGCGCAGACAGACCCAGTCATAAGCTGCATGGAAGCGTAAGCTTCGATTCAACAAAATTTTGCCCTGTGGACTTGTCATCCGCCGGGCATTTTTGTATAATGAGGCTGTCAGTTTATCATTTCCACACATTCACCGTTTTTGCTGTCCATGGAGGGCAACGTGCAACGATGGGCGCGTGGATTGAAATGTGCTGCTGGGCAAGGCATTTGAAGATATCAGCGCAGCAGTCGCGCTCCGTGAGAGGCGCGTGGGTTGAAATGAGGAATCCTGCATGCCTGACGTAAGCCCGGCGCCGCTGTGCCTGACGAGACATTATCTCAATCTCACAATAATTCCCTTCCACTCGATTCAACAAAATTTTTATTTTGTTGAATCGTAACCCCATGAAATAAATCGGCTCTTTCCGCCGCCCTTCCGGTGCGGCTTCACCGATGGGGTTACGATCTCACTGCCCTCGCTCTACGCGCTCGGCCCCTGTCAACAAAAAGGATCAAAAATTATGGCGATTGATTACCGTTCACAGTCTCCGCAGATACTGGCGGACTTTCTCAGCTATCACGAGACCATCAAGGCGCACTCCCAGCGCACGGTGGATGAATACTTCCTTGATCTGCGGAATTTCTTCCGCTATATCAAGCAGCTGCGCGACCCGGCGCTGCGTGACACGCCCTTTGACCAGATCGGCATCATGGACATAGACCTATCCCTCATCAAGACGATTACGCTGTCGGATATCTACGGCTACATGACCTATCTCAGCCGTGACCGCGTACAGCATCAGAATTGTGAAAATTCTGACAAAGGACTGAACGCCGCTTCCCGTGCACGAAAATTGGCCACAATCCGGTCGTTCTTCAACTATTTGTGCAATAAAGTACACCTTTTGGAGGAAAATCCCTGCAAGGATATTGACTCTCCCAAGCAGATGAAGTCCCTCCCCCGCTATTTGACGCTGGAGGACTCCCTTTCCCTGCTGGACGCCGTGGATGGCAAGCATAAGGAGCGGGACTTCTGCATTATCACGTTGTTCCTGAACTGCGGCCTGCGTATTTCCGAACTGATCGGCCTGAATCTTAGTGATATTCAGGATGACGCCATGCGGGTGCTGGGCAAGGGCAACAAGGTGCGTGTGGTGTACCTCAACGATGCCTGCAAGGACGCGCTGGCCCGCTATCTGGCGGTGCGCCACCCCATCAGCGGCAAGGATCGGGACGCCCTGTTTCTCTCCGAGCGTGACCAGCGGATCAGCCGCGCCATGGTGCACGCGCTGGTGAAAAAGCATCTGGCCATGGCGGGGCTGGACAGCACCC
>USAT01000100.1 GCA_900552725.1 uncultured Eubacteriales bacterium | reverse complement strand
CGCCCGCCGTAAGGCAGCGCAGAAATTTTGGGCACCGCAACAGGACACTTTTGGGGCCGTGGCCAAAAGTGTCTCGCGCTCGGAAGCGCGAAATATCTCCTGCCCTGGAGGACGAAATATTCAACAACAGGGGAGGGGCATGGCCCCTCCCCCCCACGCTTATTCTTCCTCGTCCTTGTCGGTGAGGGCCATGGCGATCACGCGGTCGCCCTCCTCCTTGAAGCGCATGACGATGACGCCCTGGGTGGCGCGGCCGGTGCTGCGAATATTCTCCACCGCCGTGCGCAGCATGATGCCGCTCTGGGTGATCAGCAGGATATCCTCGCTGCCGTCCACCACCTTCATGCCCACCACGCCGCCGGTCTTTTCGGTGACCATATAGTTCTTGATGCCGATACCGCCGCGGTTGGTGACACGGTACTCCTCCACCGGCGTCTGCTTGCCGAAGCCACGCTCGGTGATGGACAGCACCTGGCAGCCGTCCACCGCCTTGGCCGCGCCGATGACACGGTCGCCCTCGCGGAGGCGGATGCCCCGGACGCCCACGGCGTCGCGGCCCATGGAACGGACGTCGTTCTCGTTGAAGCACACGGCCATGCCGTCATAGGTGGCGATCAGCACACGGCTCTGGCCGTCGGTCTCCAGCACGGACACCAGACGGTCGCCCTCGTCCAGACGGAGGGCGCGGATACCGTTCTGCCGCAGGTTGCGGAAGGCGGACACCGCCACACGCTTGACGGTGCCGTTCTCGGTCACCATGGTCAGCTGGAGATTGCTGCTGTCGGTCTCCTCGCTGGGCCGGTAGTGGATCATGGCCTGCACCCGCTCGTCGGTCTCGATCTGGAGAATATTCACCAGCGCGGTGCCCTTGGCAGCCTTGCCGGATTCGGGGATCTGATAGCCCTTCTTTCGGTAGACCTTGCCGGTATCGGTAAAGAACATGATGAAATCATGGGTAGAGGCGGTAAACACGTCGCAGACGTAGTCCTCGTCGCGAGTGGTGATGCCCTTCTTGCCCATGCCGCCCTTGGACTGGGACGCGTACTCGCTGACCGGCGTGCGCTTGATATAGCCGTTGTTGGTCAGGGTATAGACGCACTGCTCCTCCTCGATGAGATCCTCGATGTCGATCTCGTCCTCCACGTCCTGGATCTCGGTCTTGCGCTCGTCGCCGTACTTGTCGGCGATGGCGGTCAGCTCCTCCTTCAGGATGGACTTCACCAGAGACTCGTCGTTCAGGATGCGCAGGAAGTAGGCGATGCGCTCCTCCAGCTCCTTATACTCGTTCTGCAGCTTCTCCCGGTCCAGGCCCTGCAGGGCCTTCAGGCGCATATCCAGAATGGCCTGGGCCTGCACGTCGTCCAGACCGAAGCGGGCCATCAGGTTCTCCTTGGCGTTATCGTAGCTGGTGCGGATGATCTTGATGACCTCGTCGATGTTGTCCTGGGCGATCAGCAGACCTTCCAGCAGATGGGCGCGCTCCTGGGCCTTCTTCAGGTCGAAGCGGGTGCGGCGAACGATGATCTCTTTCTGGAACTTGAGATACTCGTCGATGATATGCCGCAGGGATAAGATCTTGGGCTGGCGCTGGTTTTCCACAAGGGCCAGCATATTGATGGCGAAGGTGGTCTGCAATTGGGTCTGGGCAAACAGGCGGTTCAGCACCACCTGGGGATTGGCGTCACGCTTCAGCTCGATGACCATGCGCATGCCGTTGCGGTCGGACTCGTCCCGGATATCGGAGATACCCTCGATACGCTTGTCCTCCACCTGATCGGCGATGGACTTGATCAGCATGCGCTTGTTCACCTGATAGGGCAGTTCCGTGAAGATAATGCGGGTGCGGCCGCTGCCGAACTCCTCAAATTCATGGCGGGCGCGGACCATCAGGCGGCCGCGGCCGGTGGCGTAGGCGGCGCGGATGCCGCTGCGGCCCATGATAATGCCCTTGGTGGGGAAGTCAGGGCCCTTCACATGCTCCATCAGGTCAGAAAGAGTGGCCTCCGGGTTATCCAGCACGCAGATGCACGCACCGATCACCTCCCGCAGGTTGTGGGGCGGGATATTGGTGGCCATACCCACGGCGATGCCGCTGGAGCCGTTCACCAGCAGGTTGGGGAAACGGCAGGGCAGCACACGGGGCTCCCTGCGGCTCTCGTCGAAGTTGGGGTCCCAGTCCACCGTCTCCTTCTCGATATCCCGCAGCATCTCGTTGGAGATCTTGCTCAAACGGGCCTCGGTGTATCGGTAGGCGGCGGGGGGGTCGCCATCCACGGAGCCGAAGTTGCCGTGGCCGTCCACCAGCATATAGCGCATGGAGAAGTCCTGGGCCAGACGCACCAGCGCGTCATAGACGGAAGCGTCACCATGGGGGTGGTACCGGCCCAGCACATCGCCCACGCAGGTGGCGGATTTCTTAAAGGGCTTGTCGGAGGTCAGGTTATCCTCATACATGGCGTAGAGGATACGACGGTGTACGGGCTTCAGACCGTCACGCACGTCCGGCAGGGCGCGGCCCACGATAACGGACATGGCGTACTCGATATAGGAGTTCTCCATCTCCGGCACCAGCGGGGATTCCACAATGTGCTGATCAGGGAAACGGATCTCCTCGGGATCGTATTGGGGTTTTTTGGACATAGTATTGTACCCCTCCTTAATAATCCAGATTCACGGCGTATTTGGCGCGGCGCTCGATGAACTCCTTGCGCGGCTCCACCTTTTCGCCCATGAGGACGGTGAACGTGGCATCGGCCTTCACCGCGTCGTCCAGCGTGATGCGGCGCAGCGTGCGCTTCTCCGGATCCATGGTAGTCTCCCACAGCTCATGGGGGTTCATCTCGCCCAGGCCCTTGAAGCGATTGATGTCGATCTTCACATTGGGATTGCCGCCGCGCATCTCGGCGGAGATGGCGTCCCGCTCCTCCTCGCTGAAGGCAAGGCGGGTGGTCTTGCCGCGGCTCAGCTTGAAAAGCGGCGGCACGGCGGAGTACACATAGCCCTGCTCGATCAGGGGCCGCATATAGCGGAAGAAGAACGTCAGCAGCAGGGTACGGATATGGGCGCCGTCCACATCGGCATCGGCCATAATGATGATCTTGTGATAGCGCAGCTTGTTCTCGTCGAAATCCTCGCCGATTCCGGCGCCCAGGGCAATGATCACCGGCTGAAGCTTATCGTTGCCGTAGACCTTATCCACACGGGCCTTTTCCACGTTCAGCATCTTGCCCCACAGGGGGAGGATGGCCTGGAAGCGGGAATCGCGACCCTGGGTGGCGGAGCCGCCTGCGGAGTCGCCCTCCACGATATACAGCTCGGTCAGCTCGGGGTTATTCTCGTTGCAGTCACGGAGCTTGTCCGGCATGGCCGCGCCGCCCAGCACCGTCTTGCGGCGGATGGACTCCCGGGCCTTGCGGGCCGCCTCGCGGGCGCGGTTGGCGGTCATGGCCTTGTCCAGAATGGTGCGGGCCACCACCGGGTGCTCCTCCAGATAGGCCGCCAGCTGATCGGACACGATGTTGTCCACCAGCGTGCGGATATAGGCGTTGCCCAGCTTGGCCTTGGTCTGGCCCTCGAACTGGGCCTCGGTCAGCTTTACGGAGATGACGGCGGTGATGCCCTCGCGGACGTCCTCGCCGGAAACCTTGTCGCCGTCCTTGATCATGCCGTATTTCAGGCCGTAGGCGTTCAGCACACGGGTCAGCGCCGCCTTGAAGCCTGTCTCATGCATACCGCCCTCCGGCGTGTGGATGTCGTTGGCGAAGGACACCAGTGTCTCGTTATAGCCATCGTTATACTGCATGGCGATCTCGGCGGTGGCGTCGTCCTTGGCCCCGGCGAGATAGATAACTTCCTCGTGAAGGGGGGTCTTGTTGCGGTTGATATAGGTGACGAACTCACGGATGCCGCCCTCGTACCGCATGGTCTCCGACTGCTCTTGACCGGGCCGGGCGTCGGTGATGGTGATGCGCAGTCCCGCGTTCAGGAACGCCTGCTCCCGCATGCGGGTGTGCAGTGTCTCATAGTCATACTCCAGCGTGTCAAACATCTCGCCGTCAGGCTTGAAAGTGACGGTGGTGCCGGTATGGTCGGTGGTGCCGATGACGGTGATCTCCTGCGTGATGGCGCCGCGGGAGAACTTCATCTCATGGATCTTGCCGTCCTTGTGGACCTGCACGGTCAGCCACTCGGAAAGGGCATTGACCACGGATGCGCCCACGCCGTGCAGGCCGCCGGACACTTTGTAGCCGCCGCCGCCGAACTTACCACCGGCGTGCAGTACGGTAAACACCACCTCCAGCGCGGGACGACCCGTCTGCTTCTGGATGTCCACGGGGATGCCGCGGCCGTTATCGGTGACGGTGATGGTGTTGCCGGGGTTGATGGTCACGGTGATGTCGGTGCAGTAGCCGGCCAGCGCCTCGTCGATGGCGTTGTCCACGATCTCGTACACCAGGTGGTGCAGGCCGCTGGCACTGGTGGAACCGATATACATGCCGGGCCGCTTGCGCACGGCCTCCAGACCCTCCAGAACTTGAATTTCCGAGGCGTCGTATTCCGTTTCCACATGGGTGACGTTTTCAAATTCAGACATATTGTATTCTCCTCTGTAAGAAGGGATTTGCGTATGAAGCGACATATACCATATCATGTGCGGCGGGGTGAGGTCACCCCGCCCTACGCACGGTGTTACGATATGTTTCCGTAGGGCGGCATGACCACATGCCGCCGCGTATTACGCATGGCGTGTCTTATTCCAGCTCCTCTTTCCAACTCTCGGCGCGCTTTTGCAGCGTTGCCGTATTGAGTTGGGAGAGATAGACGATCTGCCTATGATAGGGGTGGTCGCACAGCAGGAAGGAGCGGGGGATATCCTCGCACACGGAGATGACCTGTCCCTCCGCCTCCGCGCCATCCAGAAAATTACGGGTGTGCTTCGAGTAAGTGGTGTTGTCCAGATCAAAAATGCCGATGATCCGCTTGTCCTCCACGGTAACGCTCTGGCCGATGTGCAGATAGGGCATCACAGCACCTCCCCGTTTTTCACATGAAACACCTTGCCGTTCAGCAAAGTGTCCAGCCGGTCATTCTCGCAGCAGGTGATGAACACCTGTCCTCCGGCGATACGGTTCAGGACATATTCCTGCCGCAGAGGATCCAGCTCACTGAGCACGTCATCCAGCAGCATGACGGGATATTCACCGAAGGTGTCCTTATGGATCTCCCGCTCCGCCAGCTTCAAAGCCAGCGCCGCCGTCCGCACCTGCCCCTGTGAGCAATACTGCCGGGCACTGTGTCCGTTTACAGTGACTTCGATATCGTCCTTGTGGGGCCCGCTGAGACACAGCCGGGAGGCGATCTCGGCGGCGTAGTGACTCTGCTGATGCTCCGCCAACTGCTGGGCAATGACAGATTGCTCCGCCAGCGGATCGGTGACGGTTTTCACCGTCTTATATTGCAGATCCAGCACTTCCCTGCCGCCGCTGCACTCGGCATGAGCCTGGGCGGCGTATTGCCGCAGCTTCTCGCAGAAGCTGGCCCTATACCGGATCAGCACTGCGCCCACCTGGACAAGCCGATGGTTGAATTCCGGCAGGGTATCTAAAAGGCCCGGAAAATCTTCGCTGTCCCTCAAAATACGGGTCTTGTGCTCATAGAGCCGTCCATATTCCGCCAGCGTCTCGGCATATCGGGGCCGCAGCTGGCACAACGAGAGATCCATAAACTTCCGCCTTGCCGCCGCGCCGTCACGGATCAAAAACAGATCCTCCGGCGCGAAGAACACCGTGTGCAGCACGTCGCTGAGTGCGGCGGCATTTTTCGCTGTTACGCCGTTGACGGTCATTTTCCGCTTTTTGCCGCGGGCAAGCTCGATATGGGTCACAAACTCCCGGTCACGAGACAGGATGCGGCCCTCCAGCACCGCGCCCGCCGCGTCGAAGCCGATCAGCTCCTTGTCGGCGTGGGTGCGGGGCGATTTGCCGCAGGAGAGATAGACCACCGCTTCCAGCAGGTTGGTCTTGCCCTGGGCGTTCTCGCCGTAGATCACGTTGCAGTCGGGATCAAAGGTCAGGCTCTGGCGGCGGTAGTTGCGAAAGCCGGAAAGGCTCAGCTCATTGATCCGCATACGCTACAGTCAGCTTTTTGCCGCCGAAGTCCACGGTGTCGCCGGGGCGGAGCTTTTTGCCCCGCTGGGTGCAGACCTCGCCATTGACGGAGACGGCGCCCTCCTGGATCAGCACCTTGGCCTCGCCGCCGGTATACACCAGCCCGGAGAGCTTGAGAAGATCCTGTAATTTGATGAATTCTGTGGTGATGGTAATGGTTTCCATAATGATTTCCTTATTTGATGGATTGATAAAGGGAGTATTCCGTGCCTCCGGGCACGGGACACTTTTGGCCGCGGCCCCAAAAGTGTCCAAAAAGGCCGCTTAAACCTGCGGTTTAAGAATCCGCCCACGCTATGCTCTGTTTATATTTGATACCCTTTGCCACGCGTTCACAGAACATCGTTGTCATCGTTGCGTATGACGCATCGACTTTCTTCTTGCGCCGCTGCCGCTGATGCGTTGCAACGGTAGAAGTTGAATCGCTGTACGCGGCGGCCTGAGGTCAGGCCGCCCTACGAAAAGCTTCGATACCTGTCCGTAGGGCGGGGTGACCTCACCCCGCCGCACAGGAGAGTCATAAATGTTGTTCTGCGCAGGCATCAGCGGCAGCGGCGTCGGGGCGTTAAGAAAACATGCCGGTGGCATGTTTTTAGCCTCCGATC
>USAT01000099.1 GCA_900552725.1 uncultured Eubacteriales bacterium | reverse complement strand
CATATTTTTAGCATCCGATCTCGGCAGCTATGCTGCCGTAGCATCCGCTGTGCTTACACAGCGTGATTTGGCAAAAGCAGGTCGCTCCGGAGAGCGAAATCATCTTATGTATCATTATACCACCTTCACCTTGCAAACTCAAACCTTTTACGGTATCATGAAGAAAAGCGCATAAGGAGGGCACCATATGGCAGCGGGCGGCATTATCGAAATTGACCTGCACGGGAAAAACGAATACCAGGCGAAGATCACCATCGACGCGGCGCTGCGGCGGGCCAAATCCGGCACCTACCGCCTGCGGATCGTCCACGGCTACAACAGCGGCACCGTCCTGCGGGACATGGTGCGGCGGGAGTATTCCGGGCGTGTGCTGCGGGTGATCGCGCTGGATCAGGGCCGCACCGACCTGGTGCTGCGGGAGTTTTAGGAGGCTGCTATGGAATTGAAGATCGCGCAGATCCAGATGTCCGTCACAGCGGACAGAGAAGAAAATATCCGCCGCACCTGCGACATGGTGCGGCAGGCGGGAGACATCCACATGGCGGTGCTGCCGGAGATGTTCTGCTGCCCCTATGACAACGCCTGCTTCCGCCCCTACGGCGAGGCGGAGGGCGGCCCGGCGTATCAGACCCTCAGCGCCCTGGCGAAGGAGCGGGGCATCTGGCTGGTGGGCGGCACCGTGCCGGAGCTGGCGGAGGACAGGATCTACAACACCTGCTATGTGTTCGCGCCGGACGGACAAATGGTAGCCAAACACCGGAAGATGCACCTCTTCGACATCGATGTAAAGGGCGGCCAGCGGTTCATGGAGTCCGAGACCCTGACGGCGGGCGACAGCGTCACCACCTTTGATACCCCCTGGGGCAGAGTGGGCGTCTGCGTATGCTTCGACTTCCGGTTCACCGAGCTCTCGGAGCTGATGGTGCTGTCCGGCGCGAAGCTGATCGTCGTCCCCGCCGCCTTCAACATGACCACCGGCCCCGCCCACTGGGAGCTGCTGTTCCGCCAGCGGGCCGTGGACGGCCAGTGCTACACCGTGGGCACCTCCCCGGCCCGGGACACCGCGGCGGGCTATGTGGCCTGGGGCCACTCCATCGTCTGCGACCCCTGGGGTACCGTGGTGCGCCAGTGCGACGAGACGCCGCAGGTAGTCGTCACCACCCTGGACATGGCGCGGGTGGATGCCATCCGCCAGCAGCTCCCCATCCTCTCCGCCCGGCGGACGGATGTGTACGAACTGCGGAAGAGATGATTTTGTTATCGAATATATAGATAGCCAGATGGAAGAAAAATAGAAATCATTGTTGACAATGGGAGTCATTCTCCTGTATGATACCTTTTGGAAGATGTCCACGGGGCGGAAACACCCCGCGGGCATTTTCTGTGGAGAAAAGGAAAAGTACGAGAAAAGGAGAGCTTCCCCCAATATGAAAAATACCCTCAACGAGAAAAAGCCCAACGGACTAGCGCTGATCCCCTTTGTGATCTTCATCGTCATCTACATGGGCGCAGGCATCTACTATCAGGCCAAGGGAACGAAGATGGCCTTCTACCAGTTCCCCTCCGTCACCGCCATGTTCGTGGCGGTACTGGTGGCCTTCATCATGTTCAAGGGCACCATCAACGAGAAGTTTGAGGTGTTCGCCAAGGGCGCGGCCAATGTGGACATTCTCACCATGCTGATGATCTACATTCTGGCGGGCGCTTTCGCGCAGGTGGCGGCCAACATGGGCGGCCGTGAGTCCACCGTGAACCTGGGCCTGTCCCTGGTGCCGGTGCAGTTCCTGGCGGCGGGCCTGTTCGTCATCTCCGCCTTTATGGGCACCGCCACCGGCTCCTCCATGGGCACCGTCTCCGCCGTCATCCCCATTGCCGTGGGCATCGCGGAGAAGGGCGGCCTGTCCCTGACGGTGGTCATCGGCGCGGTGGTGGGCGGCGCCATGTTCGGCGACAACCTGTCCATGATCTCCGATACCACCATCGCCGCCACCCGCAGCCAGCGCTGCGAGATGCGGGACAAGTTCCGGGTCAACTTCCTGGTGGCATTGCCCGCCGCCCTTGTGACGCTGGTGCTGCTGCTTTTCATCGGCCGCCCCGAGGTGGTCATGCCACTGGAGGCCCTGCCCTTCGACATCATCAAGGTGGTGCCCTATATACTGGTGCTGGTGCTGGCCCTGTGCGGTCTGAACGTGTTCTTCGCCCTGACCATCGGCATCTTCTCCGCCGGCATCATCGGCATCTGTGCCGGTGATATGACCATCGCCGGCTTTGCCCAGAGCGTGTGGACAGGCTTCACCGGCATGAACGAGGTGTTCTTCCTGACGCTGCTGTGCGGCGGCATGTCGGAGCTGATCGCCAGAAACGGCGGCATCGCCTGGATCATCCAGAAGCTGCGGCGGGTCATGAAGGGCAACAAGTCCGCCCAGGTGGGCATCGCCGCCATGGTGTCCCTGTGCGACTGCGCCACCGCCAACAACACCGTGGCCATTATCGTGGCAGGCGACATGGCCCGCGATGTCAGCCACGAGTACAAGGTGGATCCCCGCCGCACCGCCTCCCTGCTGGACATCTTCTCCTGCGTGTTCCAGGGCATCATCCCCTACGGTGCCCAGCTCCTCAGCGCCGCGGCCCTGACCAATGCCACCGTCACCTCCCCTGAGCTGTATACCAGCCCCGCCGGGATTGTGGGCGGCATGTGGTACTGCTGGTTCCTGGCGGCCTTCGGCCTGCTGTCCATCTTTGTGCCCTATGCCGACGGCGTGTGCCGCAAGGATCCCTGGAACTGGGAGTACGGCTGCGCCCAGTCCGGCGTCGAGGCCAGGAAGGCCCTGCTGGCCCAGGAGCGGGACGAGGCGGAGACCTTATAAAATATATACAAAATTGCCGCGGTTTTCCGCGGCAATTTTCTCACCCAAAATCCCCGCCGGAAAGACGATTGTTCACCTGTTATGTATTGCAAAACCGCCGCAAGTGTGGTAGACTAGGCAAAAATGGTACGATAACAGGCATATAAGGAGGCAATACCATGAAAAAATACGCGGAAATGACGCTGCAGGAGCGTCAGGCGGAGTACGCCGCTGTCAAGGCGGCCTATGAGCAGCAGAAGGCCCTGGGCCTGAAGCTGAATATGGCGCGGGGCAAGCCGGGCCGCGACCAGCTGAATCTGGTGACGGATATCTTCGGCGTCCTCATCAAGCCCGAGGACTTTGTCTCCGACGGCATCGAGACCCGCAATTACGGCGAGGTGGCCGGTATCCCCGCCGCCAAGGCGCTGTTTGCCGACATTCTGGGCTGCAAGCCGGAACAGGTTTTCGTGGGCGGCAACGCCAGCCTGCAGCTCATGTACGACGCGGTGTCCAAGGCCTTTACCCACGGCCTGCTCCACAGCGAAAAGCCCTGGTGCAAGCTGGACAAGGTGAAGTGGATCTGCCCCGCCCCCGGCTATGACCGGCATTTCAAGGTCACCCAGTCCTTCGGCGTGGAGATGATCACCGTTCCCATGACCGCCGGCGGCCCCGATATGGACATGGTGGAGGAACTGGTGAAGGATCCCGCTGTCAAGGGTATGTGGAACGTGCCCAAGTACTCCAACCCCGAGGGCGTGGTGTACTCTGACGAGACCATCCGCCGTCTGGCGGCCCTGAAGCCCGCCGCTCCCGACTTCATGCTGATGTGGGATAACGCCTACTGCATCCACGAGTTCGACTGCGACTATGTGGACTTTCCCGATATCCTCAGCCTGTGCGCCGAAAACGGCAATGCCGACATGGTGTATGAGTTCGCCTCCACCAGCAAGGTCACCTTCCCCGGCGCTGGCGTGGGCGTGATGGCCGCCAGCGAGGCCAACATCGACTATTTCAGCAAGCTCATCAACATCCAGACCATCGGCTTCGACAAGATCAACCAACTGCGGCATGTGAAGTACCTGCAGGACAAGGCCCACACCCTGGCCCTGATGAAGAAGCACGCCGCCATCCTGGCCCCCAAGTTCCACGCGGTGCTGGACGCCCTGGATGCCGAGATCGCACCCCTGGGCATCGCCGATTACAAGCGTCCCGTGGGCGGCTATTTCGTCAGCGTGGACGCCATGCACGGCTGCGCCAAACGGACGCTGGCCCTCTGCAAGGAGGCGGGCGTCACCATGACCGGCGCGGGCGCCACCTTCCCCTACGGCATCGACCCCAACGACAGCAACATCCGCATCGCCCCCTCCTTCCCTCCCGTGGAGGAGCTGAAGCAGGCCATCGCCATCTTCTGCAACTGCCTGAAGCTGGCGGCGTTGGAAAAGCTGGGCGTGTAAAGCATGATAAAATAAGACCACCTGCAAAGGTGGCCTTATTTTATCCCATCCAATAGGAGAACTTCCATGCATCAGAAGATCACATCCCTGCTGGCGGCGCTGTTGGCCGCCGTGCTGCTGTGCGCCTGCGGCGGTCAGCCCGCGCAGGCGCCGGAACCTCCGGAAGTCCCGGAGGAGGACGCGCCCTATGATTTCACACTGGACTATCACCGCTGC
Source organism: uncultured Eubacteriales bacterium (assembly GCA_900552725.1). Classification (GTDB taxonomy): domain Bacteria; phylum Bacillota; class Clostridia; order Oscillospirales; family Oscillospiraceae; genus Vescimonas. The sequence goes on along the minus strand of USAT01000099.1, from coordinate 2,260 downwards.
GCACCGCTGGTGGAGCGGCAGATCGGCAGCGATCTGGTGGCGGCGGCCCGGCTGGTGATCGACGCCTTTCTGGCGGGAGAGACCACGGTGACGCTGCCGGAGGGTGACTACGGCGGCAATCCCGGCAACGATCTGGGCTATGCCCTTTACAGCATGTGTCCGGCCTTCGGCGCGGTGACGGACTACGATGACAACCATTTCGACAGGGCCGCCCGCACCGTCACATGGGTCTATACCCAGACGCCGGAGCAGGTGCGCCAGGTGCTGGCATCGCTGGAGCAGACCACCGGCGACTGCATGAGCCGTCTGCGCCGGGGTGACGGCGAGACCGCCCGCGCCCTGCTGCTGTACCGCGCCCTGACGGAGCAGGCCGCCTACGACTATGACGTATCCGGCACCTATGACGATGATCCCGCGGCGTACCGCTTCCGCACCAGCAGCTACGCGGCGCTGGTGCTCCACAGCGGCATCTGCTATTCCTTCGCCCAGGCGCTGGCCTTCCTGTACACCCAGGCGGGGCTGGACTGCGCCGCCGTGACGGGTGACGGAGCCACTGGCTTCCACATGTGGCTGATGGCCGCCATCGACGGAAAATGGTACTACTTCGACCCCACCTGGGACGCAGGCGGCGGCTGGTACTACTTCGGCATGACGGCGGAGGATCGGGCCGCATGGACAGGGGAATTCACCGGCGGTGCGCTGCTGGGACAGGATGTCACGACGCTGGCCGACCTGTCCGATGCCCGCTTTTCTTCCGTCAACGGCCGCTGGTGGACGGATATGACCCTCGACCGTCAGGCCGGGCAGGCCGTCTTTACCGGCGGCGACGGCGAGACTCTGTCCCTGCCGCTTTCATAAGACGGTGTCCCCCTCAGTGAGGGAGGAAATGCTTCATGGCATTTCCTCCCTCTTTTTGATAGAATAAAAAGCTTTTGAAACTCCTGTAACATCCGTGCCGGAAACGGTAGTTATATCAATAGAAGGAGAAAGGAGGAACGCCGCCCTATGGATGACAAGCAGATCGTCAGCCTGTTTTTTGAGCGCTCAGAACAGGCCATCACCGAACTGTCCCGGAAATACGGCGCTCTGTGCTTCCGGCTTGCCAACAGTATTCTGAACAATCATCAGGACGCGGAGGAGTGTGTGAATGACGCGTATCTCGGTGCATGGAACAGTATTCCTCCCCAATCCCCCGACCCGCTGCGCGCCTATATCTGCCGCATCGTCCGCAACCACTCCCTGAAGAAGCTCCGGGCCAACACCGCGCTGAAGCGGGGCAGTCAGTTTGAGGTGTCTCTGGAGGAGCTGGCCAACTGCATCCCGGACAACTCTCTGGATGAGCAGCTTGCCGCAAGCGAGCTGTCGGCGCAGATCAACGCGTTTCTCTCCGCTTTGCCCAGGGACGACAGGATCATGTTTGTGAAGCGCTACTGGTTCTCGGAATCCCTGTCCGAGATCGCAGCCGCATTTGCTATCACCGAGAACAACGTGTCTGTCCGGCTCAGCAGGATCCGCGGGAAACTACATAAACACCTGAGGAGGTATCTCTATGATGGATCATATAACCGATAAGCTGGTCTCCGCCATCGGAGACATGGATACAGCGTATTTGGAAGAGGCCCTTGACTTTGATGGCGCCAAGACGAAAACCCTTCGCTTCCCCAAATTGTCTGCCGCGGTCGTGGCAGTGCTGGTCATACTGGGCCTGTCCGTGACCGCCTTTGCCATCAGCAGGATCCCGCTGTCGTGGCGTGACATCTTTTCCCCCGGTCAGACCGTTATCGGCGACGAAGACGAGGCTCCGGTGGTCTCCCAGCAGCAGCCGGAGCAGCAGGCCGTGCCTACGGAGGAAATGCAGATCAAGATCAAAAAGGTGATCTCTGACGAGCGGATATTGTATCTTCTCTATTCCGTGAAGGCCAACGAGGGCGCGGTTCTGGATCAGAAGGGCAACTTTTACAGCTTCGACCTGTATTTCCCCGGCCAGATGATGACAGGCGTCTACATGCCCTATTTTCTGGAGCGGAAGGAGGGCGTACCGGAGAACGAGCTGGAGGGCGTCGTATACGCCAACTGGCAGGCGGGCGCCAGCGCCAACGGCCTTGTGATAGACATCTCCAACTGGCAGGAAAAAAAGTGGTTTGACGATGTGACTGTGGACTTCAATGTGGCGGAAATGGTAGAAAACGCCGGAGAGAACGCCAGACTGCCCAAGCTATCGCAGCGTCAACTGCCGCAGCATCTTGAGTATCTATGGCAG
>USAT01000098.1 GCA_900552725.1 uncultured Eubacteriales bacterium | reverse complement strand
ACCGCAAGGGTCGCCCCTACGAAATTACAGGCCCAGGTGCTTCAATACGATGATGCCCACGGTGAAGACCAGGAATACCGTCAGGGCCAGGTAGTCGACGGCCTTGTAGCGCAGGACGTGGAGGGCAGTGCGGCCCTCACCGCCGTGGTAGCAGCGGCACTCCATGGCCGTGGCCAGCTCGTCGGCACGGCGGAAGGCGCTGATGAACAGGGGCACCAGAATGGGCACCAGGGCCTTGGCCCGCTGGAAGATATTGCCGGACTCGAAGTCCGCGCCCCGGGCCTTCTGGGCGGACATGATCTTGTCCGTCTCCTCGATCAGGGTGGGGATGAAGCGCAGGGCGATGGACATCATCATGGACAGCTCGTGAATGGGCATTTTCAGCTTCTTCAGCGGGGACAGCAGATGCTCCAGGGCGTCGGTCAGGCTGATGGGACTGGTGGTATAGGTCAGCAGGAAGGTGCCCATGATCAGCATGATGATCCGCAGCACCATGGCGATGGCGGAGCGGATGCCCTCGTAGGTGATGTGGCGCAGGAGCCACACATCCGCCACCGGCGTGCCGCCGGAGAAGAACAGGTTCATGATGGCGGTGAAGGCCACGATGATATAGACCGGCTTCAGACCGCGGGTCAGGGCCTTATAGTGTACCTTGGAAATCAGGATGCAGGTGATCAGCACCACCGCCACAATGGCGTAGGTCAGGACGCTTTTGGCGTTGAACAGGGCCACGATATACAGGATCACGCACAGCAGCTTGGTGCGGGGATCCAGCCGGTGGATCAGGGTATCGCCGGGGAAATACTGGCCCAGGGTGATGTCCTTCAGCATACGGTGCTGCCCCCTTTCAGGGTGAGGAGCTGCGCACGCAGCGCCTCCACCGTATAGACCGCCGGGTCGATGGCCACGCCCTTTTCATGGAGGGCGTGGGCGATCTTGGTGACCTGGGGCACGTCAAGGCCGATGGACTCCAGCTCACGGGCGCGGGCGAACACCTCCGCCGGGCTGCCCTGCATGCAGACGCCGCCCTTGTCCAGCACGATGATGCGCTGGGCGTTGCGGGCGATCTCCTCCATGCTGTGGCTGACCAGCACCACGGTGCTGCGGCGCTGGGTGTGATAGCTGCGCAGAAGGGCGAGGATATCCTCGCAGCCCCGGGGGTCAAGGCCCGCGGTGGGCTCGTCCAGGATCAGCACCTCCGGCTCCATGGCCATGACGCCGGCGATGGCCACGCGGCGCTTCTGGCCGCCAGACAGGGCGAAGGGGGACTTTTCCAGCACGTCCTCGTTCAGGCCCACGGCCTGCACCGACTGGCGCACCCGGCGGTCGATCTCCGCCTCGTCCAGGCCCATGTTTTTCGGGCCGAAGGCCACGTCCTTATAGACCGTCTCCTCGAAGAGCTGGTACTCGGGATACTGGAACACCAGGCCCACATGGAAGCGCACCTGGCGGATCTTCTTGGGGTCGGCCCAGATATCCTGGCCGTTCAGGTAGATATGCCCCTCGGTGGGCTTCAGCAGGCCGTTGAGGTGCTGGATCAGGGTGGATTTGCCGCTGCCGGTATGGCCGATGACGCCCAGGAACTCGCCCTGCAGGATATCCAGGGACATGTCCTTGACGGCGCTGCGCTGGAAGGGCGTTCCGGCGCTATAGGTATGTGTCAGGTGATCGACACGAATGATGGGTTCCAATGTTGGGTTCCTCGTTTCATCAGTAATTGTTGAAAATCCGGTGATTTTCAACAAAGGAAATCGTTCAATATTGGGCGGCGGCATGTGGTCATGCCGCCCTACGGATGGGGTATCGGTGATCAGGTGTAGGGGCCGGCGTCCTCGACGGCCCGCACGATATGCGATGGCACTTCCGGCAGGCGGCGGGGTGTGGTCCCCCCGCCCTACGGGTGGTTTCAGGAAGGTGCCGCGGTTATTGCAGGGCTTTGCAGATGGCATCGGCACAGGCGTCTACGGTCAGGGCGTCCAGGGGGACGTCCATGCCGCTCTGGCGCAGGCCGTACAGCAGCTCCACCGTATCCGGGGCGGCAAGGCCCATGGCACGGAGGGCATCCACCTGGGTAAATACCTCTGCCGGGGTGCCGTTCATCACCAGCTTGCCGTCGTTCATAACGATAAGGCGGTCGGCGTCCATGGCCTCGTCCATATGGTGGGTGATGAGCACCACGGTGATGTTCCGCTCCCGATTCAACGCGCGGATGGCGGACAGCACCTCGCGCCGTCCCGCCGGGTCCAGCATGGCGGTGGCCTCGTCCAGGACGATGCACTCCGGGGCCATGGCGATGACGCCGGCGATGGCCACCCGCTGCTTCTGTCCGCCGGAGAGGAGATGGGGCGCGTGGCGGGTGAATTCCGACATGCCCACCGCCGCCAGGGCGTCGTCCACCCGCCGGCGGATCTCTTCGCTGGGAACGCCCAGATTCTCCGGGGCAAAGGCCACGTCCTCCTCCACCACGTTGGCGACGATCTGGTTATCCGGGTTCTGGAACACCATGCCCACACGGCGGCGGATCTCCAGCAGCAGGGCCTCGTCCCTGGTGTCCATACCCTCTACATACACCGCGCCGCCAGAGGGCAGCAGCACGGCGTTCATATGCTTGGCCAGGGTGGATTTGCCGGAGCCGTTATGGCCCAGCACCACCACAAAGCTGCCCTTTTCAATGGACAGCGACACATCCTCCAGCGCTGTGGTGGAGGTGCTCACCCCCTCCTCCGCCGGGTAGGTGAAGGAGAGGTGTTCTGTTTGCAGCATCATTGACATAATAGCTATCGTTTCCTTATGAAAGTAATCGCGTTATTCGCTGACCCAGCGGCCCGTTGCGCCGCAGGGCAGCGCCATGCCGGACTCGGTACAGGGCAGGCCCAGCTCGTCCCACATGACCTTGCCGCCGAAGCGCTGGCAGGCCAACAGGTGCAGGATATAGCCCAGCACAGAGGGCGCAAGGCCGGTGGTATAGCTGTTGATGATGACGAACAGGGGCTTGTCCGACAGCACCTGCATGCACAGCTTCACGAAGGGGTACAGGTTATCCTCCAGCTTCCAGACCTCGCCGGAGGGGCCGCGGCCATAGCTGGGGGGATCCATGATGATGGCGTCGTAGGTCTTGCCTCTACGAATTTCACGCTCGACAAACTTGGCGCAGTCGTCCACGATCCAGCGGATGGGCGCGTCGGCCAGGCCGGAGAGCTTCGCGTTCTCTTTGGCCCAGGAGACCATGCCCTTGGCCGCGTCCACATGGCAGACGCTGGCACCCGCCTTGGCGCAGGCCACGGTGGCACCGCCGGTATAGGCGAACAGATTCAGCACCCGGATGGGACGGCCCGCATGACGGATGGCGTCCATAGCGAAATCCCAGTTGGCCGCCTGCTCCGGGAACAGGCCCGTATGCTTGAAGTTCATGGGTTTGACCTGGAAGGTCAGCTCCTTATAGCGGATGGGCCAGCTCTGGGGCAGGTCGTTCTTCTCCCAATGGCCGCCGCCGGTAGAGCTGCGGCTGTAACGGGCGTTGGCCTGCCGCCACAGCTTTGAGCGCTTGTCCGCCTCCCAGATGGCCTGGGGGTCAGGCCGCACCAGGATCTGACGACCCCAACGTTCCAGTTTTTCTCCGCCGCCGCAGGAGAGCAATTCATAATCCTGCCAGCCGTCCGCGATCCACATATCCCCAAGTCCTCCATACAGATAATAAATCAGTTTATTATACAACGGCACAGGGCAACCGTCAAGGCTGGAAAGGGGCCGGGGCGGTGCCATTTTCCGCCGTTTCCGGGGATGTTACAAAAAATTTACCACTTTTTTACCGGGTGTTGCCCCCTGGGCGGCAACGGCGGCCATGGGGCGGGGGCAGGGGTGTGGAGGCCTTCTTCACATCCATCCTACATCACAAGGAGGTACTTATGGAACACAACGACACGGCACAGTCCGCCGCCGACATTCTGGCACGGCCCAGGATCGGCCCCGAGGAGCTGCGGCGGGCCAACGGCATCCTGAAGAAGTACAAGGAGGGCAAGGCCCGTCTGGAGCAGCGGATCATCGACAACGAGCAGTTCTGGAAGCTGCGGCACTGGGAGCAGATGGAGAAGGAGGGCCAGGGCGGCAACAGCGGCGATCCCCAGCCCGCCAGCGGGTGGCTGGTGAACTGCATTCTCTCCAAGCACGCCGACGCCATGGACTGCTATCCCGCCCCCACCGTGCTGCCCCGTGAGCCGGACGACAGGCAGGAGGCGCAGCGGCTGAGCCGCATCCTGCCGGTGGTGCTGAAGAAGAATCAGTTCAAGCGGACGTATTCCTCCGCGTGGTGGTACAAGCTGAAATCCGGCTGCGCCGTGTACGGCGTGTTCTGGGACGGCACGAAGCTGGGCGGACTGGGGGACATCAGCGTGAAGCGGATGGATCTGCTGAACCTGTTCTGGGAGCCGGGGGTGACGGACATCCAGGGCAGCGCCCACTTCTTCTCCACGGAGCTGGTGGACAACGAGAGACTGCTGGCGGACTATCCCCAGCTGGAGGGAAAGCTGGGACGGGGCGGCTTCACCCTGAGCCGCTATCTCTATGACGACACGGTGGACACCACCGGGAAGTCGCTGGTGGTGGACTGGTACTATCACACGGCTGTGGAGGGCCGGAGGGTATTGCAGTACTGCAAGTATGTGGGGGAAACGGTGCTGTACGCCACGGAGAACGACACGGTGCAGCCCACCGAGACACGGTTTCTGGGCACCGACGAGGAGGGCCGTCCCGTGATGGGGCAGGCACCCTGCGGCCCCAGCATGGCGCAGCGGGGCTGGTACGACCACGGGAAGTACCCCTTCGTGTTCGACGTGCTGTTTCCCGAGGAGGGCACCCCCTGCGGGTACGGGTACATCGATCTGTGCAAGAGCCCCCAGAAGCAGATCGACCTGATGAATCAGGCCATCCTGAAGAACACGCTGGCCAACGCCACGCCCCGGTTCTTCATCCGCTCCGACGGGGCGGTGAATGAGAACGAATACGCCGACTGGACGCGGCCCTTTGTCCACACCAACGGCAATCTGGGCAGCGACTCCATCGCGCCTATCCGGGCGGGCAGCCTGGACAGCGTATATGTGGCGATCCTGAACAACAAGATCGCGGAGATGAAGGAGACGGCAGGCAACCGGGACGTGGCCAACGGCGGCACCGCCGCGGGCGTGACGGCGGGCACCGCCATCGCCGCGCTGCAGGAGAGCAGCGGCAAGCTGAGCCGCAACATGATCGACGACGGCTACGAGGCCTTTGCCGACGTGGTGACGCTGTGCATCGAGCTGATCCGCCAGTTCTATGAGATGCCCCGGCAGTTCCGGCTGCTGGGCGCCATGGGCACGGAGGAGTTCGTCAGCTATGACCGCAGCGGATTGCAGCCCCGCGTGATGGACGACGGGGTGAACGTGTCCTATCGGGTGCCGGAGTTCGACCTGGAGATCGGCGCGGAGCGGGAGAGTCCCTATCGCACGGCGGAGGCCAATCAACTGGCGCTGCAGCTCTTTCAGATGGGCTTCTTCCGGGAGGATCTGGCGGATCAGGCGCTGCGGTGCCTGGAGCTGATGGACTTCAAGAACAAGGATCAACTGGCGCGGATCATCTCCGGCGGCAGGACCCAGGCGGCGGAGATGGCCGCGATGCGGCAGCAGCTTTTGCAGTTGGCCCAGGTGGTGGACGAGGCCAAGGGCACCCATCTGGCGGAGCGCCTGGCGGCGGAGCAGGCGGACGGCGGCAGCGCCGCACCCGGCACATCCCGCGATGCGGCGGCACGAGGCGCCATGGAGCGCAGCCGCCAGCAGTCACGAGAGGTGGTGCGGCCCCGATGATCCAGATCACGCTGAAGGACAACGCCATGTGGGCCAGAGGCCACAGCGGCTACGCCCCCAAGGGGCAGGACATCCTCTGCGCCGCCGTCAGCATCCTGATGGAGGCCACCGCCGACGCGCTGGAGCGGCAGGACAAGCTGGTACTGAGCTATTTCGGCGACGGATTCTGCTCCATCATCGCGGCGGAGGACAGTGAGCTGCTGGCGGTGGCCCGAGAGGGGTTTCTCCGGCTGGCGCGGCACTATGGAGACTATGTGAAGGTGAAAGACCTTCGGACAGGGAGGGAACGCCATGGATGAGGAACAGGTAATGGAGCAGGTCACACCGGAGGCGGACTGCGCCGCGGAATTCGAGGAGCTGATCCGGGGCCGATGCAGGCAGCCCTTTCAGCAGCGGGTGCAGAAGATCCTGGACGGCCGGCTGCGGACGCTGCGGCAGGAGAACGAGGCACTGCGCCGTCAGGCCCAGGAGCGGCAGGGGTTTGAGAACGACTGCGTGGCACGTCTGGCCCGCGAGGCGGAGGACATCCGCCGGGTGTATGACGGCTTTGACTGGCAGAGGGAGATGCGCGACCCGGCCTTTGGCCGCCTGATCGCGGCGGGGGTGGATGGCCGCACCGCCTATGAGGTGGTGCACAGCCGGGAGATCCTGGCCCAGGCCATGCGCTACGGCGCGAAGCGGGCGGCGGAGCAGTGCAGCCGTGCCGTCGCCAGCGGCGGACGGCGCGTGGCGGAGAACGGCGGCCGCGGCAGCAGCGCCGTGACCCGCGCCGATCCCAAGGCGCTGACACCCGGTGAGCTGGCGGAGATCCGGAGACGGGTACAGCGGGGGGAGAAGATCCGGTTTTGAGGGGTGTTTCGCCCTCCGGGGCGAAAACGGCCTCCGGCGGGCAATACGGCAGGCGGGGTAGACCCCCGCCCCTACGACAGGGGCGCGGCAGGATTCCGCAGGAGCCGATGCACCACCGTGCGGCGGGGTGAGGTCACCCCGCCCTA
>USAT01000097.1 GCA_900552725.1 uncultured Eubacteriales bacterium | reverse complement strand
CGCCGCAGCATCCATCTTGTCTTTGAAGGTACCATCTTATGTCGGCGGGCGGACAGGGTCGTCCGCCCCTACGACTGTTTATCGAAAATACGGTGCGTCCACCGCGCGGCAGGGTGAGGGTACCCCGCCGCGTACAGATCTTTGCGTCCACCGTGCGGGCCGTCGGGGACGCCGGCCCCTACGCAGCGACCGCCGGAAACCGTCCGTAGGGGCGGACGACTCTGTCCACCCTGTCGAACAACGCTTTTAGTTCTACCGTTGAGAACGTGAGCGGCAGCGGCGCAAGAAGAAAGTCAATTCGTCATACAAAACGATAACAAATATTTACCGCGAACGCGTGGTACAATGTGTCAGATTCGTAAAATGAACAGCGTGCGCGGATTCTTAAACCGCAGGTTTAAGCGGTGCTTTTGCCTACTTTTGCCACTGTAGGCAAAAGTAGGTCGCCCCGGAGGGCGAAATGCCCCTGCGCTATCGGTGTCGCGGAGATAGACAGAGGGCGGGGGAGAACCCCGCCCCCACAAGGCTTTATCGAAACTATGCCGGTTTCCCTCACGCCTCCGGCGTGACCAGCTTTCCGATGCGCTGCTTGATGGGCACATAGTGATCCTTGATGGTCACGGCGCGGTAGGCGGGACGCATGATCCGGTGGCAGGTGATGACCTCCTCCATGCGGTTGGCGCACCAACCAGCGATACGGGCGGAGGCGAACAGGGGGGTGAACACATCCTCGGGGATGCCCAGCATGGTGTATACCAGGCCGGAGTACATGTCCACGTTGGCGCACATGGGTGTGTCGCTGTGGCGGCGCTCCTGCACCAGGGGGATGCCCAGCTCCTCCACCTTCTGCAGCAGGGCGAAGTCGTCGGCATAGCCCTTGATCTCCGCCATGTGCTGGGCATACTTCTTCAGCAGTACCGCCCGGGGATCGGAGATGGTGTACACCGCGTGACCCAGGCCGTAAATCTTGCCGGAGCGGTCACCGGCCTCGCCGTCCAGCAGCTTGTTCAGGTAATCACGGATGGAGCCGTCATCGTGGGGATCCACGTTCTCCTTGACGTACTGGAACATCTCCATGACCTTGGCGTTGGCACCGCCGTGCAGCGGGCCCTTCAGGGAGCCCACCGCGCCCGCGATGGCGCTGTAGGTATCCGTGCCGCTGGAGGACATGGCGCGGCAGACGAAGGTGGAGTTGTTGCCGCCGCCGTGCTCGGCGTGGACCATCAGCATCATGTCCAGCAGATGGGCCTCCTCCTCGGTGTACTGCTTGTCGGGACGGATCATCCGCAGGAAGTTCTCCGCCGTGGACAGATCGTCCACCGGGAAGTGGATGTGCAGGGAATCCCCCTGAAAATAGTGGCGCTTCACCGCGTAGGCGTTGGCCACGATGGAGGGGAAGCAGCCCACCAGCTTGATGGATTGCAGCAGCATATTCTCGATGGACGTGTCGTCCGGATTGTCGTCATAGGAGTACAGGGCCAGCACGCTGCGGGCCAGCTTGTTCATGATGTTCCGGCTGGGGTGCCGCATGATCATGTCCTCGGTAAAGCCGTCGGGCAGCTTCCGGGCCCGGTTCATGATCTCGTTGAAGCTGGTCAGCTCCGACTGGGAGGGCAGATAGCCGAACAGAAGCAGGTACGCCACCTCCTCATAGCCGAAGGTGCCCGCCTTCCGATGGGCCTCCACGATCTCGTTCAGCTCGATGCCGCGGTAGTAGAGCTGGCCGGGCTTGGGGATCCGCTGGCCGTCCTGGATGAAATAGCCCTGCACGCTGCCTACCTTGGACACGCCGGCCAGTACGCCGGTGCCGTCGCTGTTGCGCAGGCCGCGCTTCACATCGCCCCGGTAGAATTCCTCACCGATGGCGTATTCTTTTCGGATCAGCTGGCTCAGGGAGCCTGCAAATTTTTCCAGTGTTCCGCTGCTGTTGCTCATGATGGTGTGCTCCTTTCTATAGCCGCGCCCCGCAGGCGCCCCTCAAATACGATCCCATTATAAACCTGTCATTTCGATTTTGCAAGTATAAATTTTGTAAGATTCATTTTTACACACAGAACAATGTGAAAATTTCGTCAAACGCAAAAAAATGAATGTTGCGACATAGAAACTTGCATATAAGAAAGCCCGATACAGATAGAATCATTTCAATTCATGCCGCCCACGGCGGCATACCGCAGTTTTTCACTATTCTCTCTTATCTTTTCACGCATAAAAAGATCACCCGCCTTGCGGCAGGTGATCTTTTTATGCTTCGTCACGCCAGCTTGTCGGGATACACGCCCTCGTCGTGGAGCTTCTGCAGAGCCGCCGCCACACGGGGCCGGTCCTCGTGATAGGTCATGCCGAACCACTGGTCGGCGGAGTGCAGCACCGAGACCGTCAGCTGCCCCTTGTCCATCAGGTCGCCCACCATGGCGGGCAGCAGGCACTCGGCCTTGATGTCGTCCCCCACATGGCGGAGGAAATCGTGGAAATACTGCTCCATGTCCTCATAAATAGCAGGGGAGAAGCCCCAGAAGTTCATGGACACCACGCTGTCGCCGTCCAGATCCCGGCGGGTGCCGTCCGCCATGTCGGCGATGCTGCCGTCGGGGAACTGCTGGATCTTCATGGTCTCGCGGATATCGGTCAGCCTGCCGTCCGCCGTGTGGCATACGCCCCGGGTGACGGTGCCGTATTTGCTGACGGTGTTTTTCAGAAGATAGCCCACCATGACGGCCTTGCCCCGCTCCGGCAGGGTCTGAAGCGCCTCGTACATGGTGCGGTAGGCGTCCACGCCGTAATAGTCGTCGGCGTTGATGACGCAGAAGGGCTCGTGGACATAGTCCCGGGTACACAGCACCGCGTGGGTCGTGCCAAAGGGCTTGGTGCGCTCCTCCGGGATGTGATAGAAGTCCGGCACGGAGTCGAAGGTCTGCTCAGCATAGCAGAATTCCACCTTGCGGCCATCGGGGGTGTGGAGCGTCTCCAGCGCGTCGCCTGCCAGGCGGTGGATCAGGTCCCGGATCTCCGGCTTGATGACGAACACCACCTTGTCAAAACCGGCCCGTGCCGCGTCATAGATGCCGTAGTTCATCAGGATCTCGCCGTGAGGCCCCACGCCGTCCACCTGCTTGTTGCCGCCGTAGCGGGAGCCCATACCGGCCGCCATGATCACCAGTGTCGCATGCTGCATAGTTGTTTTCCTCCTCGCGGAAATTGTTCCTTTTCTATGATACCACGTTTCCCGGGAAAGGGCAACCGCCTTTTGAACGGAAAAATTTTCGGGAAACCTGTATTTTTCTCTGGATTTCGGGCGGTGTTTCCTTTATAATAAAATGTTGTGAAAAAATATCTCAGGAGGCGTTTCCCATGGAAAAATCAAAAGTGATGGGCCACATCTTCGCCATCATCACCATATTGGTATGGGGCAGCTGCTTTGTGCTGACCAAGAATCTGCTGGTGTACTTCACCCCCATCCAGATCATCCCCCTGCGGATGGGCCTGGCGTATATCACGCTGTGGATCCTGCGGCCCCGTACCATGAAGCTGCCCTGGAAGGATGAGCTGATGTTCATCCTCATCGGCATCACCGGCGGCAGCTTTTACTTCTATCTGCAGAATACGGCGCTGGATCACACCTACGCCGCCAACGTCAGCATCCTGGTGGCGCTGAGCCCCATCCTGACGGTGCTGCTGGCCCAGCTGTTCAGCCGGAGCAACGAGCGTCTGGGCAAGTATGTGTACATCGGCGCGGTCATCGCCATCGCCGGCGTGGTGCTGGTGGTGCTCAACGGCCAGCTCTCCTTCCACCTCAGCCCGGTGGGCGATCTGCTGGCCCTGGCGGCGGCGCTGATGTGGGCGGTGTACTCCATCCTCATCAAGAAGTATACCGAGCAGTACGATAACTTCATCGTCACCCGCCGGGTGTTCCTGTGGGCGTTCCTCACCGCCGTGCCCCTGATGCTGCTGACCGACGGCATGCCCGTCCTGACGCCGCTGTTCACCGACGTGAAGGTGCTGGTCAGCTGGCTGTTTCTGGGCGTGATGGGCAACGCCGTGTGCTTCGCCATCTGGAACATCGCCTTCAAGGCGCTGGGCGTGGTGGTCACCAACAACTACCTGTACGCCTCCCCCTTTGTGACGGTGTTCGTGGGCTGGCTGCTGCTGGGTGAGCCCATCTCTGTCATGAGCATCATCGGCGCGGTGCTGATCACGGCGGGCGTCATCGTGGCGTACAAAGAGGACAAGCCCAAAGCGGAGTAATAGAACATAAAAAAGCACCGTATGGCATCGGCCATACGGTGCTTTTTTATACTCAGAACGTGTATTTCTTCTTGTACTCGTCATAGTACCGGGCGAAGGAGGCGTCCTTCATGGCCTTGACGCTGTTGAGATATTCGTGGGTATCGAAGCTGTCGCTCTCCACCTCGATGACGGCCACGGCGATGTTGGAGCAGTGGTCGGCCACGCGCTCGTAGTTGGTCAGCAGGTCGTTGAACACGAAGCCCTGGTTCAGGGTACACACGCCCTGCTGCAGGCGATCCACATGGTGGGACTTCATCTCGTCGCACAGTCCGTCGATGATCTCCTCCAGCGGCTCCACCCGGGCGGCCATCTGCAGGTCGCCGCCGGTAAAGGCGTCGATGGAGATGGCCAGGATCTCGGTGACGGCGGCCTCCAGCATGTCCAGCTCGTGAAGGGCGCTGTCAGAGAAAACGATCTTCTTCTCGTCGATCTCCTGGCATACGTCGGCCACGTTGCAGGCGTGGTCGGAGATACGCTCGAAGTCGGAGATGGTGTGCAGATATTTGGCCACCTCCTCCGTCTGCTCCGGAGACAGGGAGCGGGCCGTCAGCTTCATGAGATAGGTGCCCAGCTTGTCCTCGTACCGGTCGATGAGCTCCTCGGATTCCTCCACCTGCTCATAGCCCCGGTCGGTGTACGCCTCCCGCAGGTGCATGGCACGCAGCAGGTTGGCGCGGGCGTGCTCGGCCATGGAGTCGGTCACCAGGCGGCTCTGCTCAATGGCCAGGGCCGGGTGCTGGAGGAAGCGCTCCTCCAGGCGGTCCATGTCGTGCCGCGCCTGGGGATCGTCGCCCTTGTCGGGGACCAGCCACACCACCAACTTCTCCATCAGGGGGATGGCGGGGGTCAGCACCACCACAGTGGCCAGACGGAACAGGGTGTTCATCAGCGCCACGGTGACGGTGGTCATGACAGTGGACAGGAACGGGAAATGGATGATGGCGTTGGCGGCGTAGAACAGCGTCGCCCAGATGACCACGCCCAGCACGTCGATCAGCAGGTACACAAAGGCGGTGCGCTTGCCGCTGATGTTGGCGCCCAGGGCCGACAGCAGCACGGGCACGGCGGCACCGATGGCAATGCCCATGGTGATGGGCAGAGCGATCTCGAAGGTGATGGCGCCGGTACCGGCCAGCACCTGCAGGATACCCACGGCGGCGCTGGCGCTCTGCAGCACGCTGGTAAAGGCCAGACCCACCAGAATACCCAGAAGGGGGTTGGAGAACTTGGTGAGGATGGCGATGAACGCCTCGCTCTCCTTCAGGGGCGCCACCGCGCCGGACATGGCGGTCATGCCGTACATCAGCACCGCGAAGCCCAGCAGGATGTTGCCCAGATGCTTGCGGGTGGGCTTTCCCTTCACCATCCGCAGCAGAATGCCCACGATGGCGAACATGCCCGTCAGCGTGGCGGTGGACAGCAGATCCACCCAGCCGCTGCCGCCGGAGATGCTGTTCAGGCACAGGATCCACCCGGTGACGCTGGTGCCCAGGATCGCGCCCATGATGACGCCGATGGCCTGCCGCACCTTCATCATGCCGGAGTTGACGAAGCCCACCACCATCACGGAGGTGGCGGAGGAGGACTGGATCACAGCGGTGACGCCGGTGCCCAGCAGTACGCCCTTCAGCGGTGTGCTGCTCAGCTTGTAGAGCACCAGCTCCAGGCGGCTGCCGGCGACCTTTTTCAGGCCCTCGCCCATCAGGGACATACCGAACAAAAACAGTGCGATACCGCCCAGCAGCGATATGACGTCTGCAACGCTCATGGCCCATTCCCTCCCATGATAAAATCTTCTTATAGGTAGTATAACAGGTGCAGGTGGTATTTGTCGACTGAAACTGAAAAAAAGTCGGTAGAAATTTTAGGTTTTTCTTAAACAGCCCTTGTGGTTCTTGTCAAAGAGAGCGCCTTCGGGTATAATGACAGTTACAAAAAAAGCACAGTAAGGATACAATAAGGTATACAATGAAGTAAAGTGAAGGAACGTATATGTTTAAGCATTGTGTCATCGTTTTTTTCGTCTCCATGGTGCCGTTGATCGAGCTGCGGGGCGCGATCCCCTACGGCGTGGCCTTCGATCTGCCCCTGTGGCTGACGTATCTGATCGCTATCGCGGGCAATATGCTGCCGGTTCCCATCATTTATTTTTTTGCACGAAAAGTGCTTGTATGGGGGAAAGATAGGAGGTATATAGGAAAATTCTTCACTTTTTGCCTGGAAAAAGGGGAGAAAGCCGGGCGTAAGCTCCAGGCCAAAGCCGGCCGCGGACTGTACTGGGCGCTGCTGCTGTTCGTAGGGATACCCCTGCCGGGCACCGGCGCCTGGACCGGCACTCTTGCCGCCAGCCTGCTTGATATGGATTTCAAAAAAAGCACCCTCGCCTGCGCCGCCGGCGTCCTCCTGGCCGGTGCCATCATGGGCGGCTTGAGCCTGTTGGGCGTCAGTGCTTTCGGCGGGTAAATTTGTCTTGCAATCGCCGGCCATTTACGGTATAATGTGCGGGTAATATCTGCCGGTGTGATGGAATTGGTAGACGTAGTGGACTCAAAATCCACCGCTGGCGAC
>USAT01000096.1 GCA_900552725.1 uncultured Eubacteriales bacterium | reverse complement strand
GGAGCGTCTGGCCAAGCTGGCCGGCGGCGTGGCCGTCATCAAGGTCGGTGCTGCCACCGAGACCGAGATGAAGGAGAAGAAGCTGCGCATCGAGGATGCTCTGAACGCCACCAAGGCCGCCGTTGAGGAGGGCATCGTGGCCGGCGGCGGCACCATCTTCGTCAACGTGATCCCCGCCGTCACCGAGCTGCTGAAGAGCACCGAGGGCGACGAAAAGGTGGGCGTGCAGATGGTGGCCAAGGCGCTGGAGGAGCCCATCCGTCAGATCGCGGCCAACGCCGGTATCGACGGCTCCGTGGTTCTGGAGAAGGTCCGCACCTCCGGCCAGAACGGCTACGGCTTCGACGCCTATAAGGAAGTGTACTGCGACATGATCGCCAACGGCATCGTGGATCCCGCCAAGGTGACCCGCAGCGCCCTGGAGAACGCCGCCAGCGTGTCCGGCATGGTGCTGACCACCGAGTCTCTGGTGGCCGACAAGCCCGAGCCTCCCGCACCCGCTGCCGCTCCCGGCATGGGCGACATGGGCGGCATGTATTGATAACGCGCCGCAAACTTGAACGGAATTTCAGCCCCTGGGGCCTGTGTATGCGCAGGCCCCAGGGGCTCTTTCCGCCTCATGGGAAGCGGCGGCTTTCTTTCAAGGGGTCATCGCGCCCTGCTCTCCGTATTATTTTTAACAAAATCTTAATGCAAGAGTGGCAAAAAATGTGGTATGGTATGTACCAATAACAACACCTAAACGGAGGAATATCGTACCTATGAATACCTATCGCACTGGTATCGACATTGGCTCCACCACCGTGAAGCTGGTGGTACTGGACGACAACGACAACATCATCTACGGCGATTACCGCCGCCATCAGGCCCACACCCAGCAGACGCTGGCCGACCTGCTGCGGGAAGCGCGGGAGGCCCTGGGCGACTGCGCCCTGCGGCCCGCCATCACCGGCTCCGGCTCCATCAACCTGGGCCGTGCGCTGGACATCCCCTTTGTGCAGGAGGTGGTGGCGGTGGCCTCGGCGCTGGAGCAGCGCTATCCCCAGACGGATGTGGCCATCGAGCTGGGCGGCGAGGACGCCAAGATCATCTATTTCACCGGTGGCCTGGAGGAGCGGATGAACGGCGTGTGCGCCGGCGGCACCGGCTCCTTCATCGACCAGATGGCCGCCCTGCTGCAGGCCGACGCCAAGGGCCTTAACGACGCGGCGGCGGGCTATCAGGAGCTGTACACCATCGCCGCCCGGTGCGGCGTGTTCGCCAAGACCGACATCCAGCCTCTCATCAACGAGGGCGCTACCCGTGCCGATCTGGCCGCCTCTATCTTTCAGGCGGTGGTGAACCAGACCATCTCCGGCCTTGCCTGCGGTAAACCCATCCGGGGCTGCGTGGCCTTTCTGGGCGGGCCGCTGCACTTCCTGCCGGAGCTGAAAAAGGCCTTTATCCGCACGCTGAAGCTGACGCCGGAAAACATCGTGGATCCGGACAACTCCCACCTGTTCGCCGCCATGGGCGCGGCGCTGGAGACGGAGGCTGGCACGGCGGCACGGCCCATCGGGGAGCTGATCGACCGTCTGGCCCAGGGCGTCACCATGGCCTTCGAGATCAAGCGCCTGCCGCCGCTGTTCGCGGACAAGGCGGAATACGACGCCTTCTGTGCCCGCCACGCCCACGCGGTGGTAGCCAAGGCCGATCTGGATACATACGAGGGTAACTGCTTCCTGGGCATCGACGCAGGCTCCACCACCACCAAGCTGGCCCTGACCGGCGCGGAGGGGGAGCTTCTGTGGTCCTACTACGCCAACAACAGCGGCAGCCCCATCCGGACCGCCATGGACGCCATAGCCCAGCTTGCCCGCCTGCTGCCGCCCACGGCCCGCATCGCCCGCTCCTGCTCCACCGGCTATGGCGAGGCGCTGCTGAAGGCCGCCTTCCACCTGGACGAGGGTGAGGTGGAGACCATTGCCCACACCACGGCGGCGGCCTTCTTTGACCCGCAGGTGGACTGCGTGCTGGACATCGGCGGACAGGACATGAAGTGCATCCGGCTGAAAAACGGCACCGTGGACAGCGTGATGCTCAACGAGGCCTGTTCCTCCGGCTGCGGCTCGTTTTTGGAAAATTTTGCCAATTCCTTAGGGCTTACGGCGGCGCAGTTCGCTGACGAGGCGCTGTTTGCCCAACATCCGGTGGATCTGGGCACCCGCTGCACCGTGTTCATGAACTCCAACGTGAAGCAGGCCCAAAAGGAGGGCGCGGCGGTGTCGGATATCTCCGCCGGACTTGCCTACTCCGTCATCAAGAACGCCCTGTTCAAGGTCATCAAGCTGGCCGACGCCCATGAGCTGGGCCGCCACATCGTGGTGCAGGGCGGCACCTTCTATAATAAGGCGGTGCTGCGGGCCTTTGAGCGTATCGCCGGTGTGGACGCGGTGTGCCCCGATATCTCCGGACTGATGGGCGCCTTCGGCGCGGCGCTGATCGCCCGTGACCGCTATCACGGCCAGCCCACGGAGACGCTGGACTTCGCCCACATCGCCGCTCTGACCTATACGGCGAAAACCGCCCGCTGCGGCGGGTGCGAGAATAACTGCCTGCTGACGGTGAACACCTTCTCCGATGGCGGCCGCTATATCTCCGGCAATCGCTGCGAAAAGCGGGTGAAGAACCCCAACGCCGCCCAGCCCGGTACCAACCTGATGGCCTATAAGCGGCAGCGGCTGTTTGACTATCCGGCGCTTTCGGAGGAAGAAGCCACGCGCGGTGTCATCGGCATCCCGCGGGTGCTGAACCTGTATGAAAACTTCCCCTATTGGGCCACCTTCTTCCGCAAGCTGGGCTTCCGGGTGGTGGTGTCCCCCTTCTCCACCCGGGCCATCTACGAGATGGGCATGGAGTCCATCCCCTCCGAGTCGGAGTGCTATCCCGCCAAGCTGGCCCACGGCCATGTAGAATGGCTGGTGCAGCATGGGATCACCACCATCTTCCACCCCTGCGTGTTCTATGAGTATCAGGAGACGAAGGACGCCCAGAATCACTATAACTGCCCCATGGTGGTGTCCTACCCCGAGAACCTGAAAAACAACGTGGAGGCCATCACCTCCGGACAGGTGCGGTATATCCGGCCCTTCATCGCCTTTACCGGCGAGAAAACGGCGGAGGATCGGCTGGTGAAGCTGTGCCGCGACGTGTGGAGCATCCCCGCCGCCGAAGTCCGCGCCGCCGCCCGTGCCGCGTGGGCGGAGCAGCGCCGGGCCAAGGACGACATCCGGGCCGAGGGCCGCCGCTGCCTTGCGGAGATGGAGCGCGGCGGCAAGCGGGGCGTGGTGCTGGCGGGACGGCCCTACCACATCGACCCGGAGATCAACCACGGCATCCCGGAGCTCATCGCCTCCTATGGCCTGTATGTGTTCACCGAGGACAGTCTGCCCCTGGACACCCCGCCCCAGCGTCCCCTGCGGGTGGTGGATCAGTGGGTGTTCCACTCCCGGCTGTACGCCGCGGCGGAGTTCGTGGGCAGACGGGACGATCTGGAGCTGGTGCAGCTCTTCTCCTTCGGCTGCGGCCTGGACGCCGTCACCACCGATCAGGTGTGTGAGATCCTGGAAAAGTGCAATAAGCTCTATACCGTGCTGAAGATCGACGAGGTGAACAACCTGGGCGCGGCCCGTATCCGCGTCCGCAGCCTGCTGGCCGCCATGAACATGCGGCGTGAGCAGCACATCTGCGCCAGGCCGGTGCCGCTGGATTACCACCGCACCGAGTTCACCAAGGAGATGTTCGACCAGGGCTATACCATTCTGGCGCCCCAGATGTCCCCCATCCACTTTGACGTGATCGAGCCGGTGTTCCGCCGCCACGGCTACCATGTGGAGATTTTGAACAACGCCACCAGGAAGGCGGTGGACGTGGGCTTGCAGTACGTCAACAACGACGCCTGCTATCCCTCCATTCTGTCGGTGGGACAGCTGATGGAGGCGGTGCTGTCAGGCCGGTACGATACCGATAAGCTGGCCCTCATCATGTCCCAGACCGGCGGCTGCTGCCGGGCCAGCAACTATGTGGCCTTTATCCGCCGGGCTCTGGACAAGGCGGGCCTCAGCCATATCCCCGTCATTTCCCTCAACGCCAACGGCATGGAGAAGAACGAGGGCTTCCGCATCTCCCCCGCCATGCTGCTGTCCGCCCTGCGGCAGCTGACCTTCGGCGACCTTCTCATGCGGTGCCTGTACCGCACACGACCCTATGAGGCCGTGCCCGGCTCCGCCAACGCCCTCCACGCCAAGTGGCGGGACATCGCCATTGCCTACGCCATGGGGGAGAAGACCGGCTATACCTACGGCGGCATCTGCCGGGGCATCGTGGCGGATTTCGACGCCCTGCCGCTGAATGAGAGTCTCCGCAAGCCCCGCGTGGGCATCGTGGGCGAAATTCTGGTGAAGTACATGCCTCTGGCCAACAACTACTTAGTCGACCTGCTGGAGCAGGAGGGCGCGGAGGCGGTAGTGCCCGATCTCACCGACTTCCTCATCGAGTGCATCTATCAGCAGAGCTACAAGCACGACTACCTGGGCACCGGCTGGACCTCCAGCCTGCTGGCCAGGGTGGGCACCGACGGCATTGAGGCCGTCCGCAGGCCCGCGGTGGAGGCACTGAAGGCCAGCCGCCGCTTCGACCCGCCCACGCCCATGGCCCATATCGCCGACCTGGCCAAGCCGTTCCTGTCGCTGGGCAACCAGTACGGCGAGGGGTGGTTTCTGTGCGGCGAGATGGCGGAGCTGCTGACGGAGGGGGTGCCCAATATCGTGTGCATCCAGCCCTTTGCGTGTCTGCCCAACCATGTGGTGGGCAAGGGCGTCATCAAGGCGCTGAAGGCCGCCTATCCCCAGGCCAACATCGCCGCCGTGGACTATGACCCCGGCGCCAGCGAGGTGAACCAACTGAACCGCATCAAGCTGATGCTGTCGGCGGCCAAGAAGAATATGGCATAAAAATGAGAGCGTCCCGCCGGGACGCTCTCTTCTCTTTCTCACTCTATATGCGGGGGATATCTTACGCCAGGAAGCCCTTCAGGATGGTATCCTCGGCCTCCTCGGAGGTCAGGCCCAGGGTCTCCAGCTTCAGCAACTGATCACCGGCGATCTTGCCGATGGCCGCCTCATGGATCAGCTGCGCCTCGGTGGAGTTGGCGGTGATGGCGGGGATGGACTCGATCTTGGCCTCGCCCATGATGATGGAGTCGCACTGGACATGGCCGAAGCACTTGGCGTTGCCCACCATCACCGGGTGGAACACCTGGTGGGAGCGATCCTGGGCCACGGAGCGGGAGATGACCCGGCCCTTGGCGTCGTCGCCGTTGAGCTGGATGGTCATGTCGCTCTCGGCCATCTGGTCGCCGTGGGTCAGCAGACGCTCGGTGACCACCACCTCGCTGCCGGCCTCGCAGAAGAAGTCGGTCTCACGCTTGGTGGAGTCGATGCCCCGGATCTGGATGGTGTCCATCTGCATGGTGGAATTCTCGCCCAGATACACCACGGTCTTGGGATTCATGATGTTGCCGCCGGTCTGACCGGCGTCCTTTTCGCCGTAGTGCTTCTCGATGTAGTGCACGCGGCTGTTTTTGCCGATGTGGAAGGTGTGGAGGCCGTCATGGCGGCTCTCGTTGCAGCCGGAGTTGTGGATGCCGCAGCCCGCCACGATCTCCACGTCGCAGTCGTCGGGCACATAGAAGTCGTTGAACACCAGCTCACTGACGCCGGTCTTGCTGATGATGACGGGGATATAGCACTTCTCGCCCTTGGTGCCGGGCTTGAACTTCACGTCGATACCGGACTTGCCGTCCTCGCGGGGCAGAATGTCGATATGCTCGGTGGACTGTCTGGCCTCGCAGCCGGAGTCCTTGCGGATGTTGAAGGCGCCCACCGGCTTTCCGGTCAGGTCGGCGATCTTTTCCAACAGCTTCGCGTCGATCTCAGTGATCACAGGGACGCCTCCTTTCTCTCGATCACGGGGCAGCCGCCCAGTGTGTCGGCCAAAATCAGGGGGAACACTTCCTCCGTATTGCCCCGGTGGGCGATCTGGCCGCCCGCGATGACCACGATCTCGTCGGCCAGGCGGATGATCCGCTCCTGATGGGAGATGATGATCATGGTGGCCTTGCCCTCCTGGTGGATCTGCTCGAAGGTCTCGGTCAGCCGGGCAAAGCTCCACAGGTCGATGCCGGCCTCCGGCTCGTCGAAGATCATCAGGTCGCTGTGCCGGGCCAGGATGGTGGCGATCTCGATACGCTTCACCTCGCCGCCGGACAGGGACACGTCCACCTCGCGGTCCAGGTAATCGTTGGCGCACAGGCCCACCTTGGTGAGATACGCGCAGCAGCGATCCTTGCTGAGCTTCTCCTCGCCCGCTGCCAGCAGCAGCAGATCGTGAACGGTGATACCCTTGAAGCGGGGTGGCTGCTGGAAGCCGTAGCTGATGCCCTTCTTCGCCCGCTCGGTGATGGACAGGCCCGTGATATCCTCGCCGTTATAGAGGATCTGGCCGCCGGTGGGCTGCACCAGACCCATGATGATCTTGGCCAGGGTGGTCTTGCCGCCGCCATTGGGGCCGGTAAACACCATCAGGCGGTGGTCGGGAATGGTGATGGAGATATCCTTGATGATATCCATCTCGCCCTCAGGCGTGGATACGCGATAGGAAATATGCTTCAATTCCAGCATGGAATCTTCCTCCTCAAACTGAACTGTCAAAACCGGCGTTTTCTGTCAGAAAGCGGGCCGTTTTGACAAACCTGGAATATTATATCAGAGAATGTGACAGAAATCAATCGGTTTCGCCATTTTCCTCCACCATAAGCTGGGCCAGTGTGGCGTTGTCCAGATAGTCCCGGATCACCTGATCCAGCCCCTGCCACAGTGCCCGCGTGCGGCATGCCCCCGCCATTTCGCAGGGCTGCGCCTCGTCCTCCACGCACTGCACCGGGGCCAGCGGCCCCTCGATGGCCCGCAGCAGCGGCCCGATGCGGTATTCCTCCGGCGGCAGCGGCA
>USAT01000095.1 GCA_900552725.1 uncultured Eubacteriales bacterium | reverse complement strand
GCCAGCCAGAAGCCCTATCCCACCCTGTCCGAGGTAGCCAGCAATCAGCGGGAGTTCCACTTTGCCAACACCTACGGCACCGTTATCGCCGTCTGGTGCCCCCGGTATGTGAACGGCATCAACCTGCCGGGATGGCACTTCCACTACCTCAGCGGCAACAAGTCCCAGGGCGGCCATATTCTGGGCCTGTCCGCCGACCACCTGACGGTGAAGGTCAACCAGATCCAGCGCTTCGACCTGACGTTGCCCCGCAATCCGGAGTTTGCCCATCGGGATCTGTGCGAGGATCTGAGCGCCAAGACCGCCGCCGTAGAGGGCGTGAAGAAGTAAGGCGATATTTTTCTCCTCAAATATATCCATGCGAAAAGGACTGGCATGCGAACGCGTGCCAGTCCTTTCTGTGTACAGCCGCGGCACAGTCGTTGCTGTCTGTGCTAACGGTCATGTACGATCATACAATCTCATTGTGTGCGCTTACGCTTAGCATGGCACACCGCTGCCGTCTACCGTATAGCTGCTGCCGTTTTTGTATTTCTTTGATCAGAAGTTGCTGTTTGCCGTGTTTCTTCGCCAGAAAACATACGCATAATCGTTTCTGGACAGGGCGCATCGCAGGACATGTTGCGGCGGGGCAGAACTCATGCTATACTTAAAGCATGATCAGCAAGGGAGGCTTATACGGAAGAATTCGTCATTACCCCATGGCGTCCTGACTGGAGCTGACACCGTATCGCTGTGCGGATTTCTCCATGAGCATCCCGCAGGGCCGGACGGCAGAGGCTGCCATGGGCTTTGATCGCGTGATGGACACGGAGGCCGTTGTGGGACGCTTCTCTTGGAAGTAAGCGGAAGGAGAATATTCGTATGAAAAAGTTTTTGACCATGCTGCTGACCGCAGCAATGCTTTTCGCACTGGCCGCTTGCGGCACGACACCCGATCCGGTGGATACCAACACACAGAATGATAATCAGGCCGAAACGCCCGACACGTCTTATGAAGCTCCCCAAATCACGGAACTGTATAATGAGGCCTTCGACTATACCGACGGCGTGGGCAACAGTGGCCATTTTACCTACCGTGTACCTCAAATCGTGGCCGATACACAGGGTGCAGAAGCCATCAACAAGGCTATCTCCGATGAATACAGCCCTATCGTGAATGGCGTGCTTGAAAATGTCTCGGATAAGGTTAGCCTGTCCTGCTTCTATGCGGCATGGGAGTCATATCAGTATGAAAACATCCTGTCTCTGGTTGTCTCCTGCGGTTGGGATGCCGATATAAACAGCTATAACGTCTATCTGTATGACATCGCCACCGGCCAGCAGCTCGCCACAGCGGATTTGCTGAAGGTAATGCATGTGGATGAAGCGGCTTTCCTGGAGGCTGTGCGTCGAGCCGCTGCCGCAAAGTTTGACAGT
Source organism: uncultured Eubacteriales bacterium (assembly GCA_900552725.1). Lineage (GTDB taxonomy): Bacteria > Bacillota > Clostridia > Oscillospirales > Oscillospiraceae > Vescimonas. The sequence continues at coordinate 5,672 of USAT01000095.1, read as the reverse complement.
CAATACGGAGCGATTGCAGGCGGTGATACCGACGAGTTCCTGACGGAGCGCCGCGACTGGACGCTGTCCGACGAGAACATCAATAGGGACGTCCGTACATACGCCGATGGTACAGGGAAGCTCCATGTGGTGCTGCCTATCGGCTCTATCGCCGGCGCGGATTCTTATGAGCAGGTGCTGGCGCTGGATGGCGTCAGCCAATAAGCACCTCCCCGAAACGATGCTCTTCCTGATTTTCCACGCCGTACAGCACGGCTTTTGTATTGTGCCTGTGCAGGTTTTGTTCATTTTCGGTTTGAGATGACAAAACCCGACTGTAAATCTTTCTTGAATTTTTCATGGGAATCATTGCTTTTTCTCAATAAATGCAGTATGATATGCCTCGCGTCTAAATTCACACAAATTTCGCCCTCTTTTTTAGAGGGATACTCTCGGTAGGAGACATATATGCTGAAAACCAAACCCAATGAGATATCGAACCTCCATCAGACGCCTCATGAGGCGTCTGAGACGGCGCAGACTCTGCGCCGCGGCCTGTGGAAATCGTGGGGCAGCAGCCTGCTGCTGTTCTGCTGCACCAGCGTGTATGTGGAGCTGTGCCTGCACCTGTGCGTCTATCGCTCGCTGGATAAGCGGATCGTCTACCCCATCCTGTTCGCCCTGCTGGGCGGCGTGGTCTTTTCCCTGCTGACCTCATACCTGCCCCGTATCCTGCGGCAGATCGTGGGCGCGGTCCTTGTAGCGGCGCAGGTGCTGTTTGCCGAGGTGCAGCTGGTCTATCACGGCATCTTCGGCAACTTCATGCCCATCAGCCAGGTCAGCATGGGCGAGAACGTCATCGTCAACTTCAGCTCCCAGATCCTGTACGGCATCGGCAAGAATCTGGCGGCCATCCTTCTGCTGCTGGTACCGCTGGCGGCGATGATCCTGGGGCTCGCCCTGCGGAAGGTGCTGCGGGTGCGGCTGGGCTGGAAGCAGGCGCTGGCCACGCTGGGCGTGCTGCTGACGCTGCTGCTGGTGACGGCGGGGATCATGTACGCCGGGCGGAACAAGCCCTTCTCCGTGTACAAGATCTTCACCAATGTGAACACCTCCACCGACAGCAGCTTCAAAAACGTGGGCATGCTGGCCACCACGGCCCAGGAGCTCCGCTATATGCTCTTCGGCAACGGCGGCAGCTTTACCATCACGCCGTCCTCCCTGGGCACGGCCACCAGGCAGCTCTACAGCAGCAATTCCTATAACGTGATCGAGAGCATCGACTTCCCGAAGCTGGCAGAGTCCACGGACGATGCCATGTGCAAGACCACGGACGAATATCTGGCGCAGGTGGTCCCCACCCGGAAGAACAGCTATACCGGGCTTTTACAGGACTACAACCTGATCACCATCTGCGCCGAGAGCTTCTGCCCCTGGTTCATCAGCGAGGAGCTGACGCCCACCCTGTACAAGCTGTCCCACACGGGCATTATCTTCGATAATTACTACGGCACCTTCCAGTCCGTCACCACCAACGGCGAGTACACTATGTGCATGGGCCTCTATCCCGACATGTCCCGCACCAAGACGGATTCCAGCTTCAACGTGGCGGGCACCAACTACCTGCCCTTCTGCCTGGGCAACGCCCTGAAGGACAAGGGCTATCAGACCTGGGGCTATCACGACTACATCGGCGATTTCTACAACCGGAACATCACCCACGCAAACATGGGCTATACCTTTAAGGCGGCGGACTCCGGGCTGGACATGAAGATCGACTGGCCCTCCTCCGATCTGGAGATGATGGAGGCCTCGGTGGACGACTATCTCAGCAGCAAGGAGCCCTTCCACGCCTATTACATGACCTTCAGCGGCCACTACCAGTACAACTGGGACAACGCCATGAGCGATAAGAACCGGGACGCGGTAAGAGACCTGCCCTACTCCGAGCCGGTGAAGGCGTACATCGCCTGCAATCTGGAGCTGGAGAACGCGCTGACCTATCTGATGGAGCGGCTGGAGCAGGCGGGCGTGGCCAATAAGACCTGCATCGTGCTGACCAACGACCACTACCCCTACGGCCTGACGGAGGAGGAGTATAACGAGCTGGCAGGCCAAACCCTGGACACCACCTTCGAGAAGTACCGCAACAGCTTCATCTGCTACGTGCCCGGCCTCTCCGAGAATATTGTGGTGGACGAATACTGCTCCACGGCGGACATCCTGCCCACGCTGCTGAACCTGTTCGGCGTGGACTACGATTCCCGGCTGCTGGCGGGCGCCGACGTGCTGTCCAACGGCATCCACATGGCGATACTGTCGGACAAGTCCTTCCTGACGAAGGCCTTCCGATATGACGCCGGTACGGAGACGGTGATCCCCGCCGACGAGAGCATCACTGTCTCCGACGAGCAGCTGGAGGCCTACCGGCTCTATGTGGACAATAAGTTCCAGATGTCCAGCAACATCGTCAACAGTGACTACTATGCCCACGTCTTCGGCAAGGCGTCCAGCGGCGGCAGCCTGGAGGATACGGTGGTGTTTACGGACATCACGGGCATCTTCAACCAGGCCAGCGTCCTCTATATGTACCGCAATGGGTATATCGACCCGGAGACGCCGGACACCTTCGGCGGAAAGGTCACGGCAAAGCTGGGCGAATTTGTGGATGTGCTGTACCGCATCGCCCAGCGGCCGGAGACGGACAGCACCGCTCTGCCGCCGGATTATGAGAGTGAAGATTTCAACGGTTCCGCCTGCCCCTACTACGACGCCGTGTGCTGGGCCTATCAGACGAGGCTGATCCGCCGGAACGACCTGCACACCGCCTATGACGACAACATGGACTATCAGACGGCCTGTCTGATCATCTACCGCTACGCTGCCCTGGCCGGCATCGACACCAGCATGGATCAGGAGCTGCTGCGGCAGACCATGCGGGAAAATCCCCTGCTCAGCGGCGAGGTCGTCAAGGCCATGCTGTGGTGCGACGAGCGGGACATCACCACCCGTGACAGCGAGCTGGGCGAGCTGCTGGCGGCCTATGACACCCACATCAGCCGCTATCAGATGACGTCGTTCCTGTTCTACCTGTGTACCTACGAGCTGGATCTGGGAAGCGGAACATAAAGCAGCGTTTTGCTTTTATCGACCATAAGCGCAAGTGCCCACAGGATAATAGGTGAATACCAACCCCGCATAAATCCCCAAACTGCATTGGCATCCCACGCAATAAACCGCCCCGGCGCAGCATAAAACTGCGCCGGGGCGGTTTATTGTTGGCTGCAAGCGCAAACTTCTTGGCCGCAGCCAATGCCGGGCCGGAAGAAGATCCGGCGAAGATGCTTTCTTTTCGCGTCAGCTCCCGCAGCGACGATATTTTTTGCCACATATCCCGCGGCATAAGCGGCGGAGCGGTCTGCCTTTGTCGGATCCTTCCCGGAAAAAGCACCGCCGCCATAGGTATCGACAACGATCTTTCGTCCTGTGAGGCGGCTGTCTCCGGCCGGACCGCTGATGGCAAACCGGCCGGCAGGGTTGATGAGAATATATGTATCCTCCTTCAAGGCTTCCCGTTTGAGATCCATCATAGACTTGTCCTTTTAACTCTTTTTCCGGGAAGGAATTTTTGCCCGCAGGCCTTCCAGACGGTTCAGTGCCTCCAGAAGCGTCTCATCCTTCTTGGCGAAGTGGAAGCGGATGAGGTGGTTCACCGGCTCACGGAAGAAGCTGGAGCCGGGCACGGCGCCCACGCCCACCAGCCGGGCCAGATCCTCGCAGAATTTCAGATCGCTGTCGTAGCCGAATTCAGAAACGTCCATCAGCACATAGTACGCACCCTCCGGATCGTTGTGGACGATGTGCAGATCGTCCAGCCCCTTGAGGAACAGCTCCTTCTTGTGGGTATATTTGGCCAGAAAATCGTCGTAGTAGTCCTGCCCGAATTTCAGGCCCGGGATCACAGCCTCCTGCAGGGGAGCCGCCGCGCCCACGGTCAGGAAATCGTGTACCTTTTTCGCCCGGTCGATGATCTCCGCCGGGGCAATGATGTACCCCAGACGCCAGCCGGTGATGGAGTAGGTCTTGGAGAGGGAGGAGCAGGAGATGGTCCGCTCCCACATGCCGGGCAGCGTGGCAAAATAGGTGTGCTTGTGGGGAGCGTAGACGATGTGTTCATAGACCTCGTCGGTGATGACATACACATCGTACTTGGCAGCCAGTGCCGCGATGGTCTCCAGCTCCGCACGGGTAAAGACCTTGCCGCAGGGGTTGGAGGGGTTGCACAGCACCAGCGCCTTGGGGTGCTGGCGAAAGGCGTCCTCCAGCACATTGGCATCAAAGTGGAAATCCGGCGGCACCAGCGGTACATAGATAGGCTCCGCGCCGGAGAGAATGGTGTCCGCGCCGTAGTTTTCATAGAACGGGGAGAAGATCACCACCTTGTCGCCGGGATTCGTCACGGTCATCATGGCAGCCATCATGGCCTCCGTGCTGCCGCAGGTGGTGACGATCTCGCTGTTGGGGTCGATGGTACGGCCCATGTAATGGGACTGCTTGGCGGCCAGCGCCTCTCGGAAAGCCTGCGCGCCCCAGGTGATGGAATACTGGTGATAGTCCTCGTGGGCCACCTGCGCCAGACGGTCAAGGATCTCCTTGGGCGGTTCAAAATCCGGAAAGCCCTGGGACAGGTTCACCGCGTCATATTGAAGAGAGATCCGCGTCATCCGGCGGATGACAGAGTCGGTAAAGCTGGCAGTTCGTTCAGAGAGCTTCTGCATAGTCTGTGTCTCCTTTGCTGTAAGATTTTTGATCGTTGAGAATGTGAAGCGGGTCTAAAGCGTCCAAACTTTATCCATTCCGCAAAGCTCGGCATCCTTTCTAAAATTCAATTTCCGTACAGTAAGAAGTTGAATACTTTGCCCCACTTACTCCATGACCTTGCTGGACTGCATTTCCAGAATCGTTTGACCGATCAGCGCACGGGAGACTGCCCGTCAAAGGCAGTCTTCCGTGCTTATGTTCTTGTGATCTCCTCAGTCCGCAAACAGCGGGGTGGAGAGATAGCGGTCGCCGGTGTCGGGCAGCAGGGCTACGATGGTCTTGCCCTTGTTCTCCGGCCGCTTCGCCAGCTGGATGGCGGCCCACACGGCGGCGCCGGAGGAGATGCCCACCAGCACGCCTTCCTTCTTGCCGATCAGCTTGCCGGTGGCGAAGGCGTCCTCGTTCTCTACGGGGATGATCTCGTCATACACCTTGGTGTCCAGCACGTCGGGCACAAAGCCTGCGCCGATGCCCTGGATCTTGTGGCTGCCCGCCACGCCCTTGCTCAGCACCGGAGAGGACGCAGGCTCCACGGCCACCACCTTTACATTGGGGTTCTGGCTCTTCAGATATTCACCGGTGCCGGTAACGGTGCCGCCGGTGCCGACGCACGCCACGAAGATATCCACCTTGCCATCGGTATCCTCCCAGATCTCGGGGCCGGTGGTCGCCTTGTGGACGGCAGGGTTGGCGGGGTTCACGAACTGGCCGGGGATGAAACTGTTGGGGATCTCTTTGGCCAACTCGTCAGCCTTGGCGATGGCGCCCTTCATGCCCTTGGCACCCTCGGTCAGCACCAGCTCCGCGCCGTAGGCCTTCATCAGCTGGCGGCGCTCCACGCTCATGGTCTCGGGCATCACGATGATGATGCG
>USAT01000094.1 GCA_900552725.1 uncultured Eubacteriales bacterium | reverse complement strand
CGGCCTGCGTCAACGGCGGCTATCTCTATCCCCCCCATTTCGCCAAGCAGATCACCGACAGCGACGGCAACGTCATCTGGCAGCACGACGACACCCCGGTGCGCCAAGTCATCAGCGAGGAGACCTCCGCCACCGTGCGGGAGTGCCTGGAATATGTGGTGGCCAGCGGCACCGGCAAAAATGGCCAGGTGGCGGGCTACCGCATCGGCGGCAAGACCGGCACGGCCGATAAGGGCCAGACCGGCGACGTGGTGGTGTCCTTCCTGTGCTTCGCGCCGGCGGACGATCCCCAGATCATGATGCTGATCACCATGGACACCCCCAGCCGCTCCACCGGCACCTATGTGTCCGGCGGCAACATGGTGGCGCCCACCGCCAGCCATATCATGGAGGAGATCCTGCCCTATCTGGGCATCGAGCCCAGCTACAGCGCCGAGGAGCTGATGGGCGTGGACACCACGGTGCCCAACGTCATCGGCATGTCGGTGGACGAGGCCAAGGATCGCCTGAAGGAGCGCGGCTTCGCCTGCAAGGTGGAGGGCGACGGCGAGACCATCACCGACCAGACCCCCGTGGGCGGCGCCATCATTCCCGGCAAATCCACGGTGGTGCTGTATGCCGGAGCCGAGAAATCGGATAAAATGTGTAAGGTACCCCCGCTGGTGGGCTGCACCGCGGCCCAGGCCAACACCATCGCCGCCAACGCGGGGCTGCTGATCCGCTTTACCGGCACCACCAGCTCCGAGTCCAGCACCGTGCTGGTCTTCAGCCAGGATCTGGAGTCCGGAACGGAGGTGCCCGCCGGAACGGTCATCACCGTGCGGCTGGGCGACACCACCGTGCGGGACTGATCACCGCAGTTTTTGCCCGGTAAATCGGCATTTATCGGTCTTTTCCGTGCAGTTTCTGCCTGTTATACTGGACGGTGGCGCGGCATGCCGCCCCAAAACCGAAGGGATAAGGAGACGATCATATGAAATTGAACGACATATTGAAGGGCCTTGAGGTGCTCTCTGCCACCGCCGATATGGCGCAGGAGATCACCGGCGTCAGCTATGACTCCCGCACCACCGCGCCGGGCAGCGTATTCGTGGCCATCAGCGGCGAGGCGGTGGACGGCCACCGGTTCATCCCCATAGCGGCGGAAAAGGGCGCCGTGTGTGTGGTGTGTGAGCGTGTGCCGGAGAGGGATATCCCCTATGTGCAGGTGAAAAGCTCCCGCAAAGCGCTGGCGCTGATGGCCGCCAACTGGTTCGACCATCCCGCCCGCGAGATGACCATGATCGGCGTTACCGGTACCAGCGGCAAGACCACCTCCACCTATCTCATCAAGAGCATCCTGGAGCAGAAGGCCGGGGCCAAGGTGGGTCTGGTGGGCACCATCCAGAACATGATCGGCGACCAGGTGCTGCACACCGAGCGCACCACCCCCGAATCCTTCGAGCTGCAGAAGCTGTTCCGCCAGATGTCCGACGCGGGCTGCACCCATGTGGTGATGGAGGTCTCCTCCCACGCGCTGGCCCTGGATCGGGTATATGGCATCCGCTTCGCCGTGGGCATCTTCACCAACCTCAGCCAGGATCACCTGGACTTCCACCACACCATGGAGGAATACTGCGACGCCAAGGCCATCCTCTTCGACCGCTGCGACGTGGCCATCTACAACGCCGACGATCCGTGGCACCAGAGGATGCTGGCCCACTGCTCCTGCCGCACCTTCAGCTACAGCGCCAAGGGCGAGGCAGACCTCTCCGCCAAGAGCATCCAGCTCCACGCCGGCAGCGTGGACTACGACGCCGAGGCGGACACCGAATGGGCCCACGTCCATGTGGGCATCCCCGCCATCTTCACCGTGTACAACACCCTGGACGCCATCGCCGCCTGCTGGAACCTGGGCGTGCCCATCGCCGAGTGCGCCGACGCCCTGGCGAAGAACCACGGCGTGAAGGGCCGCATGGAGATCATCCCCACCCCCGGCAAGAACTTCACCATCCTCAACGACTACGCCCACAAGCCCGACGCGCTGGAAAACGTTTTGTCGTCGGTGCGGGGCTTTGCCAAGGGCCGCACCGTGGTGGTGTTCGGCTGCGGCGGCGACCGCGACCGCACCAAGCGCCCCGTCATGGGCGAGATCGCGGCGCGGCTGGCGGATTTCTCCGTCGTCACCTCCGACAATCCCCGGACAGAGGAGCCCATGGCCATCATCGACGACATCCTGGCGGGCATGAAGGGCTGCACCGCCTATGCCGTGGAGCCGGATCGCGTCAAGGCCATCCACTACGCCATGGATCACGCCCAGCCCGGCGATGTGATCGTGCTGGCGGGCAAGGGCCATGAGGACTATCAGGAGATCAACCATCAGCACTTCCCCATGGATGAGCGGGTCATCGTGGCCCAGCATCTGAAGGAAATGCAATAACGAAAGAGCCCTGCGGGGCCAAACAGAAAGAGAGTCGTTCACATGGAAATTATCTTGGCTGCCATCGTCAGCTTCGTTGTCACCGCCGTGGTGGGTAAGTTTCTCATCCCCGCCCTCGTCCGCCTGAAGGCGGGCCAGAGCATCAAGGAGATCGGCCCCAAGTGGCACATGACCAAACAGGGCACCCCCACCATGGGCGGGCTGATGTTCATCATCGGCATCGGCGCGGCCATCGTCGTCTGCGGCTGGCGGGGCATGCTGGAGGGCAGCTTCCAGCACCTGTATGTGTACCTGTTCGCCCTAGTGTTCGGCGGCATCGGCTATATCGACGACTATCAGAAGGTGAAGCACCATCAGAACACCGGCCTGACCGCGCCCCAGAAGTTCGTATTACAGTTGGCGGCGGCGGTGGCCTTTCTGTGCCTGATGCGCTATGAGGGCATGCTGAGTCCCAACCTGTATATTCCCTTTTTCAACACCTATGTTGTGTTAAGCTGGGGCGTGTATCTGGTGTTCGCCGCCTTCATCATCGTGGGCACCGTCAACGCCGTCAACATCACCGACGGTATCGACGGCCTGTCCAGCAGCGTGACGCTGCCGGTGGCGGCCTTCTTCACCTGGGAGGGCTGCGGCTATATGCCCCAGTACCTGGTGCTGGCAGCCATCCCCGTGTATTACACCCAGCTCAGCATCTTCAGCGCCGCCCTGTTCGGCGGTCTGGTGGGCTTCCTGCTGTATAACCACTACCCCGCCAAGGTGTTCATGGGCGACACCGGCTCCCTGTTCCTGGGCGGCGCGGTGGCGGCGCTGGCCTTCGCCTATGACATGCCGCTGGTGCTGATCCTGGTGGGCTTCGTCTACATCTGCGAGACGCTGTCCGACATCATCCAGGTGGGCTATTTCAAGCTGACCCACGGCAAGCGGGTGTTCAAGATGGCGCCCCTGCACCACCATTTCGAGATGTGCGGCTGGAGCGAGAAGAAGGTGGTGGCGGTATTCGCCACCGTGAGCCTGCTCTTCTGCCTGCTGGCCGTCGTGGCGGTGAACGGAAGATTTTTAGCGATGTAAAAACTCCTGGCGAAAAGTCTGACGACTTTTCTGCCAAATTAAGTTTACGGCCGACTGCGCGCGTCCTTCGGACACACTGGCGGCCGAGAAGAATTTTTCCGACGTACACGCCGCCGGAAAAATGATTTGATTTCTTCGCGGCGTCCGCGCCGCGAACTCTGCGAGGCTTTTGGGACGATGTAGGCATCGCCCCCTACGAAACGATCGCCGATAACCCATGCGTAGGGCGGCATGACCCTGTTGCGGTGCCCAAAATTTCCGCGCTGCCTTGCGGCGGACGCTTGAAATTTTGACCGCTGCCACTCGCTCACCTCGCTGTATCTGCCACAGGCAGCGCTCGGATCGCTCCCCGCCGCGCGATGACGCACTGCGTCGTCGATGGCCGGTTGTAGGGGCCGACGACCCTGTCGGCCCTATCGGAAATCCCATCGCCATCGTCAGGGCGGACAGAGTCGTCCGCCCCTACGAAGTAACCAACGTACCCTTGCCTATATCACAGAAAGGAGGAACGCCATATGCCCCAGCGCCCCCAGCATTCCCAGCAGCCGCCGGTGAAGCACGCAGAAAAAATGCGCCGCAAGGCCGTGGAGCGCCGGCATATCCTGGCCGCCAAGGGCGGGCGTATGGATGTTCCCTTCCTGCTGCTGACCCTTCTGCTGACGGTGATCGGCCTTGTGATGCTGTTCTCCGCCAGCTTCCCCTCCGCCTATTACGAATCCGGCAGCCCCACCTTCTATCTGAAGCGGCAGGGCATCTTCGCCATACTGGGCCTTGCCGCCATGTTCGTGGTGGCCAAGGTCAACTATCAGCGCTGGCGCGGCGCGGCCCGCATGCTGCTGATCTTCTCCGTCTTTCTGCTGATCCTGGTGCTGATCCCCCATGTGGGCATCACCCACAACAACGCCACCCGCTGGCTGGGCATCGACGGTGTGTTCACCTTCCAGCCCTCGGAGATCGCCAAGCTGGCGGTCATCGTCTACTTTGCCGACAGCATCTCCAAAAAGCGGGAGAGAATGCTGGTGTTTCGGGAGGGCGTCACCCCCTATCTTGTGATCCTGGGCGTGATCGCCCTGCTGATGATGCTGGAGCCCCATCTGTCCGGCACCATCCTGATCGTGGGCACCGGCGCGGTGATGATGGCCGTGGGCGGCATGCCCGCCTGGCTCATCGGTGCGGGCCTGGGCGGCGTGGCCGCACTGGCGGTGCTGTTCGTCAAGCTGGTGGAGGGCGGCGTCATCTCCTACGGTGCCAGCCGTATCGCCATGTGGCACGACCCGTGGCTGGACACCAGCAAGGACGGCTATCAGATGGTGCAGAGCCTGATCGCCATCGGCTCCGGCGGCTTGCTGGGCAAGGGCCTGGGCAAGGGCATGCAGAAGTTCCTGTACCTGCCGGAGGAGCACAACGACTTCATCTTCGCCGTGGTGTGCGAGGAGCTGGGTCTGGTGGGCGCCGCCATCATCATGCTGATCTTCGCCATGCTGCTGCTGCGTGGCTTCTGGATCGCCCTCCACGCCCGTGACCGGTTCGGCACGCTGCTGGTGGTGGGCGTCATGACCCACCTGGGTCTGCAGGTGTTTCTCAACATTGCGGTGGTCTCGGGCCTTGTCCCGGCCACCGGCATCTCTCTGCCCTTCTTCAGCTACGGCGGCACCGCGCTGGTGCTGCAGTTGGTGGAAATGGGCATCGTACTGAGCGTTTCCCGCCAGATCCCGGCGCCGCGGAACGGATAAAAGGAGCGTACTTACCATGAATGTGATCTTTACCTGCGGCGGCACCGCCGGACATGTGAATCCGGCTTTGGCGCTGGCCCGGTATTTCCAGCAGAAGGATCCCGCCGCGAAGGTGCTGTTCGTGGGCACCCCCAACGGCATGGAGCGGGGCCTGGTGGAAAAGGCGGGCTATGACTTTGCCGCCGTGGAGGTCAGCAACTTCCGCCGGTCCCTGTCCCCGGAGGGCCTGCGGCACAACTTCAAGACCGCCAGAACGCTGGTGACCTCCCGCCGTGAGGCGGACGCCATCATCCGGGATTTCAAGCCCGATCTGGTGGTGGGCACCGGCGGCTATGCCAGCTATCCCGCCGTCAAGGCCGCGGCGCGCCGCCGCATCCCCACCGCCGTGCACGAGTCCAACATGATCCCCGGCCTGACCACCAAGCTGCTGGAGGGCTGCGTGGACTGCGTGATGGTGGGGTTCGAGGACTGCCGCCGCCACTATAAGCACCCCGACAAGGTGGCGGTCACCGGTACGCCGGTGCGGGGCGATTTCTTCGAGCTGACGAAGGAACAGGCCCGGCAGAAGCTGGGCTATACCGACGATAAGCCGCTGGTGGCCTCCTTCTGGGGCAGTCTGGGCGCGTCCACCATGAACCAGCGGATGCTGGACTTCTTCCTGCTGGAGCGGGAGGCGGGCTTCCCCTTCCACCACATCCACGCCGCGGGCAAGAGCGACTGGCCCCACCTGTCATCGGAGCTGGAGGCCCAGGGGCTCAGCAGCCCCATGCTGGACGTGCGGCAGTACATCTACGACATGGCGGTGGTGATGGCCGCCGCCGACCTGGTGATCAGCCGCGCCGGGGCCAGCACCCTCAGTGAGGTGACGGCCCTGGGCATGCCGGCCATCCTGGTGCCCTCCCCCTATGTGGTGGCCAACCACCAGGAGAAGAACGCCCGGATGCTGGAGAGCCACGGCGGCGCCGTGGTGCTGACGGAGGAGCAGGCCACCGGACAGGCGCTGTTTGACGAGACCGCCGCCATCCTCCGCAGCCCGGAAAAGCACCGGGCCATGGCCGCCGGTATGCGGGAGCTGGGCATCCCCGACGCCACCGAACGCATTTATCAGACCCTGATGGCCCTGCTGTAACGGGGCAAGCTGCGCCTTGCATAGGATGGGTAAAACCATTGGAAAGGCGGAGCGATATGTCTTATCTGAGGATCGAGGGAGGCCGCCCTCTCAGCGGCCGTATCACGGTGCAGCGGGCCAAGAACAGCGTGCTGCCCGTTCTGGCCGCCGCCGTGCTGGCGGAGGACGTGTGCCGCATCGCGGACTGTCCCCGGCTCAGTGATGTGGAGGCGGCGGCGGACATCCTGCGGCATCTGGGCTGCCAGGCCCGGTGGGAGGGCAATGACCTGGTGGTGGACACCACCCGCATCACCCGCTGGGACATCCCCGAGGCGCTGATGCGGCGGATGCGCTCCTCCGTCATCTTCCTGGGGGCCATCCTCAGTCGCTGCGGCCGGGCGGAGCTGTCCTACCCCGGCGGGTGTGAGCTGGGCCCGCGGCCCATCGACCTGCACCTGACCGCCCTGCGGGCGCTGGGTGCGGACATCAGCGAGATCGGCGGCAGCCTGCTGTGCGCCGCGCCTCGTCTGAAGGGGGCGGATATCCTGCTGACGCTGCCCAGCGTGGGCGCCACGGAAAACGCCATTCTGGCCGCTTGCGGCGCGGAGGGCACCACCGTCATCTCCAACGCGGCCCGTGAGCCAGAGATCGTGGACTTACAGGATTTCCTGCGGAAGCTGGGGTTCTCCGTCCACGGGGCGGGCGCCTCCACCATCACCGTGCAGGGCGGCGGCGCCCATCACGGCGGGGGCTACGAGGGGCTTTCCGAACAGCCGCGTGTACCGGGGCTTCTCCGGGG
>USAT01000093.1 GCA_900552725.1 uncultured Eubacteriales bacterium | reverse complement strand
AGATCATCAACCTGAGCGCCCTCAACAAGTTTGAGGACGGCGAGATCGTCACCGCTGAAGCCCTCCTTGCCAAGGGTATCCTGAGCAAGTGCGAGTACGGCTACAAGGTCCTGGGTAATGGCAAAGTTACCAAGAAGGTGACCGTGCAGGCCGCTGCTTTCTCCCAGGCTGCTAAGGAAGCGATCGAAGCAGCCGGTGGAAAGGCAGAGGTGATCTAACGTGATCCAGACGATCCGTAAGGCATGGGCCATTCCCGAGCTGCGCAAAAAGCTGGTGTTTACGGCGCTGATCCTGCTGATCTTCCGCATTGGTAACTCGATCCCCGTTCCCTATGTGAACACCGGTCTGATGGAGACCTATATCAATCAGATGAGCACCACGGTGCTGGGTCTGTACAACGTGATGTCCGGCGGCGCCTTTGCTCAGGCTACGGTCTTTGCTCTGGGTGTACAGCCCTACATCAACAGCTCCATCATCATCCAGCTGCTGACCATCGCCATCCCCGCACTGCAGCGGATGGCACAGGACGGCGGCGAGGAAGGCAAGAAGAAGATCCAGTCCATCACCCGTTACGCCACCGTGGCCATCGCCATCCTGCAGGGCTGGGGCTACTATGTGCTGATGAAGAACAACGGCATCCTGACCGACAGCGGCGTTTGGCCCGCACTGGTCATCATCGCCTCCTTCATCGCCGGCTCCTCCTTTGTCATGTGGATGGGCGAGCAGGTCACCGAGTTCGGTATCGGCAATGGTATCTCCATCATCCTGTTTGCTGGTATTCTGTCCCGTGTGCCTACTATGGTCAACACCGGTGCCAGCTTTGTCCGCAGCGAGCCTACCAAGTGGTGGATGATGCTGCTGGTCGTGGTGGGTATGCTGGCGCTGATCGTACTGATCACCTGGGTCAACGGCGCCGAGCGTCGTATCCCTGTCCAGTATGCCAAGCGGCAGGTGGGCCGCAAGATGTACGGCGGCCAGGCATCCAGCCTTCCCATGAAGGTGAATATGTCCGGCGTTCTGCCCATCATCTTCGCCCAGTCCATCGCCATGATCCCCTCCACTATCGCCGCTTTCTGCAAGCAGCCTGAGGAGGGCACCTTCTGGGCTGGTTTCCTGAAGGCCATCGATACTTCCTCTGTGATCTACATGGTCTTCTACTTCCTGATGATCATCGCGTTCAGCTACTTCTACGCGACGATCCAGTTCAATCCCATCGAGATCTCCAACAACCTGAAGAAGAACGGCGGCTTTATCCCCGGCTTCCGTCCCGGTAAGCCTACGTCCGACTTCATCCGCAAGGTCCTGAACAAGGTGACGCTGTTCGGCGCCGTGTACCTGGGCATCGTGGCTATCCTGCCCCTCATCATCGGCAAGATCGTCAATGTTTCCGCCCTGTCCATCGGCGGTACCTCCGTCATCATCGTGGTGGGCGTTGCCCTGGAGACCGTACAGGCATTGGAATCCCAGATGCTGATGCGTCAGTATAAGGGCTTCCTGGAATAAGAGGTGTCAAATGAAACTGATCCTTTTAGGCGCTCCTGGTGCCGGTAAGGGCACACAGGCAGACATTATCAAGAAGACGTTGGGGATCCCCACGATCTCCACGGGTAACATCCTGCGTGCCGCCGTCAAAAATGGTACTCCCACTGGCCTCAAGGCCAAGGAGTACATGGATGCCGGCAAGCTGGTGCCCGATGAGGTCATCATCGGCATCATCAACGAGCGCTTGCAGGAGGCTGACTGCGCCAACGGCTACATCCTGGACGGCGTGCCCCGCACGATCGCCCAGGCCGAGGCCATGGAGCAGGCAGGTATCAGATTCGACGCCGTGGTGGCGCTGGAGGTGCCCGACGAAAAGATCGTCGAGCGCATGGGCGGCCGCCGCGTCTGCGAGAACTGCGGCGCCAGCTATCATATTGTCAACATCCCTCCCAAAAAGGAGGGCGTGTGCGATGTGTGCGGCGGCGCGTTGAAGCAGCGCAAGGATGATGACCCCGAGACGGTCAGAGACCGTCTGGCGGTTTATCATAAAGAGACAGAGCCTCTCAAGGGTTTCTACGAGGCCCGGGGGATTCTGAAAACTGTGGACGACTATCCCACTGTGGAAGAGACGACACAGGCGATCTTGAAGGTTCTGGGGTGCTGAATATATGATCACCCTGAAATCCGAGCACGAGATCGAACTGATGCGCCGGGCGGGAAAAATTACCGCGGCTGCCCGTGCCCTGGCACGGGAAATGGTAAAACCCGGCGTAACAACCCAACAAATTGACAAGGCAGTGTATCACTTTATCAAGTCTCAGGGTGCGGTTCCCTCATTCCTGAACTACAACGGCTATCCCGCCAGTGTGTGCGTCAGCGTCAACGACGAGATCATCCACGGCATCCCCGGAAAGCGGGTGCTGCGCGAGGGCGATATCGTCAGCGTGGACGTGGGCGCCTACATCGGCGGCTTCCATGGCGACTGCGCCGGCACCTACCCCTGCGGGCAGGTGTCCGACGAGGCCCTGGATCTGATCCGCGTGACCCAGCAGTCCTTCTTCGAGGGCATCAAGTTCGCGCGGGAGGGATATCGCCTCAGCGATATCTCCCATGCCGTTCAGGAATACGCCGAGAGCCACGGCTACAGCATCGTCCGGGAGTATGTCGGTCACGGCATCGGCCGGAGGATGCATGAGAGCCCCGAGGTGCCCAACTTCGGCAACCCCGGCCACGGCCCCCGGCTGCTGCGGGGCATGACCATCGCGGTAGAGCCCATGGTCAACGCCGGCAGCGCCGCCATCCGCCAGATGTCCGACGGCTGGACCGTCAAAACGGCGGACGGCAAGAACGCCGCCCATTATGAGAACACCATTCTGATCACTGACGGCGATCCGGAGCTTCTGACGGACGCCTCCGATTCCCTGGTGTAACGCCTATGGACATTGCCAAATCCAACATCGTAAGATCAATCGCCGGCAGGGACGCGGGAAGCTACTTCTTCGTACTTGCGACGGAGGAGGACTTCCTCCTGCTGGCGGATGGGAAGCGCAGGCGTCTGGAGTCGCCCAAGCGCAAGCGGACGCGCCATGTGCAGTTCGTGTGCGAAAGTGACAGCGCCGTCGCTGAAAAGATCAGAAGCAGCGAAAAAATCACAAATAGTGAGCTTCGTAGAGCCATCGCCGCATATGTCGGCGGTAATCAAGACCAGGAGGGATAGAAACTTGGCAAAATCCGACATGATCGAAGTGGAGGGCGTCGTCGTCGAGTCGCTGCCCAACACCACATTCCAGGTAGACATTGGAAATGGACACACCATCCTAGCGCATATTTCCGGAAAGCTCAGAATGAACTTCATCAGGATTCTGCCCGGTGACAAGGTGACAGTGGAAATGTCTCCTTACGATCTGACCCGTGGCCGGATTACCTGGCGTAGTAAGTAGGAGGTTTATCAAAATGAAAGTAAGACCGTCCGTGAAGCCCATGTGCGAGAAGTGCAAAGTGATCCGCCGCAAAGGCCGTGTCATGGTCATCTGCGAGAATCCCAAGCACAAGCAGCGTCAGGGCTAACTAGAAAAGTGGAGGTGCTTTAAGAGTATGGCACGTATTGCCGGTATTGACCTGCCCAAGGATAAGCGAATCGAGATCGGTTTGACCTATATCTACGGTATTGGCAGAAAGAGCGCCCAGGACATCCTGGCGCAGACTGGTATCAACCCCGACACCCGCGTGAAGGATCTGACCGAGGCCGACGAAGCCAAGCTTCGTGAAGCCATCGACCAGAGCTATGTGGTGGAGGGTGACCTGCGCCGTCAGGTGGCGCTGGACATCAAGCGTCTGACTGAGATCGGCTGCTATCGCGGTATGCGTCATCGCCGCGGCCTGCCCGTTCGCGGCCAGCGCAGCAAGACCAACGCGCGTACCCGCAAGGGTCCCAAGAAGACCATCGCTAACAAGAAGAAGTAAAGGAGGGAAGAGTAGATTATGGCAGCTAATGTAAAAGGCAAGAAGGTTATCCGCCGTCGCCGCGAAAAGAAGAACATTGAAAAAGGCCAGGTCCATATCCGTTCTTCCTTCAACAACACCATGGTGACCGTCACTGACTCTCAGGGCAACGCCCTGAGCTGGGCCTCCTCCGGCGGCCTGGGTTTCCGTGGCAGCAAGAAGTCCACTCCCTTCGCCGCACAGAGCGCCGCTGAGACCGCCGCCAAGGCCGCCATGGAGCACGGCCTGAAGACCGTCGAGGTCTTCGTCAAGGGCCCCGGTCAGGGTCGTGAGGCCGCTATCCGCGCGCTGCAGGCCGTGGGTCTGGAAGTGACCATGATCAAGGACGTCACTCCCATTCCTCACAACGGCTGCCGCCCGCCCAAGCGTCGTCGTGTGTAATCGGAATAAGGAGGATCATTAGAATATGGCTAAGAATATGCAGCCTATCGCCAAGCGCTGCAAGGCGCTGGGTATCTCTCCTGCCGTTATGGGTTACTCCAAGAAGGAGACCAAGCGCAACCCCGGCGGTCAGATGAGAAAGAAAAAGAGCGAATATGCCATCCAGCTGAACGAGAAGCAGAAGGTGAAGTTCGTCTATGGTATCCTGGAGAAGCAGTTCCATGCATACTATGAGAAGGCTTCCGCCATGCCCGGCAAGACCGGCGAGAACCTGCTGACGCTGGTGGAGCGCCGTCTGGACAACGTGGTGTATCGTCTGGGCTTTGCCATGACCCGCCGCGAGGCCCGTCAGCTGGTCAGCCACGCTCACTTCACCGTCAACGGCCAGAAGGTCAACATTCCTTCCTATCTGGTGCGCGTGGGTGACGTGATCGAGGTGAAGGAAGGCAGCCGCAGCGCCGCCTGCTTCAAGCGCCTGACCGCTGAGGATGCTCCCATGGTCAACGTACCCCAGTGGCTCCAGCGCGACAAGAACGCGCTGAAGGGTACTGTACTGCAGATGCCCGCTCGTGAGGACATTGATATGCCCATCGAGGAGCACCTCATCGTCGAGTTGTACTCCAAGTAATCGGGGAACTGACCCTCACAACGAAGCAACCACGAATGTACGGGTTTACCCGTATCGCCACATGAATTTGAAGGAGGGTACTGCATGATCGAAATTGAGAAGCCCCAGATCGAGTGTGTTGAGACACCTGGTGATGCTTCCTATGGCAAATATGTGATCGAACCCCTGGAGCGCGGCTACGGTACGACGTTGGGCAATGCGCTGCGCCGCATCATGCTTTCTTCTCTGCCCGGCACGGCGGCCACCAGCATCAAGATCGCTGGCGTGCAGCACGAGTTTTCCACCATTCCCGGTGTGAAAGAGGACGTGACAGAGATCGTTCTGAACGTGAAGCAACTGCTGACCAAGCTGCACTGCGAGGGCGCCAAGACCGTCTTTATCGAGGCAGTCGGCCCCTGCGTGGTGACGGCAGGCGATATCAAGAGCGACGGTGAGGTGGAAGTCCTCAATCCCGAGCTGAAGATCGCCACTCTGGACGTGGGCGCCACCCTCAGCATGGAGATCAGCCTGAGCCATGGCCGCGGCTATGTCTCCGCTGACAAGAACAAGGCCCTGCGTCCCGCCGCTATCGGCGTGATCCCCATCGACTCCATTTATACCCCCGTGTATAAGGTCAACTACACTGTGGAGAATACCCGCGTGGGCGCGTCCAGCGATTATGACAAGCTGACGCTGGAGGTGTGGACCGATTCCACCATCTCCGCCCGCGACGCCGTCTCCCTGGGCGCCAAGATCCTGTGTGATCATTTCGCACTGTTCACCGACCTGAGCGACACCATGGGCGACAAGTCCACCGTGGTGGAAAAGGCCACCGATCAGCGCGACAAGGTGCTGGAGCTGACCATCGAGGAGCTGGATCTGAGTGTCCGCAGCTTTAACTGCCTCAAGCGTGCCAATATCAACACCGTCGAGGACTTGATCTCCAAGACCGAGGACGAGATGATGAAGGTGCGCAATCTGGGACGCAAGTCCCTGGAGGAAGTCATCAACAAGCTGGCTATGATGGGCCTGTCCCTGGCCAGCGAGGAAAACAACTAACATCCTATCAAGGAGGAAACGTAACATGCCCGGAACTCGTAAGCTCGGTAAGACTACCGATCAGCGTATGGCGATGCTCCGTCAGCAGGTCACCGATCTTCTGGCCAACGGCCGTATGGAGACCACCATTACCCGTTGCAAGGAGATCAAGCCCTTGGCTGAAAAGATGATTACCCTGGGCAAGAAGGGTGATCTGGCTGCCTATCGTCAGGCACTGAGCTTCATCACCAAAGAGGATGTTGCCAACAAGCTGTTCAAGGAGATCGCTCCTGAATATGCCGATCGCAACGGTGGTTATACCCGCATCATCCGCACCGGCGTCCGCCGCGGCGATGCTGCCGAGACCGCTATCATCGAGCTGGTGAAGTAAGTCAATCTTCTCAATCAAAAAAGCCCTTTGCTATGGCTCAGCCGCCATAGCAAAGGGCTTTTTTATGTTACGGGGTAGGAGTGTTTCGCGCCGTAAGCGCGACCTACTTTTGTCAACAGTGACAAAAGTAGGCAAAAACACCGGAAGGAACCTCCGGTTCCTTCACTTCCGGGCGCGCTATGTTCTGTGCGGACTTGTGATTGCATACCACACGTTCACGCAGGATTTCCTTTTTCGTATGGTCAAAAGGATTATCTCTACCCCTGCGCCGCTGCCGCTGACTGGTGCGCAAAGAAGTCTACTGCATCTACTGTGCAGAGGGGTGAGGGTACCATGCCCTGCGAATGTGTAACAAGGTCATTTGTAGAGGCGGACGACGAGCGCTGTGAAGCGCAGCGGAACGAGTGCCCTTGGGGTATCCGCCTCACGGAAGCACAGCCGGTTTCCCGTCGGGCCGACAGAGTCGTCGGCCCCTACGGATGTCTATCGCACCTCGCCGTAGGGCGCGATGCCCACATCGCGCCGCCGAGCAGCGCTTTTGGTTCTACCGTTGAGAGCATCAGCGGCAGCGGTGCAAGACGGAAGTCAATGCGTTATACGCAGCGATAATAGCCGTGTTCTGCGAACGCGTGGTAAAAGGCAGCAAATGTGTACACGGCATAGCGTGCGCGGATTCTTAAACCGCAGGTTTAAGCTGTCCTTTTGGGTACTTTTGGGACAGCGGCCAAAA
>USAT01000092.1 GCA_900552725.1 uncultured Eubacteriales bacterium | reverse complement strand
CCCGCATATCCCCGGCGCTGCCGCCGATGAATGTGTGGGTAGGCGCGGGCAAACCGGCGCAGGCCTCCGGCGCACTGCCGCAGACCACCTGTAGGTTCTCCAACGAAAACCGCTCCCGGTTCTGCCCCAGCAGCGCCGCGGCGTCCTCCCGCCGCTCCACGGCACAGACCTGTCCCCGCTTTGCCTGTAAGGCCATTTCCACCGACACCGAGCCGGTACCGGCGCCGATGTCCCAGCAGACGCTGCGCTCCGTCAGCCGCAGCTTGGAAAGGCACACCGCCCGCACCTCGCTTTTCGTCATAGGCACCACCGGCATTCCCTCCGCGCTGCGGAGGAAGGCGTCATCCGGCAGACCCGGCGTGACCACCGCGTCGGGGTGGGGATTTTCGATGAGCGCCACGCTCAAGGGCGCGTAGGCACCTTCTGCCAGCTCTGCTGCCGTGCCGCACATAATGCGCTCATCCGGGTAGCCCAGCCGCTGTCCCACAGACACGGTGACGCCGCCCAGACCGCCTGCTGTCAGTGTGCGGCACAGGTCGTTGATGCCGCG
Source organism: uncultured Eubacteriales bacterium (assembly GCA_900552725.1). Taxonomy (GTDB): domain Bacteria; phylum Bacillota; class Clostridia; order Oscillospirales; family Oscillospiraceae; genus Vescimonas. Next base: position 6,616 of record USAT01000092.1, on the reverse strand, counting down.
CTCACCGCCCACCAGCGCGAAGAGCCGGCCGTTTGCCCTCACCTCCGGCAGGATGTTGTGCTGCCGTCCATGGAGGCTCACCACCCGCACATCCTCGTAGGAGGTTTGCAGCCGGGCACACAGATAGGACAGCGAGCTCAGACCCGGCAGCACCGCTGTGTCGCAGCCCTCCAGCAGAGGAAGCAGCTTTTTGGTGCCGCTGAAAAAGCCGGTGTCGCCGGACATGACCACCGCAAAGCGGCGGTATTCCCGGTGGGCGCGGATAAAGTCCGCGATATCCTGCGGCGCAATGGCGTCATAGGTAGGCTGCCCCGGCCGCGCCACAGCATCCAACATCCGTTTTGCGCCAATGAGACAGTCCGCCGTCTCAATGGCCTCGCTGACCTCATGGGTCATAGCCTCCCGGCTGCCGGGGCCGATGCCGACGATCCGCACCTGCGGCCGGACGGTGCAGCCGAACCGCTTACACAGCACATCCAGCACCGCCGCAAAGGGAAGCCCCTCCCGCTGAGGCGGGCGGCCAATGACCACCAGACCTGCGCCCGCCTTCCGGGCGGCGGATGCCTTAGCGGGAAAGCCGCCGGCTTCGCCGCCGTCCTTGGTCACCATCCATGCGGCGTCGGCAAACCGCAGTGTGGCCAGATCCATCTCCTCGGAGAAAGGCCCCTGCATGGCGATGATATGGGCGGCCTTCAGCCCCGCTGCGCGGCAGGCCTCCAGCGAGGCATCCATGGGCAGCACCCGGGCGTATACCCGCTGGGTAAAATCGGGGATGCCGCTATACGCCGCCAGTTCCTTACTGCCGGTGGTCAGCAGGATATTGCCCCGCGTACTCTCCAGAAATGCGGCGGCGGCCGCCGCAGTCTCCACGCAGACCACATCCTCCGTCTGTTCGGAGGATTGCCGCAGCAGGCGCAGATACTCCGTCTCCGTTTCCCGACAGGCTGTGCAGATGCTCTCGGTGATGGAGGTGGCATAGGGGTGGGTAGCGTCGATGACCAGATCGAACCGCATCCTTTGCAGCATCCGGATGATGTCCTCTACCGGGATGCGTCCCGCCAGAATCGTAATGTTTTCCGCCTCCGGCAGCAGCGTTTCACCGTACTCCGTGGCCACGCATACCGTAGCCTGCACCGGCTGTCCGGCCAGGAATTCCACCAGCTCCCGGCCCTCCGTGGTGCCGGCAAACACGCAGATATTACACATTGCGGTATCCTCTGGGTGTGACCAGTTGACCGGCCACCGTTTTGACGGCGGCGCTGCCGATCAGCACGGTGCAGAACATATCCACCTTCACCTCCCGCAGCTCTGCCAGCGTCAGGATGCGGCTGCTCTGCCCCTCACGGCCAATATTGCGCACGATGCCGCACAGCCGCTCTCCCGGCAGACGGCGCAGCAGGATATCGCAGGCCCGCTTCAGGTGGTCGGGTCTGCCGTGGCTGGCGGGGTTGTACAGGGCGATGGTCAGATCCGCCGCCGCCGCGCAGTCCAGCCGCTTTTCGATGGTTTCCCACGGCGTCAGCCGATCGCTGAGGCTGATGACCGCGAAGTCGTGGGTCAGCGGCGCACCCAGCACCGCTGCGGCGCTGCAAGCCGCCGTCAGGCCAGGCACCACCTGAATTTCAGGCTCCTGCGCCTCGCCCCGCAGCTCATAGACCAGCGCCGCCATGCCGTAGATGCCGCTGTCACCGGAGCAGACCATGGCGACGGTCTTACCGCTGCGCGCCAGCTCCAGCGCCAGCTGGCAGCGCTCAGTCTCCCGTGTCATGGGGGTGGAGTGGAACTCCTTGCCGGGATAGCGATCCCGCACCAGATCCACATACACCGGGTAGCCTACGATGGCGTCACACGCCCGCAGGGCGGTATCCGCCCGAATGGTCATATCCTCATAGCTGCCCGGCCCGATACCTACTACAATTACCTTACCCAAAGCGCACCTCCCAATGCTCCGCCGCGACGGCGACGGTCACACCGTCCCGCGCTGTTTTTTGTACGATCAGTTTTTCGGCATCCAGCAGCGCCGCCCGCTCACAGACATTGTCTACGCCGGTAACGGAGCAGACGAAGTCGGAGGGAGTGAAGTCACCCGCCACATCCCGCAGCTGCTGCGCCGTGTAAAAATGCACCGGCCAGTTGTTTTTCTCACAGGCGGCCAGCAGGCCTGCCTCGTCCTGCTTCAGGTCGATGGAACAGACGCCGCAGATGGCCGCCGTATCCAGCCCATTTTCCGCGAACACTGTCTGCACCGCACGCACCACCGCCTCGGCGGAGATGCCCCGCCGGCAGCCTACACCTACCCGCAGTACGCGAGGGATAAGCCGCAGGGTGCGGGCGAAGTGTGCCTTTGTACGCCAGCCAATGAAGACGCCCAGCGGGCCGCTCTCCCCGGCAAACGTACCCTCCGGCAGGGGGGCGGGCAGAGAAAACTGGCTGCAAAGGGGGATATCCTCCTCTAAGATCGCCGCCGAAACCGCCTTGGCAAGCCCCATGTCAGAGATGACGCAGCCGTGTCGGGCAGCCCATGCGTCCACAGAAAATTTGCCGCGGACATCGGTGGCGGTGGTGACTACCGCCGTGGCGCCCAGCTTCTCCGCCAGCTTCTCCGCCAGCACGTTGGCGCCGCCGATATGGCCGGAGAGCAGGGGGATCACAAACCGCCCCGTCTCGTCGATGCAAACCACCGCCGGGTCGGTTTTTTTGCTCTGCACATAGGGGGCGATCTCCCGCACGGCGATGCCGCAGGCCCCCACGAAGATCAGTGCGTCCATGGAGGAAAAGCACGCGCCATATACCGCCTTATCCAGCGGCAGGAAGCCCGGCTCTTCAAAACGCGGCATGGTATAGCACATCCATGCCTCCTCCGGCAGCGCCGCCAGTATCCGCCGCGCCGTGGCGCAGCCACCGCGGCTGAAAGTGAACAGGGCGGCTCTCATTGCGCCCCCTTGCGGAACTCCGTTGTAAAGTTGGGGTGATACAGCAGCGAGCGCAGATAGGTGTCACCCAGACAGTTGCCCACCACGATCAGCGAGGTCTTGGTCAGGCCGTTGCCTGTCACCGTCTCGTGGAGCGTCCCCACCGTGCAGCGGAAGATATGCTCCTCCGGCCAAGTGGCCTTGTAGACCACTGCCGCCGGGGTGTCAGCGGTATAGCCTCCCGCCAGCAGCTCATCTTGCAGCAGTTCGGTCAGTGAGGTACTGAGAAACAGCACCATGGTGGCCTGATGGGCCGCCAGCGAGCGGATGGACTCCCGCTCCGGCACCGGGGTGCGGCCCGGGGCGCGGGTGATGATGACGGTCTGGCTCACATCGGGCAGGGTGTACTCCGCCCGCAGCGCGGACGCTGCGCCGCAGAAGGCGCTTACGCCGGGGCAGACATCGTAGACAATGTCCCGCTTTTCCAGCTCGTCGAACTGCTCCCGCACCGCACCATAGATGCTGGAATCCCCCGTGTGCAGACGCACCGTGGTCTTTCCCTCCGCCTCCGCCTTCTCGATGAGGGCGATGACCTCTTCCAGCGTCAGCTTGGCGCTGTCGTGGATCTCACAGCCGGGCTTGGTATAGTCCAGCAGCGCCGGATTCACCAGTGAGCCGGCGTAGATCACCACGTCGGCCTCGCCCAGCAGCTTGGCGCCTCGGACGGTGATGAGGTCGGCAGCGCCGCTGCCCGCTCCCACAAAATGTACCATTGTCAGTCCTCCTTTATCCGGCGCAGCAGCTTGGATGCGCCCTTCGTCTCACAAAGATAGCCATATTCCTTGGAAAAGAGGATGGCTCCCGTCTCTATATCACTGCATTTATAGCGCATCATGTCGTCAATGCGCCCGGCCAGCCGGTGCAGCACTGCGTCATAAAGTCCCTGCTCCTTCAACAGCCGCAGGGCGTCGTCACAGGTGGCGCAGCAGAGCATCTCCGCCGCCGCACCGCCGTGCAGCCCCTCTGCGGCGGCACAGGCCGTCAGGATGTCCATGCGGCAGTCGCCGTAGCGGGAGTGGGTGTTCCACATACCGCCCGCCAGCTTTACCAGCTTGCCGATATGACCGATGAGCAGTACCCCTCGGAAGCCCAGCTCCCGGCACATCTCCAGCGCGTCGCCGATGAAGTTGGAGGTCATCACCGCCGTGGCGGGGTCGATGCCCATGGCACCCTTGATATAGTCTACGCCGTAGTTGCCGGGGGCCAGCAGTACATAATCCGCGCCGCCCTCCCGCCGCTGCCGCAGCTCTACATGGATGGTGTCCACCAGCGCCTGCTCACTCATAGGCTCTACGATCCCCGTGGTGCCTAAGATAGAGATGCCGCCCTCAATGCCCAACCGGGGATTGAAGGTCTTTTTCGCCAGCGTCTCGCCATCGGGAGCGGAGATTACCACATACAGGCCGCCGATGTATCCGAACAGGACGCAGACCTCCTCCACATTCTCCTGAATCATCCGGCGGGGTACAGAGTTGATGGCCGCCGCACCCACCGGCTGGTCAAGACCCGGCTTGGTTACCCGACCTACGCCCTGTCCGCCGTCGATGACAATACCAACAGTCTCTGTTTTCCGCACCTCGGCATAGATCAGGGTGTCACGGGTGATATCCGGGTCATCACCGCTGTCCTTCCGGATGGCGCAGCGCACACAGTCCGGGGACAGATAGATGTCCTCCACCGCCAATGCCAGCTCCATGCCCTTGGGTGTCAGCAGGCGGATGGACTCCTTTTTGCTGCCGCTCAGCAGCATCCATGCGGCGGCCTTGGCTGCCGCCGCGGCACAGGAGCCGGTGGTGTAGCCCAGACGGAGCTTTTTTCCGTCCCGTATGATAAATTCCTTCATAACCTACCGCCTGATCTGGTAGAGCATGGCGTTGCAGATGGCCGCCGCCACGTTGCTGCCGCCCTTGCGGCCCCGGGACACGATGTAGGGCGCGGCAGCGGCCTCGATGATGCGCTCCTTGCTCTCCACCACATTCACAAAGCCCACCGGTACCCCGATGATGAGGGCGGGACGGAGCTTGCCGGCCTCCATCAGCTCCTCCAGCGAAAAAAGTGCCGTAGGGGCGTTGCCGATGGCGAAGATGCAGGGCTTGGGCAGGGCTGCTGCCCGCTCCATGGATACAAAGGCACGGGTCACGCCCCGCTCCTTAGCCTCCGCCGCCACGTCCGCGTCCGACATGAAGCAGTGTACCTCTCCGCCCAGCGAGGCGAGGATCGTCTTATTGATCCCGGCCTTGACCATCTGGGTATCGGTCACAATGTCGCAGCCCGCCCGTAGAGCGGCGATGGCTTTTTGCACCGCGTGGCCGGAAAAGGCCAGATTGTCCACATAGTCAAAATCCGCCGTGGTGTGGATGACCCGTTTGATGACCAGCTCGTTTTCCGGGTCCAGCCGCCGGTCGCCCAGCAGCTCTGTGATGATGGCGAAGCTGCGCTTCTCAATGTCCATAGGCTTCATTTGCTCCATCATAGCGTCTCCTTTCTGCAAGCCGCCAAAAAGCGCTGTGCCATGACCGGCTTGGCGTAAAAATGGAAGTGGGGGAAGCCCGCGTACAGCGTATCGGTGGCGTGTACGCAGGTCCACTGCTTTCCGGAGGGCTTTTCCGCCAGAAAAGCGCCGCCGGGCTGGGGGGTGTCCCAGTGGTGGAATTCATGCATCGGCACCTGTTCTCCGGCGCGGCAGAGGAGATTGTCCTCCCGGGCCGTGGCGGTGATATAGCCGAACCGGGTCAGCCTCCCCGTATCAAAGCAGTCCCCCGGCAGCGCACCCACCATGGCGCGGCCTGCGATGGACTGCGTCAGATACATGAAGCCGCCGCACTCGGCGATACAGGGCATCCCCGTGTGTACAGCGTCTCGGATTTGCCTGCGCAGGGCGTGGTTTTCCTCCAACTGCGCCGCGTAAAGCTCCGGGTAGCCGCCGCCTAAGTACAGCCCCTGTACGCCGTCGGGGAGCTTTTCGTCCGCCAGCGGGCTAAAGGGTATCAGCTCCGCCCCCAACTGCCGCAGCAGGTCGAGGCTGTCCTCATAGTAAAAGCAGAACGCCCGGTCGCGGGCCACGCCGATCCGCACCGGCGCGCCCTTTTCCGGCAATACCGGCGGCGTGAAGTCCAGCACCGGCGCATTGTGGGCGATCTCCAGCAGCGCGTCCAGCTCCAGCGTCTTTTCCGCCGCCTCCGCCAGCTGCCGCAGTTTCTCCCGCAGATCCTCCACCTCGTCCGCTGTCACCAGCCCCAAATGGCGGCTCTCAAGCGCGCACTCCGGCAGCCGGGGCAGATAGCCGCAGGCGCGGACGCCCAGCCGGCTTTCCAGCTCCCGGGCCAGCGGGCCATAGCTCATGGCACTGCACCCGTTCAGAATGACGCCCTGCACGTTGTTGTCCGGCGCGAAGTCCAGAAAGCCTTGCACCGCCGCCACAACGGACAACGCCGCCCCCCGTGCGTTCACCACCAGCACCACGGGACTGCTGGTCGCCCGTGCCGCCTCGTAGGTACTGGCGCGGGTGGATGTCAGCCCCAGCCCGTCATAATACCCCATGACTCCCTCAATGACCGTCACATCGCAGTCCTGACCGTTGTGAGCCAGCAGATAGCGCATGGTGTCGCGGTCAAAAAAGAAGCTGTCCAAATTGGAGCTTTTCG
>USAT01000091.1 GCA_900552725.1 uncultured Eubacteriales bacterium | reverse complement strand
TTTTTGAGGGAACGGGGCCGGCGGCCCCGCCGTCTATACGGCAGCCAACATTTCTATTGTAATCCCTGGTTTCTCAGAAGTAAAGAGAAACTGTTACAATTTCATTACATCTTGTCTATATCCCTTGCACCGAACGAAAAAACCTGTTACAATACCCAACGATAAGGAGGCGTGTACCCATGAACGATGCACCCAAGAGAAGATCCCGTGTGCAGCAGGAGCAGCCGGCCGAGCGTACCGGCAGTCGTCACCGCAGCAGAAGGAGCCGCGGCGGCAGAAAGAACGGAAAAGCCCTGTATTACGCCGTTTTGGTGATCCTGGTGGGCGTGCTGGTGTTCTCGTCCGTCAAGATCATTTCGTATCTGAAGGAACAGAAGGACACCGAGAGGATCAACGACAATATCAATCAGGACTTCATCAGTCCGGACGATACCGCCGGCGATACCGATACCGATGGCGATGGCACCGACGGCGACAGCCAGGAGACGCAGAAGCCTGTCAAGAAGGATGAAGAGAGCATCAAGGTGGACTTCACCGCCATGCAGGCCAAGTACCCCGATGTGGTGGGCTATGTGTACAGCGCCAACACAACGCTGCAGCTGCCCATCGTGCAGTCCGCGGACGAGGGCGGCGAGTACTATCTGTACCGCGATATCGACGGCAAGGACAACAAGAACGGCACCGTCTTCCTGGATATCCGCTGCAACTCTGACTTCACCTCTCAGAACAACCTCATCTACGGCCACAATATGAAGACCGGCATGATGTTCGCGTCCCTGATGAACTACAAGAGCCAGAGCTATTACGAGGCGCATCCCTACTTCTATCTGTACACCCCCAACCAGACCTACAAGGTCAACCTGTTTGCCGGTTGTATTGTGGATCATGACGCCGATGTGTATGCCACCTCTCTCAGCAACAGCTATCTCCAGCAGTGTATCAACGAGTCCACCTTCAAGTCCGGCTCCGGTGTGCCCACGGGCAGCATCCTGACCCTGAGCACCTGCGACTACGATTTTGATAATGCCCGCTACGTCCTCATGGGCGAACTGATCCCCGTTAAAAATCCTGCCGACACCAGCAGCGAGGGCTAAAAAATATCGTTATACGAAAAAGACCGCCGAAAGGCGGTCTTTTTTGCTCGCTACAGATAATGCTCTACTCCGTCAGCTCCAACACCACCGGACAGTGGTCACTGCCGGTGATTTCCGGCCAGATATCCGCATTCTTCACCCGGGGCATCAGCCGTGCTGACACGATAAAGTAGTCAATACGCCACCCCGCGTTGTTCTCCCGTGCGTGAAAGCGGTAGCTCCACCAGGAGTACGCCCCGGTCCGCTTTGGATACAGCGCCCGGAACGTGTCCACGAACCCGCTGCTCAGCAGCTGCGTCATTTTGCCCCGTTCCTCGTCGGAGAAGCCTGGGTTCATCCGGTTGGACTGGGGATTTTTCAGGTCGATCTCCTGATGGGCCACGTTCAGGTCCCCGCAGTACACCACCGGCTTTTTGGCGTCCAGTTCCAGGAGGTATTCCCGCAGGTCGTCCTCCCACGCCATCCGGTAGTCCAGCCGTGCCAGCTGGTCCTTGGAATTGGGCGTGTAGCAGCACACCAGAAAGAAATCCTCGTACTCCGCCGTGATGACCCGTCCCTCATGCCGGTGGATATCCTCGCCAAAGTCGTATGTCACCGCCAGCGGCTCCCGTCGGGTGAAAACAGCCGTGCCGGAATATCCGGCCTTGTCGGCGCTGTTCCAGAATCGGTGATAGCCCTCCAGCTCAAACTGCGCCTGCTCCGGCCGCATCTTCGTCTCCTGCAGACAGATGACATCCGCGTCCGCAAGGGCGCAGAAGGCCAGGAAACCTTTATTCAGACAGGCCCGCAGCCCGTTCACATTCCATGAGATCAGACGCATAGGTGTGTTCCTCCGCTGTTTTTCATCAGCATACCACAACTTTTGTCGTGGTACAACCAAAACCTCCGGCGAAGCCGGAGGTTTTTGCGTATTTGTAGTTTTTGGCCACCTTTGGTGTCGTATCATTCCCACTCCACCGTTGCCGGCGGCTTGGAGGTGATGTCATAGCAAATTCTGTTGATGTGCTTCACCTCACCCACGATCCGACCGGAGACCTTGTCCAGCAGCTCATAGGGCAGGCGGGACCAGGTGGCTGTCATAAAGTCCTGGCTCTGCACGGCCCGCAGCGCCAGCGTGTAGTCGTAGGTGCGCTCGTCGCCCATGACGCCCACGCTCCGCAGATCGGTCAGCACTGCGAAGAACTGGCTGGTGGTGCGGTCCAGACCGGCCAGCTTCATCTCCTCCCGGAAGATGGCGTCCGCCTCCCGCAGAATGGTCAGCTTTTCCTCGGTGATATCGCCGATAACGCGGATGGCCAGACCGGGACCAGGGAAGGGCTGCCGCCACACCAGCTCGTCCGGCAGACCCAGCTCGGTGCCCAGCTTCCGCACCTCATCCTTGAACAGCCGCCGCAGCGGCTCCACGATCTCCTTGAAATCCACGCAGTCCGGCAGGCCGCCCACGTTATGGTGGCTCTTGATGACCACGCTCTCTCCGCCCAGGCCGGACTCCACCACATCGGGATAGATGGTACCCTGAGCCAAGAAGTCCACCGCGCCGATCTTCTTTGCCTCTTCCTCAAAGACCCGGATGAACTCCTCGCCGATGATCTTCCGTTTGTGCTCCGGCTCGGTAACGCCAGCCAGCTTGCTCAGGAAGCGCGGTCCCGCGTTGACACGGCGTACATCCACATGGAACTGGTGTTTCATCACCTGCTCCACCTGGTCGCCCTCGTCCTTCCGCAGCAGTCCGTGGTCCACGAAAATGCACGTCAGCTGATCGCCCACCGCCCGCTGCAAAAGCGCTGCCGCCACCGAGCTGTCCACGCCGCCGGACAGCGCCAGAAGCACGCGGCCGTCGCCGATCTGCCGCCGGCACTCCGCCACGGCCTCGTCCAGATAGGACGCCATGGTCCACTCGGCGCTGAAGCCGCAGACCTTGTACAGGAAGTTTTCCAGCACCTGCATACCGTACTCTGTGTGCTGCACCTCCGGGTGGAACTGCACGCCATACAGCTTCCGATCCGCGTTTTCCACAGCGGCGAAGCCGCAGCCGTCGGTGGTCGCGATGACCTTAAAGCCCGGCGCGATACGCTCCACCTCCACGCCGTGGCTCATCCAGCACACGGACGTCTCCGGCACACCGGCAAACAGAGGGGAGGCCGTGTGGGTCAGCTGGATCTTGCCATACTCCCGCGTCTCCGCCTTGCGGCACTGACCGCCCAGCAGCTGCATCATCAGCTGCTGTCCGTAGCAGATGCCCAGCACGGGGATGCCCATTTCAAACAGCGCTCTGTCCACCATGGGGGCGTTGGGCTCGAACACGGTGGCGGGGCCGCCGGTGAGGATCAGCGCATCTGGCCCAAAGGCGCGGATATCCGCCATGCTCAGCCGATAGGACTTGATCTCGCAGTATACGCCGCACTCACGGACACGCCGTGCCACCAGCAGGTTATACTGCCCGCCGAAATCCAGAACCAGCACCTTTTTCATGTCAGTCGTCCTCCCGGAAGCGGATCACGCCGTTCTCGGCGCTGTCGATAACGGCCAGGGATTTGATGGGATAGCCCTCCCGGCGCAGGCTGTCGCCGCCGTCCTGAAAGCCCTTCTCCACCGCCACGCCGATGCCCGCCAGCTGCGCGCCGGCCTTGTTCACGATGTCGATCAGACCGCGCATGGCGTAGCCCTTGGCCATAAAGTCGTCAATGATGAGAACCTTGTCGTCCTTGGTGATCCAGTCCTGGCTCACCAGCAGTGTGACCTTTTTCTTGTAGGTGTAAGAAAAAATATCACTCTGGTACAGACCGCCCTCGATGTTGTCGCTCTTGGCCTTCTTGGCAAAGACCATGGGTACACCATACCGTTCGGCGCAGATCGTCGCCAGCGCAATACCGCTGGCCTCTGCCGTAAGCACCATCGTGATATTTTTTACGTCAAAATACTTGGCAAACTCGTCCGCCAGATCCCGCATCAGCGCCGTGTCGACGCGATGGTTCAAAAAACCGTCCACCTTGATGATGTTACCGGGCAGGACGCGGCCCTCCCGCAGGATACGCTCCTTCAGCTGCTGCATGACCACCACTTCCTCTCGTGAGATATAGTACACCTACTATACCTGATTTCGCAGGGAAAAGCGACAGGGAAAAACGGAGAACTATTTAGGCGTGTTTTGCTGTTTTTTGTGGGTTTTACCGGAGCGAAAAGCCCTGCTCATAGCTTGGATAAGCTGTCCTTGACAAAGTCCGTGAACCGCTCCGCGGCAGCGGACTGGGGCACATCGCTCAGCAGGCACATATCCACGCTGCGGGCCGGTATCTCAAAGGAGGTCTTCAGCTTTTTCAACCGTCCGCTGTCCAGCTCCTTCCGGACGAACTCCCCCGTCCCGCCGGCCACACCGAAGCCGATGGCCGCCAGATCCACCAGCAGGCTGCGGGCGCCCAGCTCGATCTCCGGGTTCAGCCGCAGGCCGTTCTGCAGGAAGTATTTCTCCAGATACAGCCGGGAGCTGGCTTTGCGCTCCAGCAGGATCAGGGGGAAGTCCGCGATCTCCGACAGGGTATAGACGTGGTCGAAGTCGCAGGGATAGTCGGGGCTTGCCACAAAGATGGAGTGGGTGGCGAAGCAGGGGATCGTCTCGAAGCTGCCCTCGGCAGGGGTGCTGGCAAAGGCGATGTCCACCTTGCCGGACTGCAGCAGGCCCAGCACCTTGTGGCTGCGGCCGGAGACGATCTGGATATGAATGGCAGGGTACTGCTTGTGGAAGCTGTCCAGATAGGGCAGCAGGAACTGGCTGGTGACGGTATCGGACGCGCCGATGGTCAGGTGCCCCATCTGCAGCTCGCGGGTCTGGCTCAGCTTGGCCTCGCCGGTCTCCAGCAGGCCGATGGCGCTGCGGACATATTCATACAGCAGCTTGCCGTCCGCCGTCAGCGTGACGCCGCGGCTGTTGCGGGCGAACAGACGGGTCTGCAGGTCGCTCTCCAGCTGCTTGATGGACTGGCTGACGGCGGATTGACTGATGTACAGTGCCTGCGCCGCGGCGGTAATGTTGCCCGCCTCCGCCACTTCCTTGAATACCTTGTAGAGTTCCAGTTTAACGGCCATTTCAACCATCCTTTCATAAGATAAAGCGATATGTCGATAATTTGACATTTGAAATAATTATACCAGATATGCCGCCAAATGCAAGCCCCAATTTGACGTTTTTCCCGCCGTGTGGTACAATCAGTTGAGCGATTCATACAAAATATTGAGGTGACCGTATGCAGCAGATCAAACGTGCCTGGAACAACCAGGACTTAGCCAATAAGGTGATCCTTGTCACCGGCGTCATCATGGCCATTGTGTGTCTGGTGATGGGACAGGGAAAGTATGGCGTGGTGTTCATGGTGCTGATGCTGGCCTTCGTGGCGGCCCACACCACCCAGCGCACCAAGCGGCTGCGCCGCCTGTACGGCGGCATGTACTTCCACATGCCCGACGGCGAGGTGGTGCCCATGAGCTTCGAGCAGGTGGCCGCGGAATATGTGAAGGGCCAGCAGGGCAAGTACGCCGACCGAAGCGTGTCCCTGTGGTTCCCCTACTGGCGGATCAACGAGGACGGCATGCTGGACACCGCCTTCGGCCTGGAGATCGACCTGGCGGGGTTTGACGATCCCGACGGGCTGCTGCCCCGGCTGAAGAAGGGCGACTTCATCTATGTGACGGGCCGGGTGCAGGCCAAGCGCCGGGACTACTTCTGCATCGACCGGGTGGAGGAGATCCGCCGCCAGGAGACCCGGCCATGAAGCAGGACTGGAGCGATCTGCGCTCGTTCATCCACGGGGTGATCAACCTGATCTGGCCGGTGTTCGCCTACGATCTGGCGGAGCTGGCGTCGCTGATCATCGGGGGATACAGCTGGGCCACCATGGTGCCCTCTACCATCATGCTGATCCTGCCCATCGTGTCCGACGTGGTGGCCATGGTGGTGGCGGGCGTGCGGTACTACCGGCGGCAGAGCGTGCTGGCGCTGATGGGACTGATCTTCTCCATCGCGGCGCTGGCGCTGTACTATTTGCTGCGGGTGATGATGCAGTTCTCCCTGGGCTGGCTGGAACCGGCGATATGAGAGCTGTTGACGAAAAGTCTATGGGCAGGATGTAATCCGTAGGGGGCGGCGTCCTCGACGCCCCGCACAAATAATGATAGTTTTTCGGTAGACCGGCGGGCCGTCGAGGACGCCGGCCCCTACGAAGGTTTGGCGAACCCGTCCACATAACCCCAAAACCACAATTTCAGGAGTTTTACCATATGAAACAGGAACGCATCAATGTTGGCACCATCGTCAACGCACACGGCATCCGGGGCGAGGTGAAGCTGAACCCCGTGGGGTTTGACCCCGCCTTTCTGGCGGAGTTCGACCGGTTCTGCATCGGCGGCAAGGAGACGGAGGTGCTCTCCTCCCGCGTCCACAAATCCGTGCTGCTGCTGACGCTGCCGGGGGTGGAGGACATGGACGCCGCCCTGGCCCTGAAGGGCAAGACGGTGGCCATCTACGCCGATGACGTGGCGCTGCCGGAGGGCGAGTACTTCGACGTGGAGCTGGAGGGCTGCGCCGTGCTGGACGACGCCACCGGCGAGGAGATCGGCAAGCTGACGCGGGTGCTGCACTATCCCGCCCACAAGGTCTATGAGGTGAAGGGCAGCCGGGAGTACCTGATCCCCGCCGTGCCGGGGGTGTTCATCGCGTCGGTGGACATCGACGCGGGCGTGGTGCGGGTACACATGATGAAAGGACTGGCTGTTGATGAGAATTGACATTATGACGCTGTTCCCCGACGCCATCCACGCCATGATGGATCAGTCCATCATCGGCCGGGCGCAGGAGCGGGGCTATATCACCATCGCCACCCACCAGATCCGGGACTATACCACCAACAAGCAGATGCAGGTGGACGACTATCCCTACGGCGGCGGCCGGGGCGCGGTGATGCAGGCCGACCCCCTGTACCGCTGCTGGCAGCACATCTGCGATGAAGCGGGCCAGCGGGTACACACCATCTACATGTCCCCCTGCGGCCGCACCTTCGACCAGCAGGTGGCCCGGGAGATCAAGGAGAAATACGACCATCTGATCCTGGTCTGCGGCCACTATGAGGGCGTGGACGAGCGGTTCCTGGAGGAGTGCGTGGACGAGGAGCTGTCGCTGGGCGATTTCGTCGTCACAGGCGGCGAGATCCCCGCCATGGC
>USAT01000090.1 GCA_900552725.1 uncultured Eubacteriales bacterium | reverse complement strand
ACAACGTGAAGAACACCGACATGGCCATCGCCATCGACGATGAGGACAGCCAGCGTCTGCTGCGCCTGTTCAACACCCACGAGGGCCAGGAGTACATGAAGAAGGAACTGGGCATGTCCGACGAGCAGGTGGAGAAGATGACCTGGCTGGGCATCTCCGGTATCGCCAACGTGCTGTGCTGCATCAAGATGGCCAAGTACTATGAACTGACCGAGAACGATGTGGTCGCCACCGTCCTGACCGACTCCGCCGTGATGTACGGCAGCCGCATCGAGGAGCTCAACGAGATGCACGGCGCTTACAACGCCCACGAGGCTTCTCTGGATCACAACCTGCATATGCTGGGCCTGAAGACCGACAATATGCTGGAACTGACCTATGCCGAGCGCAAGCGCGTCCACAACCTGAAGTACTACACCTGGGTCGAGCAGCAGCAGATGAACGTCGAGGATCTGAACGCCCAGTGGTACGACACCAAGGGTACTTGGGATGCCGTTCACGCTCAGGCCAAGGATCTGGACGAGCTGATCAACGAGTTCAACGAGGCCACCGGCCTGCTGAAGGCGCTTTAATTCCTAAAGGGGGAGCGGGCTCCCCCTTTAGATCCCCCACCACCAGTTTGCGAACTGGTGAACGCGCCCAGGGCGCTTGGGTCAACGTATTTTTCTGACGCGCATGCCGTCAGAAAAATGACAGGATACGCCTCAGGGCGGGGCTTTCGCCCCGCCCTGATTTCTTTTTGAATAAGGAGAACACCACCATGAAAAACGTGAAATACGGCAAGTGCGTCCGCTGCGGCAAGACCTATGACGCCGTGCCTGACCTGACCAACTGCGAATGCGGCGGTATTCTGGATATCGTCTACGACTATGACTACATCAAGTCCGTGCTGACCAAGGAAAAGCTGGCCAAGCGGGACAACCGCTCCATGTGGCGCTACCGTGAGCTGCTGCCCGTGGAGGAGACCACCCCCGACACGCCCCTGCGCGTGGGCTGGAGCCCCCTGTACGAGGAGCCGAAGCTGGCGGAGATGCTGGGCATCAAGAAGCTGTGGGTGAAGGACGACGGCCAGAACCCCACCGCCTCCCTGAAGGACCGCGCCAGCGCTATGGCCGTGGCCAAGGCCATGGAGGCCGGCGCCAAGACCATCGCCTGCTCCTCCACCGGCAACGCCGCCAGCTCTCTGGCCGGCAACGCCGCCGCCGCGGGCATCAAGACCTTCATCTTCGTGCCGGAGCGTGCGCCCCAGGGCAAGGTGGCCCAGCTGATGATCTTCGGCGCCAACGTCATCTCCGTCAAAGGCAACTATGAGGACACCTTCAAGATGTCCGCCGCCGCCATCGAGAAGTACGGCTGGTACAACCGCAACGCCGCCATCAACCCCTACCTCAGCGAGGGTAAAAAGACCGTGGCGCTGGAGATCGCCGAGCAGCTCAACTGGGAGATGCCCGACTATCTGGCCATCTCCGTGGGCGACGGCTGCACCATCGCCGGTGTGTGGAAGGGCTTCAAGGATCTGTACGCCATCGGCTTCATCGACAAGCTGCCCCGCCTGATCTCCGCCCAGTCCCTGGGCTGCTATCCCATCAACCGCGCCATCCAGGAGAACAAGCCCTGGGAGCCCATGGAGGAGAACACCATCGCCGACTCCATCAGCGTGGGCGTGCCCCGCAACGCCGACAAGGCCCTGGCTGCCATCCGCGAGTCCAACGGCATTGCCGTCAACGTGTCTGACGAGGAGATCCTGGCGGCACAGCGTCTGCTGGGCCGCACCGGCGGCGTGTTCGGTGAGCCTGCGGGCGTCACCGGCGCGGCGGCCCTGAAGAAGGCCTGCGAGGAGGGCCTGATCCCCCACGACGCCACCGTGGTGTCCGTGGTCACCGGCAACGGCCTGAAGGACGTGGCCAACGCCATCAAGTCCGCCGGTTCCCCCGTCCACATCGAGCCTGATCTCAACCTGATGGTGGAGGAGTTCAAGAAGCGCGGCGTGGTCGTGGAATGAGCTGGCGAAAAATCTTACGATTTTTCTGCCAAAAAAGATTGCGGTTCGCTGTGCGCAGCGTGAACTCTGCGAGACTGTTTTGAAAAGGAGCGGTGAAAACCGCTCCTTTTCTGATAAAAAATCAGGCTGACCGGCGATTTTCGCCTTGACATTTTGCCTAAAAGCGTGTATCATAATTGCTGTTGTAAAGGCTCGAAACTTTACATAAAGGCGATACGCTTTACAGAAAGGGGAGCCATCCGTGAAAAACCAGACCTACCGCATGACCATGCTGTTCGACTTTTACGGCGAGACCCTGACAGAGCGGCAGAAGGAATTCTTCGATTTGTACTATAACGAGGATCTGTCCCTGGGCGAGATCGCCGAGAATTACGGTATTTCCCGGCAGGGCGTGCGGGACGTGATCGTCCGGGCCGAAGCGTCCATGCAGGAGATCGAGGATAAAACGGGCCTCATCCGCCGCTTCATGCAGATGCAGCCCAAGATCGCCGCCATCGAGGAGGCGGCCCAGCAGATCAAGACGCTGAACTACCGCCAGTATGAGAACCCCCAGCTGGAGGCGCTGGCGACGGAGATCATGGAGAACACCGCCGGATTAAAGGAGTAAATATGGCATTTGAAGGACTGTCTGAAAAATTAAACGCCGTATTCAAAAGTCTGAAGGGCAAGGGCCGCCTGACCGAGGCCGATGTCCGCACCGGTATGCGCGAGGTGCGCCTCGCCCTGCTGGAGGCCGACGTCAGCTATAAGGTGGTCAAGGATTTCGTGGCCCAGGTCACCGAGCGCTGCGTGGGCAGCGACGTGCTGGACAGCCTGACCCCCGCCCAGCAGATCATCAAGATCGTCAACGAAGAACTGACGAAGCTGATGGGCAGCACCAACGCACGGCTGAACACCGCCAACCGCGGCCCCACCGTGGTGATGATGGTGGGTCTGCAGGGCGCCGGTAAAACCACCAACGGCGCCAAGCTGGCGGGCCTGATGCGCCGCCAGTTCGGCAAGCGCCCGCTGCTGGCGGCCTGCGACGTATACCGTCCCGCCGCCATCAACCAGCTGCAGGTGGTGGGCAAGCAGCTGGACATCCCCGTCTTCGAGATGGGGCAGATCGACCCGGTGACCATCGCCAAGGAGGCGGTGAAGTACGCCGCTGACCACGGCCACGACATCGTCTTTCTGGACACCGCCGGCCGTCTGCATATCGACGAGGCGCTGATGGACGAGCTGAAGGCCGTCAAGGCTGCCGTTCATCCCAATGAGATACTCCTTGTGGTGGACGCCATGACCGGTCAGGACGCGGTGAACGCGGCCAAGGCCTTTGACGACGCGCTGGGCATCGACGGCGTGATGCTGACCAAGCTGGACGGCGACGCCCGCGGCGGCGCGGCCCTGTCCATCCGGGCCACCACCGGAAAGCCCATCAAGTTCGTGGGCACCGGCGAAAAGCTGGACATGATCGAGCTGTTCCACCCCGACCGCATGGCCTCCCGTATCCTGGGCATGGGCGATATGCTGTCCTTTATCGAAAAGGCCGAGCAGCAGTATGACGAGCAGCAGGCCAAGAAGCTGGAGGAGAAGCTGCGGAAGAACCGCCTGACCCTCAGCGACTATCTGGATCAGCTGGAGCAGTTGCAGAACATGGGCGACCTGAGCCAGATCGCCAGCATGCTGCCGGGCAACATGGCCAAGGGCTTTGACCCCGACCAGATCGACCCCAAGCAGTTCGCCCGTACCAAGGCCATCATCCAGTCCATGACCTTGCAGGAGCGTGAGAATCCCCAGATCCTCAACGCCAGCCGCAAGCGCCGCATCGCGGCAGGCTGCGGCCAGCAGGTGTCGGACGTGAACCGGCTGCTGAAGGGCTTTGAGGCCATGCAGCAGATGACCAAGGCCCTGACCCGCGGCAAGCGGGGCATGGGCGCACTGAGCGGCCTGATGGGCGGCGGCAGCAGCATGAAGGGCTTCGGCCGCAAGAAGAGACTGAAATAAGTGCCCCGGCATTTATGATACATGACAAACAAATAATTTATTTTGGAGGAAAAAACCATGGTTAAGATCAGACTGAGAAGAATGGGCGCCAAGAAGGCTCCTTACTACCGCGTGGTCGTCGCTGACAGCCGCTATCCCCGTGATGGCCGCTTCATCGAGGAGATCGGCACTTACAATCCCTGTGTGAACCCCGCCGAGATCAAGATCGACGCCGACCGCGCCCGCGAGTGGATCAAGACCGGCGCTCAGCCCACCGATACCGTCCGCGCCCTGCTGAAGAAGGTCGACGTTCTGTAAGGCCGAGGGCAAGCCATGAAGGAATTGCTGCTCTATATCGCCAGAAGCCTCGTCCAGCATCCCGACCAGGTCACCGTGACCGAGGTCGAGAACGGCGACGAGCTGACGCTGGAGCTGCGCGTTGCCCCCGAGGATATGGGCAAGGTGATCGGCCGTCAGGGCCGCATCGCCAAGGAGATCCGCACCGTGGTGCGCTCCTACGCCCAGCGTACAGGCGCCAAAGTTTCTGTGGATATCGTTGACTGAAACAGGTCAATCAAAAAACCAGGCATCCGTCAGGATACCTGGTTTTTTTCAGCTTTTTTACAGCACGCCCAGATGCTCCAGCAGGATCTTGATGCCGATGAGGATCAGGATCGCGCCGCCCACGAACTCCGCCTTGGACTTGTAGCGGGCGCCGAACACGCTGCCGGCCTTGACGCCGATACAGGAGATGGTGAAGGTGGTCAGGCCGATAAGACAGACGGCCACGACGGTGTTCACCAACTGGCTGGCGGCCATGATCTCCACCGGCACGCAGGCAAAGGTGATGCCCACGGCCAGCGCGTCGATGCTGGTGGCCACCGCCATCAGGAACATGGTCTTGACATCCAGCGCGGCGGAGGCGTTTTCCTCATCTTTGCTGAGTGCCTCACGGATCATGTTGCCGCCGATCAGCGCCAGCAGCACGAAGGCGATCCACGACGCCACGGCGTTGATGTACTTTTCAAAGCCCGCGCCCAGCAGATAGCCGATGAAGGGCATCAGCGCCTGAAATCCGCCGAACCACACGCCGCAGATGGCGGCGCTGCGGAAGGTGACCTTCTGCATGGCCAGGCCCTTGCACACCGACACGGCGAAGGCGTCCATACTCAGTCCCACCGCCAGCAAAAACAGTTCCAGAAATCCCATAGTAACTCCCTCACACATATAAAATGAGCGGATACGACTCGTATCCGCTCATGTAAGCACTTGCTAACCTGAGACACATACGGCCTTCCGACTGTATGAGTCTCATCAATTAAGGTATACCAGGCGTTTGCCAGCATGTTGGCATACCGCGCGCAGCCGCGCCGACTACTCCCTCAACGGATGTAGTATAGCAGATAGGGGAGGGAAAGTCAATCAGGAAAGTGGGGAGGATGCCCAGCAGTTACAGCTTCATTTTGGCTGCATACTCTTTGAGGATGCAGTTGATTTCCTCTTCATTTTGATAGAATATATCGTCACATTGCTCCAGTATAGCTTCCGCGTCCTCATCAGATTCGCTGTCGGTCAATTGCTGGTAGGCGCGATATGCGTCTCGCAGATTCTTTTGCAGCTTTTCCGATAGAACAGTTTCTAAAGCCGCCATTTCTTTCTGCAAATCGCCGGTATTTTCAACGTTGAGGAAATACTGGTCATGTCCGCCGTTGTTGATCTCACTTTGATAGGTCATCAATTCTGCATAGGGCGTGTCCGCACGATTTTCTTCCCATAGGTTCCACATCTTATTCCACTTTTCCTGCTCGTCGGATAATTCTGCCTTGCTTTTCCTGAAAAGATCAAATAGTCCCATTTTAATCAATGCTCCTGCAATTCCCAATTCGAGGTGTTATCCGGTGTTGCCGATAAACTGAAATTTAATAATTAGCGTAAATCATCCTGGTCAATAATAAATTTCCGGCATGCTTCACAATAGAATACTTTCACAGCCAAACCATCGCTCATTGACGTCAGTTTGATTCCTTTCACAAGTGGAGTGAAGTTCAATAATCCTCTATCCTGATCGTCCGGAACCCATTTCAGGGCATATCGGTCTTGAGAAATTCTTCCAACGCGCATTTCCTCTTTGCAAAAAGGACATTTCATATGGTTGACACCTCCCAATAGAATAACTTCCGATTTGTCGGTGAGTATCTTCCGTACAAAATCCAAGGGTCTTATCGCTTTCATTCTACCATGCCCGCTCCCAACACGGCAAGTGGAATTTCACCGCTTTATAAAAAAGTACCCCTCATGAGGTTTTTCCTCATGAGGGGTATCGGTCATGTTATCCCTTCCACTCCACGTAGAGCTCGCGGACGGCGTTGGGGTCGGCGGCGGGCTTCGGGGCGGCAGGCGCTGCCGCGGGGGCAGCTTCGGGTGCGGGATGATCCCGCTTCTCGATAAACTTGGGAGCCACCTGGGGGAACAGGGCAAGGCTCAGCACATCCTCGTCGGACTTGGCGATGTCCTTGTACTCGGTGCGGTACTTCTCCAGTTCCGGCGCCAGCAGGTCGGCGGGACGGCAGGTGATCACATCCTCGGGGGCGATGCCCGCCTTGGCGCGGACCTCCTCGTTGACCTCGCCGGGCAGTTTGCCGTATTCGCCCTTCAGCATGGCGCGGCTCTCCTTGGGGAAGGTCTTGTACCGTTCGCCCATGATGATGTTCATGACGGCCTGGGTGCCCACGATCTGGCTGGAGGGCGTCACCAGCGGGGGATAGCCGAAGTCCTTGCGGACACGGGGAATCTCCGCCAGCACATCGTAGTACTTGTCCTCCTTGCCCGCCTGCTTCAGCTGGGAGATCAGGTTGCTGAGCATACCGCCCGGCACCTGATACAGCAGCGTGTTGGTGTCCACACGCAGCACCTTGGGGTCGAGAATACCTGCATCCTGCAAACGCTGCGCCACCTTGCGGAAATGGACGGCGGCGTCGGACATCTTGCCCAGGTCAAGGCCCGTGTCACGGACGGTGCCCTTCAGCGTGGCCACCAGAGACTCGGTGGCGGGCTGGCTGGTGCCGTTGGCCATGGGGGATAGGGCAGTGTCCACGATATCCACACCGGCATAGGCCGCCATCAGCAGCGTCATATCGCCGGTGCCGGAGGTGTTGTGGGTGTGCAGATGGATGGGAACCTTCACCGTCTCCTTCAGCGCCTTCACCAGAGAGTAGGCGTCCATGGGCAGCAGCAGGTTGGCCATGTCCTTGATGCAGATCATGTCCGCGCCCATGTCCTCCAGCTCACGGGCCAGCTTCACAAAGTAGGCCTCGTTGTGGATGGGAGACATGGTGTAGCTGAGGGTGGCCTCCACCTGTCCGCCGTACTTCTTGGTGGACTTGATGGCCTGCTCCAGATTGCGCACGTCGTTCAGCGCGTCGAAAATGCGGATGATGTCGATGCCGTTTTCGA
>USAT01000089.1 GCA_900552725.1 uncultured Eubacteriales bacterium | reverse complement strand
GCAGCAGGCTCTCGCCCTCGATGCCCTCAAAGCAGAAGTTCACGTTGCCGGGCAGCCGGTGCGCCAGATCGCCGTTGACGGCGGAGTGGGGGATCCTGGACAGGCCCGCGATCAGCTTGTCCCGCAGGGCGGACACCTTGGCGGCGTTCTCGTCGATGTGGTCGCAGGCCTCCTTCAGTGCGGCGGCCATGGACACGATGCCGGGGATGTTCTCGGTACCGGCACGCTTGCCACGCTCCTGGGCGCCGCCCTCGATGATGTTGGTCAGAGGGATGCCCTGACGGGCGTACAGCAGGCCCACGCCCTTGGGACCGTGGAACTTGTGGGCGGACAGGGACAGCATGTCGATGTTCTGGGCCTTCACGTCAATGTGCAGGTGGCCCGCCGCCTGGACGGCATCGGTGTGGAACAGTACGCCCTTCTCCTTGCACACGGCGCCGATCTCCGGGATGGGCATGATGGAGCCGATCTCGTTGTTGGCGTACATGATGGTCACCAGGCAGGTGTCCTCCCGGATGGCGTCAGCCACCTGCTGGGCGGTGATGGTGCCGGTGGGGCCCACGTCCAGCAGCTGTACCTCGAAGCCCTCCTTCTCCAGCTTCTTCAGGGTGTGCAGGATGGCATGATGCTCGAAGGCGGTGGAGATGATGTGCTTCTTGCCCTTCCGCTCGCCGATGCGGGCGGCGGAGACAAGGGCCTGGTTGTCGGCCTCGCTGCCGCCGGAGGTAAAGGTGATCTCCCGGGGCTGGCAGCCCAGGCACTCCGCCACGGTCTCCCGGGCCTTCTGCAGGGCTTCCGCCGCCTGCTGGCCAATGGTGTGCAGGCTGGAGGGATTTCCGAAATAGGTCTCCATATAGGGCAGCATCGCGTCGATGGCTGTGCGGCTCATTTTGGTGGTGGCCGCGTTATCTGCATAGATCTGCATAGCGTTCCTCCTCGTATACTCTATCACTCTTGCGGGCTTTTGCCCACTTGTTTTATAGGTTAATTGGATAATAACACGATTTACCCACCTTGTCAATAGGCAATTAGAAGAAAAATGAGCCGTCCCCGAAGGGACGGCTCATAGGCGATGTTCATTACGCTTTTTGCTTTTCCGGGAACTGGATCTGGGCCAGGATCACGGCGATGAACATGATGACGCAGCCGATGTACTCCCGCACGCTCATCTGCTGGTGCAGGATGATGGCGCCCGCGATGACGGCGAACACGCTCTCCAGGCTCAGCAGGATGGTGACCACCGTGGGGTTGGAGTCCTTCTGGGCTAGGATCTGCAGCGTATAGCCCACGCCGGAGGAGAAGATGCCCACATACAGGATGGGCAGGGCGCAGGCCAGAATGGCGTTCCAGTCAGGTGCGGCGAAGATGGAGGTGGCCGCCGACACGTCGCCGGTGCCGTTCATGCCCAGGATCACGCACACCACCTTGGCGATGGTGGCCCACACCGCCGCCACGAAGAACTGCACGCAGCTGAGCTTGAGGCCGTCCACCGTGGCGGTGAAGTGGTCGATCACCAGAATGTGGATGGCGAAGCACACGGCGCACACCAGCACCAGCAGGTCGCCCGGCGCCAGAGAGAAGTCGCCCTTGATGCACAGCAGGTACAGCGCCACCACGCTGCACACCACGGCGATCCAGGTGGACAGATTCACCTTCCGCTTGAAGAACAGGCCGAACACCGGCACCAGCACCACATACAGGGCGGTGATGAAGCCCGCCTTACCGGCGTCGGTACCGGCGGCAAGACCCGCCTGCTGGAAGTTGGAGGCCACCGCCAGCGCCGTACCGCAGCAGATGCCGCCGAACCACATCTGGCGGTTGGCAGCCTTCCGCTGGATGGCGGTCAGGCTGGGCTTGTCCTTGTTGACGGCGTCAAAAATGACGATCAGCACCAGCAGCGCCGCCACCGCGATATAGGAGCGGATGGCGTTGAAGGTAAAGGTATCGATGGCGTCGGCGCACAGATCCTGGGCCACAAAGGCGGTACCCCAGATCAGGGCCGCCAGAATGGGGAACAGCACCTGGCGTACTTGGTTGTGTTTCATGGGAAGCTTTCCTTTCTGTATGGGGAAATATGGGGTCGTAGGGGCCGGCGTCCTCGACGGCCCGCGCAAATTACGATGGTATTCCTGGTAAACGACGGGGCGTCGAGGACGCCGCCCCCTACAAACCGTTTTCGGTACTTCTTCTTGTCCTTACTCCTTCGGCGGGCCGGAATGCCATTTGAACTTCCGCTCTGTGCCGTGGAGCAGGCGGTTGATATTCTCCCGGTGGCACCACACCACCAGCACGGAAATGACGAAGGCCAGGGCCGTATACAGCAGGTTGTGTCCGTAGAACAAAAACACGGACACCGTCAGGCTGACACCGGCGAAGATGGAGCCCAGGGACACATACTTGCTCAGCAGCCACAGCGCCGCGAACAGGCCCCATGCCACAAGGCCCACCTTCCAGCCCAGCATCCAGGCCAGCGTGCCGCCGCACAGGATGCCCTTGCCGCCCTTGAAGCCATAGAAGGCGGGGAACATATGGCCCAGCTCGCAGCCCACGCCCGCCAGCAGCAGGCCCAGCGTCCAGTCCTGCCGCAGGAAGTAGAACAGGTACCCGCCGATGAGGCCCGCCACCACGGTCTTGCCCATGTCCAGGGCGATGACGCCCAGGGCGTACTTGGCGCCGTAGGTGCGGTAGAAGTTGGTCAGGCCCGCGTTGCCGCTGCCGTGGGAGCGGACGTCATCCTTGATGATGAAGTGGGAGATGACCACCGCGCCGTTGAAGCAGCCCAGCAGATACGACACCAGCAGCGTCAGCGCCACGCAGAATACGGTGAAAATGATGCGGCTCATGCGTTGTCGTCCTCCCCCTTCTGGCGGATGGTCATGATGACGGGGGTGCCCTCCAGACCGAACACGCTGCGGATCTGGTTCTCCAGATACCGGCGATAGGAGAAGTGAAACAGCTTCTTGTCGTTGCAGAACACCACGAAGTGGGGCGGCTTGATGCCCACCTGGGTCATGTAGTAGATCTTCAGGCGGCGGCCCTTGTCCGTGGGCGGCTGCACGCGGGTCTGGGCATCGGCCAGGACGCTGTTCAGCATGCCGGTGGTGATGCGCATGGAGGCCTGGTCGTTGACGTAGTTGATCAGCTCGAAGAGCCGGTTCACCCGCTGGCCCGTCAGGGCGGAGATGAACACGATGGGCGCGTAGGTCATGAAGCTGAGATCCCGGCGGATATCCTCCCGCATGCGGTCCATGGTCTTGTCATCCTTCTCCACGGCGTCCCACTTGTTCACCACGATGATGCAGGCCTTGCCCGCCTCATGGGCCAGACCGGCCACCTTGGTGTCCTGCTCGGTAACGCCGTCGTTGGCGTCGATCATGATGAGGCACACGTCGCTGCGCTCGATGGCCATGGTGGCCCGCAGGACGCTGTACTTCTCGATATTGTCGTCCACCCTGGACTTTTTCCGCATACCGGCGGTGTCGATGAAGTTGTACTTGCCCTGGGCGTTCTCGAAATAGCTGTCGATGGCGTCCCGGGTGGTGCCCGCCACGTTGCTGACGATGACCCGCTGTTCACCCAGGATGCGGTTGGTCAGGCTGGACTTGCCCACGTTGGGCTTGCCGATGATGGCCACCTGGATCACGTCGGACTCGTCGTCCTCGTCCTCCTCAGGCGGGAAGTACTTCAGGCACTCGTCCAGCAGGTCGCCGGTGCCGTGGCCGTGAACGGCGGACACGGCGATGGGGTCGCCCAGGCCCAGGTTGTAGAACTCATAGAAATCCGGATCCACCGTGCCGGTGGCGTCCATCTTGTTGACGGCCAGCACAATGGGCTTCTTGCTGCGCTGCAGCATCCCGGCCACCTCCTGGTCGGCGGCGGTCATGCCGGTCTTGATGTCGGTGACGAACACGATCACCGTGGCGTTGTCGATGGCGATCTGGGCCTGCTCCCGCATGAAAGACAGGATCTGGTTGTCGGTGCTGGGCTCGATGCCGCCGGTGTCCACCAGACGGAACTTGTGGCCCAGCCACTCGCTTTCGCCGTAAATGCGGTCGCGGGTGACGCCGGGGGTGTCCTCCACGATGCTCAGGCGCTTGCCGATCAGCTTATTGAACAGCATGGACTTGCCCACGTTGGGGCGGCCCACGATGGCGATCAAAGGTTTTGCCATAGTCTATCCCTCCTCATATCAGACAGCGGTGTCCAGCATGGCGTCCAGCAGGGCGCCGCCGTCGTCGTCCACGATCCGGACGGGGCTGCCCAGCTCCTGGGACAGCCTGTCCACCGTGTAATCATCCAGAAATACCGTCTCGCCGTGGCGCAGCATGTGCACCGTCAGCAGCACACGCCGCCCGGCCACACGGCCCTGCAGCTGCCGGGAGATGTCCTGCCCCGTCAGAAGGCCGGTCACGTCGATGGTGTGGCCGAAGAAATCGTTTTTCACGGCGATCACCTCCCCGTCCAGATGGGGGAAGTAGGCCTTCGCCCGGTCCACCAGCGTCTGCATGAAGGGCGCGGCGGCCACGCCGGTGGCGATGGTGAAGGGGCTGGGGGCGGCGTCCGGCTCCTCCAGCTTCATGGCGGAAAGGAACTCCTGCTCCAGCGAACGCAGCATGCCCACGCCGTTCTCGATCTGGCGATAGCCCTCGTAATAGTCCTCCTCCGGCAGGGGCAGTCCCGCCCGCAGAAACAGCTCGTCGGCACAGAAGAACCGCCGGGTGCCGTAGCGCCGCAGATTCTCCTGTCCGAATTCCTCGGCGATGGTGATGATCTCGCGGGCACAGTCCTTTTCCACCGGCCGGAGCCTGGCAAGGCCCTGGCGGTATTTGGTAATGCCCACCGGCACCAGGGAGCAGCTGGAAAACTGCCACTCTGTCAGATCCCGCAGGGTGCGGCGCAGCTGGTCGCCGTCGTTCCAGCCGGGGCACACCACGATCTGGCCGTTCATGACGATGCCCGCCTGGCAGAAGCGCCGGATGTATTCCAGCGACCGCTCCGCCCCCTTGTTGCCCAGCAGCGTGCAATGGAGCTGGGGGTCGGTGGCGTGGACGGACACGTTGATGGGGCTGATGTGCAGGTCGATGATCCGCTGGGCCTCCCGCTCACTGAGGTTGGTCAGGGTGGTGTAGTTGCCCAGCAGGAAGCTGAGCCGCTCGTCGTCGTCCTTGATGTACAGGGACGGCCGCATGTGGGGCGGCATCTGATCCACAAAGCAGAACAGGCAGTGGTTGGCGCACTGGTGCATCTCGTCCATCAGATAGGTGGGAAAGTTCAGGCCCAGGTCGCGGCCCTCCTCCTTGCGGACGGTGACCGTCCGCTCCTGCCCGTCCTTTGCAAGCCGCAGCACCGCCACCGGATCGTAGCCATAGAACCGGTAGTCCAGCACGTCCACGATGTGGTGGCCGTTGATCTCCAGAAGCTGCTCCCCCACGGTGATCCCGGCTCTCTCCGCCGGGGAATGGGGGTCGATGGAAGTGATGACGGTACTCATAACGGCGCTCTCTCCTGTAAAACGGCATAAAGTGGCATGATAACCATAATATTATAGCCATTTTCTCCCTGTAACGCAAGATAAAAAGCAAATTTTGTACCGTCTTTTGGCAGTATACCGCGGCTCATGTCAAAAGTAAAACGCATGATTTTGATGGATATCATGAATTTTTGGAAGGGAGGGAAAAAAGTAAGGAGGGAAGAAAGCTCTTCCCTCCTAACAAGGACACACGTCGATGACTTACTTGCCAGCGGCCACGGACTTGATCTCCTTGACCTGACGGCCATTGTAGGTACCGCATTCCGGGCACATTCTGTGAGGCAGATGCAGCGCACCACACTTGGGGCATGCCACCAGACCGGGAGTCGCCAGCTTCCAAACGGAGCTGCGTCTCTTATTGCGTCTTTGCTTCGATACTTTTCCCTTAGGGACTGCCATGTTGACACCTCCTTGGTCTTTTAACTGCCGTGAGCAGTAGTATAATAGTTCAGCTTCCGCTTACCGGTCCTCCAACAGCTGGGCCAGCTTGGCAAGACGCGGGTCGACCGCCTTCTTACAGCGGCAGGGCTCTACATTCAGATCCACGCCGCAGCCGGGGCACAGGCCCTTGCAGTCCGGTGAGCAGAGGTTTTTCGTGTCCATCTCAAGGATAAACGCAGTGCGAGCCACTTCGCCCAAGTCCACCTCGTCGTTGTCCAGCAGCACGATATCCTCGTCATCGTCGGACTGCCGCTCCTGGGCCAGCACGCACTGGTAGGTCACGGTCTTGTCCTTGGTGAAGGGCTTTGCGCAGCGGTCACAGACGCAGTGAAGCGTCGTACTTGCCTCCAGCGTACACAGCAGGACGCCAGCCTTGTTCCGAAGCCTGCCTTCCACAGTGACGGGCTGGGACACGGGGTAGCCGCCGCCGAACTCCAAGTCGCTCAGATCCATGGTAAACTGGACATCCTGAGCGGCGTCCGGCGTATGCAGCAGCTTGTTCACATTCAAAAGCATAGTACACCTCGCAATGACACGGATAGTATTATAACGTGAAAAACAAGGGTTGTCAAACCTTTTTTGCAATTTTTCACCATATTTTTCTGCCCTTTCCCCCGCCGCAGATTCCCTTTGACATTTGTCCCGCCCTTGGGTACAATAAGGCAGACCATTCTTTTGGGGAGGTGCGCCCATGCGGGAGCTGACCATCGGAAAAAACGACGCCGGACAGCGGCTTGACCGCTTCGTGTCCAAATCTCTGCCGCTGCTGCCGCCGGCGCTGCTGCAGAAATACATCCGCCTGAAGCGCATCAAGTGCAACGGCGCGCGGGCCCAGCGGGACCAGCGGCTCCAGGAGGGCGACGTGCTGCAATTATACATCAACGACGAGTTCTTTGACAAGCCCCGCGAGGACAACATGTTCCTGACCCTCTTCAAGCCCAGCCTCACCATCGTGTATGAGGACGAGAACCTGATGCTGCTGGACAAGCGGCCGGGGCTGGTGGTCCACGCCGATGAGACGGAGAAGGTCAACACCCTCATCAACCACATCCAGGCGTACCTCTATCAGAAGCGGGAGTGGAACCCCAAGTGGGAGAACGCCTTCACCCCCGCCCTGTGCAACCGCATCGACCGCAACACCGGCGGCATCGTCATCGCCGCCAAGAACGCCGAGACGCTGCGGATCATCAACGAAAAGATCCGTGACCGGGAGATGGACAAGCGCTATCTCTGCGTCACGGTGGGCGCGCCCCAGCCGCCCAAGGGCCGGGTGGAGGTCTTTCTGGTGAAGGACGAGAAGAAAAAAGAGGTCTCCGTCCGCAAAAAGCCCGTCCCCGGCGGCAAGACCGCCGTCACCACCTACGAGACGCTGGAGTGCCGGGGCGAGCTGGCCCTGGTGGAGGTGGGGCTGGAGACCGGCCGCACCCACCAGATCCGCGCCACTTTCGCCCACATGGGCTGTCCCCTGCTGGGGGACGGCAAGTACGGCCGGGGCGACGTGAACCGCCGCTACGGCGAGACGCGGCAGGC
>USAT01000088.1 GCA_900552725.1 uncultured Eubacteriales bacterium | reverse complement strand
TTCCTCTATAATAGCAGAAGCAGGGGCGTTTGCATAGTTTTTTGACAGACTGAGAGGCTCTGACCGATGGTCAGAGCCTCTTTCTTATTCATATACATCCACATACACGCCGTCGGTGTAGATCTGCACGGCGGACACGCCCTCCAGAGACAGCAGCGAGGCGGCGATGCCCTGCTCCATCTCTCCGGCGGCGTCCGTGCCCATGGCCGCGATCACCTCGGACGGCAGGTTCAACTGGCACACGCCGCCCTCCACACGGGCGGTGATGCCCTCCACGTTCTCCGGGATCAGCGGCAGCAGGCTGTCCTCCGTGGGACCGTCCGCCAGGGCGGCCAGCACCACGTCCGCCGCCGACTGGCCCTCGTACTGGGTCAGCAGCCGCTCCTCCGGCACCAGCGTGCCCTCGCCGTCCGGAAAGTAGAGCTGGGCCGTCAGCATCCGCACCACGTCATCCATAGAGGTCAGCAGCACGTCGCTGGCCAGGAACAGGTTGCTGTCCCGATAGGCCAGCTCCTGGCCGTTGACGGTGATGCGCACCGCGTACACGCCGTCCAGCTGCGTCAAGGACAGCGCCACGCAGTAGTCGGCGATGGTCAGATCCATGCCGCTGAGTTGGCCGTAGCTTCCGGCGAAGTCCACCCACGCGGTGCTGCCCTTCACCTCCGCCGAGCGCAGCGTGGTTCCGGCGGGGATGGGGCTCTGGAAGCCCTTTTCGTGGCACTCGCCCATCAGCAGCGACAGCACCGCCGCCACCCGGGCCGTCTTGTCACCCTCCGGCAGGCTGTTCCAGTCCACCGTCACATGGTCAATGGCGTCGCCGCCGGGATGGGTATCCAGCGGCACGGCGTAGTACAGCCGCAGGCCGTCCCTGCCGCTCACGGTACCGGCGGTGCAGCCCGCCAGCAGGCACAGCGCCAGGGCCAGTGCCGCGAGACACGAAAGCTTTCCTCTCACGCGTCCTCACCGCCTTCCTCTGCGCGGGGCAGATACACGGTGAACACCGTGCCGCTGCCGCCCTGCCGCGGCCCGGCGTTGATCCGGCCGCCCCGGTTTTCCACCGTGTCCTTCACGATGGACAGGCCCAGGCCCGTGCCGCCGATGGCGCGGGAGCGCATCTTGTCCACCCGGTAGAACCGCTCGAAGATATGGGGCAGATCCTCCTCCGGGATGCCGATGCCATTGTCCTCCACCGTCAGCACCACCCAGTCGCCCTCCACCGCTGCGGCGGCGTGGACGAAGCCGTCGGTGCCGGAATATTTGATGCCGTTGTCCATCAGGTTATAAAGGATCTGGTGGACATCGTCCTCGGTGGCCAGGGCCACCGCGTCCTCCGCCGCCTCGTAGGTCAGCGTCACGTTCTTCTCCCGTGCCAGCACCGCCAGCATCCGGGCCACCCGCTCCAGCACCGGGGCCACCGCCACCGGCACCACCGGCGGCACCGCGCCGCTGTCCAGCCGGGTCAGCCGCAGCAGATTCTCCGTAATGCGGGTCAGGCGCTCCGCCTCCCGCCCGATGTCGCCCACGAACTCGCGGGTGGTGTCCGCGTCCATGTCACCGGTCTGCAGAATGGAGTCCGTCAGCAGCCGGATGCCCGCCAGAGGCGTTTTCAGCTCATGGCTGGCATCGGACACGAACCGCCGCCGGGCGTCCTCGGTGGTCTGCAGGCGATCCGTCAGGCTGTTGAACTCCGCCGCGATCTGGCTGATCTCGTCGCTGCCCGTCACGGCGGCACGGTGGCTGTACGCGCCCTCCCGCACCTTGCGGATGGCCGACAGCAGGTCGGTGATCTGGGCCGTCAGCACCCGGCTCAGCAGGATGGACAGACCGATGACGCCCAGGGCGATCACCGCCGAGATCTTCATCAGGTTGGACTGGAAGCTCTTCAGAATATCCGCCTGCTTGGTGTCGTATTCATAGGTATACACCGCGCCCACGATCTGGTTGTGATACACCACCGGCGAGGCCATGCGGCTGAGGAACGCCGTGGAATCGTAGTTGCAGTAAAAGGCATCATAGCCCTTCAGGGCCTGGACGATCTCCGTATAGAAGGCGTACAGACCCACCGCGCCGTTTGCCTCGCGGGTGTCGTACAGGATGCGGCCCGCCGTATCCGTCACCAGGATGCGGGAAACGCCGGTGTCCCGCATGGAGCTCAGCGCCTTGGACACATTCTCCTCGTCCAGCTGCTTCAGGCCGCTCAGCGACGCCTCGATCAGCTTTACGGAGCTCTTCATGGATGTCTCCTTGGACTGGAACACCATGGTCTGGGACTGCAGCAGCGGATAGGTGTTCAGCAGCACCAGCACCGCGGCGATCACCAGGATATAGCTGACGCCAAACTTAAATTGTAGGCTGGTTTTCCCCCTGAAAATAGTAACCCACTCCCCACTTGGTCATGATATAGGCCGGTTCCGCCGGAACCCGCTCCAGCTTCTCCCGCAGGCGGCGCACATGGACGTCCACCGTGCGGTAATCCCCGGCGTAGGAATAGCCCCACACCAGATCCATCAGACTCTCCCGGCTGTACACCCGCCGGGGATTCTTCATCAGCAGCTCCAGCAGGTCGTACTCCTTGGCGGTCAGGTCGATGGTCTTTCCGTCCCGGATGGCCACCCGCTGCTGGGTGTCCAGGCTCAGATCCCCCACCGTCAGCATGGTGCGCACCGCGTCCGAGCGACCGGCGCTGCGCTTCAGAAGCGCCCGGATCCGGGCCTTCAGCTCCAGGATATTGAAGGGCTTTGTCACATAGTCGTCAGCGCCGCAGGCAAAGCCCATCAGCTTGTCCGCATCCTCGCTGCGGGCCGTCAGCATGATGATGGGCACATCGGAGAACTCGCGGATCTTCATGCACGCCTCGGTACCCGACAGCACCGGCATCATCAGATCCAGGATGATCAGGTCGAAATCCTCCTTTTTCGCCAGCTCCACGGCGGCTTCGCCATCATAGGCGGCGGTGACCTGATAGCCCTCGTTCTCCAGATTGAAGGTGATCCCCTTCACCAACAGCTTTTCGTCGTCCACCACAAGTATCTTCATGGCGTCACCTCCTGAAAAATGTTTACATTTGGCAAACCGCTCCCCGTTGACGGGAGGGGCCATGTCGTTTATAATAATGAGTTGAACACTGCCCATGGGCCGCCCGGCGACCCATGTCCTGACATACATTCGGTACCAACATTATAGCACATATGGAGAAAATGTCATTATGAAATTCCGCCGTTTCTGCACCGTTTTTTTGCTGCTGGCCCTGCTGGTGACCCAGCTTCTGCCCGTCACCGCCTACGCCGTGGAGGATATCCAGATCGAAGCCCGCGCCGCCCTGCTGGTGGACGGCGCCACCGGCACCGTGCTGCTGGATCAGGACGCCCACACCAAGCAGTATCCCGCCAGCATCACCAAGGTGATGACGGCCCTGCTGGTGTTCGAGGCCATCGACCGGGGCGAGCTGCGGATGGACACCCCCATCACCGCCAGCGCCAACAGCGTGGCGGGCCTGCCGGATGACGCCAGCACCGCCGACATCGTGGCCGGCGAGACGCTGACGGTGGAGCAGCTCCTCTACTGCCTGCTGGTGGTATCCGCCAACGAGGTGGGCAACATCCTGGCCGAGGCTGTCAGCGGCAGCGTCGCCAACTTTGTGGCCCAGATGAACCAGCGGGCTCAGGAGCTTGGGTGCGAGAATACCCATTTCGTCAACACCTCCGGCCTGCCGGATAACGAGCACTATACCACCGCGTGGGATATCTATCTCTTCACCAGAGAGGCCATGAAGTACGACCAGTTCATGAACATCGTCAACACCAAGGCCTATGACGTGCCCGCCACCAACAAGAGCGAGGCCCGTGAGCTGCACAGCACCAACTATCTGATCTCCAACTGGCGGGCCACCGGATATCTGTACAGCGGCGCCCAGGGCATCAAGACCGGCTCCACCGACTCGGCGGGCTACTGTCTGGTGTCCTCCGCCGTCCGGACGGACCGGCAGTTGATCTCCGTGGTGCTGGGCGCCAAGCTGATGCAGACCGAGACCGGCGACACCAAGGTGGGCAGCTTTACCGAGACCAGCCGCTTGTTTGACTGGGGCTTCAACAACTTCGTCACCAAGACCGTGCTGACTGAGGACGAGATGATCCAAGAGGTGCCGGTGGCCCTCAGTAAGGAGGTAGCCAGCATCGCCGTCCACCCGGCCTACACCGCCGAGGCGGTGCTGCCCAGCGATCTGGAGCCGGAGTCCCTCCAGCGCACCGTCACCCTGACCGCCGACGTGGTGGACGCTCCCATCACCGCCGGACAGGAGCTGGGCACCATCACCCTCAGCTACGGCGGCGTGGATTACGCCACCGTGCCTCTGCTGGCGGTGGCCGACGTCAGCGCCAGCCGCTTTCTGGTGGTAAAGCACGCCCTGAAGGAGTTCTTCTCCCGCACCGTCGTCAAGATCCTGCTGGTGGTGCTGGTGATTTTGGTGGTGCTGGTGCTGCTGTTCGGCAAGACCTTCATGCGCCGCCGCCGTTACGGCAGGGGCCGCAGCAAGCGGATGCGGCACCGCAGCTACCGGGGCCGCCGGTTCTGATGCCTATGACCATTCTCTATCAGGATCGCTATCTGGTGGTGGCCGTCAAGCCCGTGGGCGTACTGTCCGAGGACGATCCCAAGGCCGCCTGCATGCCCGCCCTGCTGCGAGAGCACTACCGCAGTCTGGGGGAAAATGACTACATCGCCACCGTACACCGGCTGGATCGCGTCACCGGCGGCGTGATGGTGTTCTCCCGCCGCAGGGAGATCACCGGCAAGCTCACCGCCGCCGTGGCCGCCCACGAGATCACCAAGGAGTATCTGGCCGTTCTCCGTGGCCATCCGGAGAAGGACGCCGACACGCTCACCGATCTGCTGTTCCGGGACGCGCAGCACAACAAGAGCTATGTGGTGCAGCGGATGCGCAAGGGTGTCCGTGAGGCCACGCTGGACTACACGGTGCTGGCCAAGACCGACGAGCTGACGCTGGTGAAGGTACGGCTCCACACCGGCCGCACCCATCAGATCCGGGTGCAGTTCTCCCACCGGGGGCTTCCCCTGCTGGGGGACATCCGCTACGGCAGCAAGGCGGACTGCTCCGCCGCCCTGTGGTCATATCATCTGGCCTTCACCCATCCCGTCACCAAAAAGGCCGTGGACGTGACCTGTCCCCCGCCGGATACCTACCCGTGGGATCTGTTTACCATAAGCTGATAAAAAGGCAGATATCACAGACGCTTCTGTGATATCTGCCTTTTCTGTTTTTCCCAACTGTGTTTTGCGACACACTGTATAAAAACGCACCGTGAAGGACGTTTCACGGTGCGTTCTGCCTGCCTTTACCATAGGCGATGTCACATGTACATGATATCACAGCTTCTTAACATTTTCAATATAGTCTTAACAGAAAATTTACATGAACTTTCCGTTAAATTCTTGTTAATTTTGCCCTCTTGAAATTCAAAAACAACTGGCGTATAGTATGGACTGTGATTTTTCAAGCAGTGATAACGTTTCCGGAGAGGAAAAATGCGACTTTTTCCTCACAGCGCCTTTCGCGCTTAAAACCGTGAAAGCATACGGAAATGTGATGGCTGTATTCAAGGAAAGGACGGTGGAACCATGACACGGGAAGAAGCAGTACAGCGTCTGTGCAATATCTACAGCGGCGATTTTGACGTTCGCGTGTGTGAAGAGCACGAGCAGCCTCTGGCGGCGCAAATGGATTTTTATGCAGAATCCTCCAAATATGTGCTGTCCAAAAAAGCAAAGCTCTGGGAAGCTAACAGCTTTGAATATGTTTACCTGTTCAGCGTCCCCCATCTGACCCGCGAGATCTATGAGGCATGTGAAAAGAAGGCCTATGAGGAGGGCATGGCCCGCATCAATCCCGGCCCCAACCACATGTACACCTACATCACGGCCCTGTTCCTGTGCGACAGCTGCGACGACGACGCCCGCAAGGCGCTGAAGCGCTGCAGGCTCTATAAGAGCTTCCGCATGTCCTATTGGGGCTGGATGGATTTCCACACCGCGATGGTGGAGCTGCCGGAGGAAAAGGTCAGCAGCAACGCCAGCGGACACAGTGCAGCGCAGGTCTTCAAGCAGGGCCTGTTTCATAAGCAAAAGAAAATCTTGTTCAGAAAGGAGAGAGCTTTATGAATGCTGCTTTGTTCCTTATCATCGGCTGCGCAGTTCTGGTCGTAGGCTATATCTTCTACGGCGGCTGGCTGGCCAAGAAGTGGGGCGTCGATAACTCCCGTCCTACTCCCGCTCATACCATGGAAGACGGCAAGGACTACTGCCCTGCCAAGGCTCCTGTGCTGATGGGCCATCACTTCTCCTCCATCGCCGGCGCCGGCCCCATCAACGGCCCCATTCAGGCGGCTGTGTTCGGCTGGGTCCCCGTGATGCTGTGGGTCCTGATCGGCGGTATCTTCTTCGGCGGCGTGCATGACTTCGGTTCTCTGTTCGCTTCCATCCGCCACAAGGGCGAGTCCATCGGTGAGGTCATCGGTGATGCCATCGGCGCCAAGGCCAAGAAGCTATTCATCGTGTTCGCTTACCTGACCCTGATCCTTGTTGTGGCTGCCTTCGCTTCCATCGTGGCCAACACCTTCAAGGCGACCTACACCGCTGAGGGCGCGATCGACTATGCCGCTTCCGCGGCCAACGCCTCCACCGCCATCATCTCCATCATGTTCATCCTGATGGCCATCCTGTTCGGCTTCTTTGTCTATCGCCGCAACGCGCCTCTGGGCGTGGCTACCGTCATCGGCGTCATCGGCATCGTGGTCTGCATGATCATCGGCCTGAACTGGCACCCCATCTACCTGAGCTACACCGTGTGGATGATCATTGTCGGTCTGTACATCGGCGTTGCTTCCGTTACCCCCGTGTGGATCCTGCTGCAGCCCCGTGACTACCTGAGCTCCTTCCTGCTGTACGGCATGATGGTCCTGGCTGTCGTGGGTATCATCGGCGCACATCCCACCGTTGAGATGCCCGCATTCCTGGGCTTCTATGATACGCTGGCTCCCTCCGGCACCTCTCTGGGCTATCTGTTCCCCGCTCTGTTCGTGACCATCGCCTGCGGCGCTGTGTCCGGCTTCCACTCCCTGGTGGGCTCCGGTACCACGTCCAAGCAGCTGGATCAGGAGAAGGACGCCAAGCCCATCGCCTATGGCGGTATGCTGATCGAGTGCGCTCTGGCTCTGATCTCCGTCTGCGCTGTTGGTTACATCTGGAACCAGTATGCTGACGGCACCACCACGACGCCTACCGTCGTGTTTGCCACCGGTCTGGCCTCCATGTTCTCCAAGGTGTTCGGCTCCGGCTGCTACAACGTGGTGTACTCCATGCTGATCCTGGCCGTGTCCGCCTTCTGCCTGACCTCCGTGGATACCGCCACCCGTCTGGCCCGCTATATGTTCGCTGAGTTCTTTGTCGAGCCCGGCAAGACCCGCGAGGATCTGACCGGCTGGAAGCGCGTTATCACCAACCCCTATGTGGCTACCGGTATCACCGTGGTGGCCGGCGTGGCCCTGGGCCTGACCGGTTACGCCAAGATCTGGGCTCTGTTCGGCGCTGCCAACC
>USAT01000087.1 GCA_900552725.1 uncultured Eubacteriales bacterium | reverse complement strand
TGGCGGCGATCATCATGGTGGTGGTCACGGTGGTGGCGCCATCGCGGCCCTCCGCCACCAGAATAGGCAGATCGCGGCGGCTGGCCTTGGTGACGCCGGCGCCGGTCTTGCCCAGATAGTCGATCTCCTCGGGGGTCAATCCGGCCTTCAGCCGACCGCCGATGATGGCGATGGTGGCGGGCACCGCGCCGTTTTCACGGATGATCTTCTCCACGTTCAGGGCCGTCTCCACATTCTGGGGATAGGGCATGCCGTGGCTGATGATGGTGCTCTCCAGCGCCACCACGGGCTTGCCATTCTTCAGGGCCTCCTGTACCTCAGGGGCAATATCCAGATAACGATTCATATCAAAGTTCCTCCTTATTGAGTATATAGTTGATGTTTTCCCAGCTCATGCCGGAATGAATGGTCTCCTCCGAGGTGCAGGCCAGGGCACCCGCGCCCACCGCCTGCCGCGCGCACTCACGCAGCGGATCGCCCCGGGTAATGCAGGCCGCCAGCGCCGCCGCCATGGCGTCGCCGCCGCCGGTGGCGTTGGCCACCGTCACATGGGGACAGGCAACACGGGCCGTCTCGCCATCCGCGTTCTTGGCGAACACGCCGTCGCCGCCCATGGAGATGTACACCTGCTGCAGCCCCGTGGCCAGCAGTCTGTCCGCCGCCCGCTCCACATCTGCCTCGGTCTCGATCTTCACGCCGCTGAGCAGCTCCGCCTCCATGCGGTTGGGCTTCAGCGCCGTCAGCTTGCCCAGCACCGGCTTCAAACGGGGCGCCTTGATGGTGGACACCGGATCGGCCAGGATGGGGGCCGTGCAGTGCTGGCACAGCCATTGCAGGGACTCCTCCGGCACGTTGGTCTCCACCACCACCAGACCGGCCCGGTTGATGAACTCCAGCCGCTGCCGCAGAAACTCCGGGGTGATGTGGTCGTAAATGGCCATATCGTTGACGGCCAGAGCCATGTCGCCGTCGCTGTCGTCGATGAACAGATAGGTGCCGGTGTGGCCGCCGGGGATCACGGCGCTGTGGCTCAGGTCAAGGCCGATGGCGGCGGCGTTGTCCCGCACGTCCTGGGCAAAGCCGTCCTGGCCCAGCACCGTCACCATAGACACCTGCTGGCCCAGCAGGCACAGGTTGTGGGCGATGTTGCGGCCCACGCCGCCCAGCGAGGTGGTCACCTTGCCGGGATTGGAGTCCCGGGCCACCAGCGGCGCGTGGG
Organism: uncultured Eubacteriales bacterium; assembly: GCA_900552725.1. GTDB lineage: Bacteria > Bacillota > Clostridia > Oscillospirales > Oscillospiraceae > Vescimonas. Next base: position 6,861 of record USAT01000087.1, on the reverse strand, counting down.
ACACCGCGCCGATGTCCATGTTCACGCCGCCCACCACCACGATATAGGGCTCGGTGCGCAGCAGATAACCCCGTCCGGCGATATAGCCCTTTTTCATCAGGTTGGAGATATGCACCGCCGCACTGGAACGGGTAATGCCCGCCTTTTCCGCCAGCTCCTGCTGGGAGATCATGGGATCCTGGCGGATCCACTCCAATATCTGTCGTTCCCGCTGGGTCACGGTCTCACCTCCGTAAGCAAAAATTATTTCTTAATCACATGCTTACTATACACAACTTCTGCTGATTTGTCAAGCCCCCGCAAAGGGGTATTTTCGGTGCAAAAAAGCCCGCTATGGCGGCAAATACAGCCTTGTAAAAGGCCCCATAATGGTATATAATAACGGATACTGCAAAATCTCACAGAAAAAGGTGAAAATAATATGGATCGTATGAAAATCGCAGCAGTCTTTGCCGACAGCGAATCGCTGGGCGGCAAGGAGATCACCGTCTGCGGCTGGGCCCGCACCATCCGCGACATGAAGACCTTCGGCTTTATCGAGCTGAACGACGGCTCCTGCTTCAAGAATCTGCAGGTGGTCATGTCCGCCGAGGAGCTGGCCAACTATAAGGAGATCGCCGCCCAGAACGTGGGCGCGGCGCTGATCGTCCGCGGCACTGTGGTGCTGACCCCCGAGGCCAAGCAGCCCCTGGAGATCAAGGCCCACGCCATCGAAGTGGAGGGCAAGTCCACCCCCGACTATCCCCTGCAGAAGAAGCGCCACAGCGTGGAGTTCCTGCGTACCATCCAGCATCTGCGGCCCCGCACCAACCTGTTCTCCGCCACCTTCCGCGTCCGCTCCGTGGCGGCCATGGCGGTGCACGAGTTCTTCCAGGGCAACGGCTTTGTGTACGTCCAGACCCCCATCATCACCGGCAGCGACTGCGAGGGCGCCGGCGAGATGTTCCAGGTGACCACGCTGGATCTGGAGAACGTGCCCAAGACCGAGAACGGCCAGGTGGATTACAGCCAGGACTTCTTCGGCAAGAAGACCAGCCTGACCGTGTCCGGCCAGCTGAACGCCGAGAACTTCGCCATGGCCTTCGGCGATGTGTATACCTTCGGCCCCACCTTCCGTGCCGAGAACTCCAACACCCAGCGCCACGCCGCTGAGTTCTGGATGATCGAGCCGGAGATGGCCTTCTGCGATCTGGCGGGCGACATGGACGTGGCCGAGGCCATGATCAAGTTCATCATCCGCCGGGTGCTGGAGCGCTGCCCCCAGGAGATCGACTTCTTCAACAGCTTCGTGGACAAGGGGCTGAAGGAGCGTCTGGAGCATGTGGCCTCCTCCGATTTCGGCCGCATCAGCTACACCGACGCGGTGGAGATCCTGAAGCAGCACAACGACAAGTTCGACTATAAGGTAGACTGGGGCACCGACCTGCAGACCGAGCACGAGCGCTATCTCACCGAGCAGGTGTTCAAGAAGCCCGTGTTCGTCACCGACTATCCCAAGGAGATCAAGGCCTTCTACATGCGCCTGAACGACGACGGCAAGACCGTGGCCGCGGCGGACTGCCTTGTCCCCGGCATCGGCGAGATCATCGGCGGCAGCCAGCGTGAGGAGCGTCTGGACATTCTGGAGAGCCGCATCAAGGAGCTGGGCATGAACCCGGAGGACTATTGGTGGTACTGCGACCTGCGCCGCTACGGCTCCTGCCGTCACGCGGGCTTCGGCCTGGGCTTCGAGCGCATGGTGATGTACCTGACGGGCGTCAGCAACATCCGCGATGTGGAACTGCATCCCCGCACCGTGGGCAACGCGGAGTTTTAAGAGAGCTGGCGCAAAATCTTCGATTTTGCTGCCAAAGGGTCGCGGCCGACTGCGCGCGTCCTTCGGACACACTGGCGGCCGAGAAGAATTTTTTCGCCGTCTGCGGACGGCGAACTCTGCGAGGCTTTTGTGGCTTTTTGGGGCATACTGTATGCGTAATCAGAACGGGCGGGGTAGAACCCCGCCCCTACAAATGAAGGAAAGGAGCATTGCAATGGCTCTGTTTCATGCAAACGAGGACAATTTCAAGGAGCTGGTGCTGGACAGCACGGAGCCGGTGCTGGTGGACTTCTGGGCCACCTGGTGCGGCCCCTGTCAGATGCTGGCGCCTGTGCTGGAGGAGCTCTCCCAGCAGGTGAAGGTGGTCAAGGTGGACGTGGACGAAAATCCCCAGCTGGCCATGGTCTTCCAGGTCAGCAGCATCCCCACGATCATCTCCTTCCGGGATGGCAAGGGACTGAAAAAATCCGTGGGCGTAACGTCCAAGGAAGCGCTGCTGGAGCTGCTGAAATAACACCGCAAAAAACACGCAAGGCATACGCCTTGCGTGTTTTTATTCGTTGACAAATGCTTTTGAGTTGTGTACAATAGGACAAAATTCACTGACTAAGGAGGGTCATTATGAATATTGCATTGCTGGGCTTCGGCGTGGTGGGCAGCGGCGTATACGAGTGGTGCCTCGGCCGGGAGGATCTTCACGTCCGCCGTGTCCTCGTCCGCTCGGAAAAGCCCCAGATCGCCGACATCGCTACCCATGATTTTGAGGATATCCTCCACGACGAGAGCATCGACATCGTGGCGGAGGTGATGGGCGGCCTGCATCCCGCCTATGAGTACGTCACCGCCGCGCTGAAGGCGGGCAAGCATGTGGTCACCGCCAACAAGGCGCTGATCGCCGCCTACTATCAGGAGCTGACGGAGCTGGCCAAAGCCCAGGGCAAGGCGCTGCTGTGTACGGCGGCGGTGGGCGGCGGCATCCCCTGGCTGGTGAACCTGGCCCGGTGCAAGAAGCTGGACACCATCTGCCGCGTGGGCGGCATTATGAACGGCACCAGCAACTTCATCATGGACGCCATGCACAAGGCCCCCGTCTCCTTCCCCGCCATCCTCAAGCAGGCCCAGGAGCTGGGCTATGCCGAGGCCGACCCCAGCGCCGACATCGACGGCGACGACATCCGCCGCAAGCTGGTGATCTCCGCCAACATCGCCTTTGACGCCCTGCTGCGGGAGGAGGACATCCCCATGTTCGGCATCCGCACCGTCACCGACGGGGATATCAAGACCTTCCAGAGCCGGGGCTTCGCCTGCAAGCTGCTGGCGGAGGCCTCACAGGCGGAGGGCGGCGTATGCGCCTACATCGAGCCCACACTGGTGGATGCCAGTGCGCTGGAGGCCGCCGTGCCCGCCAACTTCAACCTGATCACCTACGAGGGCGAGCAGATCGGCCGTCAGAGCTTCTACGGACAGGGCGCGGGCCAGATACCCACCGCCGCCAACGTGATGCAGGACTGCCTGTCCATTCAGGAGGGCCGCCTGGGGTTCTATGCCCAGCAGGCCGTGCCCACGGCGCTGGACGGCAGCGGCGAGGCCCATCCCTACTACGTCCGCACCAGCGCGCCCGACGCGTGGCTGAAGGAGCACACCGCCGACACCTGGGACGACGGCGTGGTGACCGGCGCGGTGAATACCTACGAGATGCTGGCCTGGGCCAGGAAGCAGCTTGCCGCCGACCCCGCCTGCTTTATCGCCGGTATCCGGTAAGGAAATATTTTTCACAAAAAGAGAACCGCATCGCGCGGCGATACGGTTCTCTTTTTGTGAATTTATTCCGTCATAATTCTCAGGATCACCCGGTCGGTCTCCCGCATGCCCTGGGCCGCCAGCACGCCCACATGGCGGATGGTGTCCTCCACGTCCTTGCCCATGATGCCGTGGCCGGGCTGGAAGTTGTTGCCGCCCAGATACATGTTGTAGCCCAGCATACCGCACTCCACGCCCATGGCGATCTTGCTGGCGCAGCTGGCCTTGGCGCCGTCGCAGATGCAGCCGGAGATCATGGCCACCGCGTTTTCCAGTGTATGGCTGATGGCCTCATAGTCCGCGCCCCGCAGCCAGGCGATGCCGCAGCCCGCGCCCACACCGGCGCTCACCGCGCCGCAATAGGCACTGAGGCGGCCGATGCCGGTCTTCTGGTGGATGGTGATCAGGTCGCTGAGGCACACGGCCCGCAGGATCTTTTCGTCGTCGGCGCCCATGAGCTTGCCGTAGCGCCACACGGGGACGGAGGCGGTGATGCCCTGGTTGCCGGAGCCGGAGCAGATGACCACCGGCATCTCGCAGCCGTTCATGCGGGCGTCGGACCCGGCGGCAGCCCAGGCCCGGGCCTGGGTCTCGATGTCGTCGCTGCGCTGGAGGAGGGTGGAGCCGATGTTGGCGCCCCAGCTGTTTTTCAGGCCCTCCTGGGCGATGGCGGTGTTGCAGGCGATCTGCCTGCCGATGACAGGCTCGATGGCGGATAACGGTACGGTTTCAGCGAAGGTGATGATGTCTTTCACGTTGAGAACGCTCTTGTCCTGCAGATTGTCCTCCGCGTTGGCGGTGACGGGCTTTTCCAGCAGGATCTCGCCGTCTCTTTCGATGTAGATGATGTTGGTGTGGTTGTTGGCCACCCGCACGGCGGCGGTGTGCCCCTCCCGCTTGCCGTGCAGGAAGATATCCAGCAGGCACGGCGTCTCGGGGCATGTGACCTTGATGGGTGTGGCATCCAGATAGCCCTGGATGGCGGCTGCGTCATCCTCTGTGACGTTGGCGATCACCTGAAGCTCAGCGTCCGCGTCGCCCGCCACAATACCTACCGCGATGGCAGCGTCGATGCCGCGACGGCCATCAGTATTGGGTACGACCACGGATTTCACGTTCTTCAGAATGTTGCCGCTGACCTCGGCCAGCACTTCTTCCGGTTTTCCGCCCAGCACCTCGCGCAGCTTGGCAGCACAGTACGCGACGGCGATGGGCTCTGTACACCCTGTGGCCAGCAGGAGCTCTTCCTGCAGGATGGCCGTATAGGCGGCCATCGTCTTTTCGTTCAACATCGTGACATTCTCCTTCGTATACATTTTTTATATTATCAGGCCCTCAGGCCGGATAGATGGTGCAAGGGGGATGCGTTTTTGCTGGAACATTATTTACTTGGCGTAGGGGCCGACGACGAGCGCTGTGGAGCATAGCGGAACGAGTACCCTGGGGGTATCGGCCCGCTCGTATGGATCACACGGTGAAGATAGGGCGGACAGGGTCGTCCGCCCCTACAGGGCTTTATTACCCTTGGACGATCTCCTTACCGCAGATCGGGCACGTCATCCTCCAGATCCACCCAGTCCTGCACGTCCACCACGGAGTATTCCGTTTCGGTATTGCGGATGACCACCTTGGAGAGCCCGGCGTTGATCACCAGGCGGCGGCACATGGCGCAGGAGGTGGCGTCGTGAAGCAGCTCGCCGGTCTGAGCGTTGCGGCCCACCAGATACAGCGTACCGCCCACCATGTCCCGCCGGGCGGCGGAGATGATGGCGTTGGCCTCGGCGTGAACGCTGCGGCACAGCTCGTACCGCTCACCCCGAGGCACCCGCATGGCCTCGCGGGTGCACAGGCCCATGTCCACGCAGTTGCGGCGGCCACGGGGCGCGCCGTTATAGCCGGTGGAGATGATCTCGTCGTTCTTCACAATGATGGCGCCGAACACCCGGCGCAGGCAGGTGGCCCGCTCCAGCACCGTCTGGGCGATATTCAGATAGTAGTTTTCCTTACTGATGCGTTCCATAGGGGTTCTCCTTGCGATGGTTACTTTATTTGATTATAGCCTGTTTCCGGAAAGGGTTCAATAACGAGCGCCGCCACGTTTTTCACAAAATTTTTGGGGTAATTTTGAGGAAAATGGAGAATTTCCGAATTATTTGTGGGAATTACTGGAAGGCAGCGTCGCACTGCGCGCCGTGTCTTATCTGTGCTCCCGTCCGAATATTTCCCCGCGCCGTTATTTCCCGACGAAATATGTGCCCTGTTTCCCGTACAATAGGCCCATGCGGAAAACGCCCGGTTCGGGCGAGAGGAGGACAGGCACATGGAACGGATACAGGCGCGGGACAAGTTCATACCGGATGCATTGAAGCGCGGGGCACTGCAGGCCGCGCTGGTATTCGCCCTGTCGGTGGCCCGGGTGGGCGGACTGTACGCCCCGTGGTCGCTGGCGGCGGTGGCCGTCTCCGGCGGAAAGGGTCTGGGGCTGTGGTCGCTGCTGGGCGCCGGACTGGGCGCACTGGTACTGTTCGATTTCCAGACGGGCCTGCGCTTTGCCGCCTCGGCGCTGCTGATCTACTGCGCCAACCTGGCCTTCTGCGACACGAAGCTGCGGGCCCGGAAGGGCTACGCGCCCCTTCTGGCGGCGGTAGCGCTGCTGCTGGTGCAGTCGGTATATCTGGTGGGCCGCAGCGCCGTGCAGTGGGCGCTGGGCGCGGCGGCATCCGCCGTGGCGGCCGCGGCAGCCTGCGGGCTGGACGAGATGCGGCAGGACGGTCGTCTGAAGCTGCTGACCGTCCTGACAGCGGTGACGGCTGCCCTGTCCCAGATCCAGGCGGCGGGTTTCTCCCCCTGCGGCATGATGGCGGCATGGCTGGCGCTGCTGTGCGTGCGCGCCCCCTCCCTGCCCTACACCGCGGCGCTGGGCGCGCTGGTGGGCCTGTGCGCCGACCTGACGGGCGAGACGCCGGTGCTGCTATGGACGGCGGTGTGCGGCTGCGGCGCATTGGCGGCGGCGCTGATGAAAAAATACCACCGGCTATTGCAGGGACTGGCCTTCTGCCTGTGCGCGGCGGCCATCCCGCTGGTGCTGGACGCGGACAGGCCCTGGCTGACGCTGTATGAGGCGGCGGTGGGTGCCCTGGCCTATGGACTGCTGCCACGAAAGTGGCTGCCCAACCTCTTCAGCGGCGCGGCGGAGGCCATGCCTCAGGCCGCGCCCGCTATGGCGGCAAAAGCCGCTGCCCCGG
>USAT01000086.1 GCA_900552725.1 uncultured Eubacteriales bacterium | reverse complement strand
TCGTTTCGTTCGTTGTTTAATTTACAAGGTACACGCTCCACAACCGCGGAACAGTTGATATCTTACCACGAGCTTCCTGAAATGTCAACATCTTTTTTCAAATTTTCAAAACTTTTTTCTGACCCCCTCAAAAGCAGTTTGGGATGACATTCCCCGCCGCCTGTGCTATACTATATTTAATTGTTTCACAGCAGGAGGAAAGCGCCGTGGAGATTCAGAAAATGCGCGCCACATTCGGGAAATTGCAGGATCAGACCCTGGAGCTGCAGCCGGGCCTGAACTGCATCTATGCCCCCAACGAATCGGGCAAATCCACCTGGAGCCACTTCCTGCGGATCATGCTGTACGGTCTCAGCACCCGCGACCGGGGCGCGCTGGCGGACAAGAACCGCTTTGCGCCGTGGAGCGGCGCCGCCATGCGGGGACAGATGGACGTCACAGACAGCGGCGGCATGCGCCTGACCCTGTCCCGCGATACCCGCCGTGCCAACGCTCCCATGGGCCATTTCGCCTGCACCTATACCGGCACCGCCGACGCCGTCCCCGGCATCGACAGCCAGAACGCCGGCGAGACGCTGCTGGGCGTCCCCCGCGAGGTTTTCGAGCGCAGTGCCTTCATTCGGCAGAGCGCCCTTGCCGTGGACAGCGACGCGGAGCTGGAGCGCCGCATCGCCGCCCTGATCACCACCGGCGAGGAGGGCGCCTCCTACACCGAGGTGCGGGACCGCCTGAAAAAGCAGCTCAACCGCCGCCGCAGCAACCGCACCACCGGCCAGATCCCGGTGCTGGAGCGGGAGATCGCCGACCTGGAGTCCCAGCGCGCCCACCGGGACGACCTGACCCGGCAGGCGACCGCCGCCCTGCAGCAGCTGGACAGTCTCCGGCAGCAGGCCGAAGAGCTACAGGCTCAGCAAGCCCTCTGGCGGCAGCGCCAGCAGTTGGACGCCATCCGCCAATACCGTCAGGCGCAGACCGCCGCCGAGGAGGCCGAGCGCAAGGCCGCATGGCTGCTGGCGGAATCCGCCGTGGCCCTGCCGGAGGACGCCCTGCTGACCCGGATGGAGGGCCAGTGCGCCGCCCTGCAGACCTCCCAGGCCACCCTGGGTCAGGCCCAGGCGGAAGCCCATGCCCGAAAGGCCGAAGCGGACGATGCCGCGGCCCGCTGCGCCGCGCATCCGCTGTCCCCCGGCGATGAGACCGCCTGTCAGGCCAAACTGGACGCCATCACCGCGCCCGCCGTGCCCTCGCCGCTGCTGATGATCGTCGGCATCCTGCTGATCCTGGGCGGCGGTGTGTGCGCCGCCCTTCTCCACCTCGCCTTTCTCGCCTTCGCCGTGATCGGCATTGGCCTTACCGTCACCGGATTGCTGCGGCGCAAGCACGCCATCGCCGCCCAGGCGAAGGCCGCCGCTGACCGCGCCGCGCTGGAAGCCCAGATCGCCGACTACCTCCCCCTGCTGCAGCGGCAGCGGGAGACCGCCCAGCGCAGCCAGGAGGCCGCCGCCACCGCCGCCGGATTGGCCGCCGCCCAACAGCAGCAGCTTTTGACGCTGCTGGGCGCGCTGCAGCCCTACGCCCCCACCGCCGCCGACCTGGGCGGCGCGCAGATGGCGCTGCTGCACCTGCGGCAGCAGCGGACATCCCTGTCCGCCGCAAGGCAGACCGCCCGGGAGGCCGCCATGCGCCGGGATCTGCTGAAGCAGCACCTGCCGGAGGGCCCGCTGCCCGACAGCGACGCGCCCCTCCCCCAGCCCGCCATCTCTCGCGAACAACTGGACACCCTGCTGCCCCAGATAGCCGCGCAGCAACAGGCCGCCCGCTCCCGACTGGATACCCTGACGGGCCAGCTGCGGTCGCTGGACAGCGCCGACGACCTGGACGCCCAGCTCCTGCAGCATCGCCAGCAGCTCCAGCAGCTCCAGGAGGAGTACGACGCCGTCGCCCTGGCCATGGAGGTGCTGGACGAGGCCAACGCCACGCTGCAGAACCGCTTCTCCCCCGCGCTGGGCGCCCAGGCGGCGGAGATCTTCGCCAAGATCACCAAGGGCCGCTATCAGAAGGTGCTCCTGAGCCGGGACTTTGCCCTGGAAACCGACAGCGAGGGCGCCCAGCGCAGCGTACAGCTCCTCAGCCAGGGCGCCGCCGACCAGCTCTATCTGGCGGTACGCCTGGCCATCTGCGACCTGGTGCTGCCGGAGGAAAAGCACGTCCCCTTGATCCTGGACGACGCCCTTCTGAGCTTCGATGACGACCGCCTCCACGCCGCCCTGGACTACCTGCTGGAGGAGAGCGAAAGCCGCCAGATCCTGCTGTTCACCTGTCAGAAGCGGGAGAGCGCGTATCTGGACGGACGGAAAAATGTGACCATCACGCACCTGTAACGCAGGTTTTCATCTCCGCACCGATCCGCTATGGAAGACAGTTAATGGAAATACAAGAAGCCATTGCATATCGTAAGACATTGATAAACCGCGCAGTCGCCGGTCAAAAATTGACAAAGGACGAGCGCGCTTGGCTGACCTCCAACCCGATCTACAACGACGCGTTCGGTTATCCTTATTTAAATGTGGATATCCTTCAAATCAGGCCCCGAACAGACTACACTTTGCACATAAAATTGTTGTCCTGCCCAAACGAAACACGCGGGCTTCCCATTGTGGGAATTCCATTAGGAGACGGCTTTATCCAAGCCTCCGGCGCTATAAAAGACCTCGACGGAAAGACGTTCTTTCACAAAAAGGTAAAGCTGTTGGGTGTCGAGGTCGATAACCTTCACAGAGAATCTACTCTCCTGATCCGTTCGGCGCTCGGGCTGCTCAGCATAGCCTATGAGTACGATTATAAGCTGGAAGGCTCTCCTGTTATCGTCAGAAAGTCTTCCAGCAGCGGTGATCTCCGATACGCCATGCGCCGTATAGATGAGAGCGGGAGCTATATTTATCAATGTAAGCAGCCCGATAGCGATAACATGAACGCCCTGACCTTTTCTATCGCCTTGCAGCCCTGTGATTCGTGCCGGGTCTAAAAAAGGTTGGCTTTCAGAGCGGTTTGTGGTATACTTTCCTCGTGGGAATATTCCCTCCGCGATTTACAAACGAACCATCACACCGCAGTCTTATCGCAGCAAGTGAAAGGAGCCCGCTTATGCCCGAATTTGATTGTCTGCGCTGCGGTACGGCCATGCGCTTTGTGGGACAGGAAAAATTGCAGTTGGGACAAACCAGTTGGCTGCTGGGCGACTGGCCCAATCTGGTCGCAGGATCACTGAAAGTGTCCATCATGGCGTGTCCCCATTGCGGAAAGCTGGAGTTTTTCTCCGGCGGCGATGTAGCGCCCACCGTGGACATAGGCGACAGCGATCTGCCCCAGCGCACCTGTCCCGTGTGCGGCACCCACCACGATTTTGATTATCCCAAGTGCCCCCTGTGCGGCTATACCTATGGCCCGCAGGATGAATATTGATTGTGATTTGAGAAGAAAAAGGAGACGTAACAATGAGCGATTGCACCCATGATTGCAGCACCTGCGGCGAAAGCTGCGGTGAGCGCAAGGAAGCCAACGTATTCGAGAAGAAGCCCCTGCGGCCCGGCTGCCGCGTAGGCAAAGTCTACGGCATCGTGTCCGGCAAGGGCGGCGTGGGCAAGTCCATGGTCACCAGCCAGCTGGCGGTGGCCGTACGGCGCGAGGGCTATAACGTAGCCATTCTGGACGCCGACATCACCGGCCCCTCCATCCCCCGTGCCTTCGGCATCCATCACCGGGCCGGCGCCGTGGGCGACGCCATCATTCCCGTGGAGAGCCGCACCGGCATCCAGCTGATGAGCGTGAACCTGCTGCTGGAGCACGAGACCGACCCCGTTATCTGGCGCGGCCCCGTCATCGGCGGCGTGGTGCAGCAGTTCTGGGGCGACGTGATCTGGGACGACGTGGACTATATGTTCGTGGATATGCCTCCCGGAACCGGCGACGTGGCGCTGAACGTGTTCCAGTCCCTGCCGGTGGACGGCGTGATCATCGTGGCCAGCCCCCAGGAGCTGGTGACCATGGTGGTGGAGAAGGCCGTGAAGATGGCCCAGATGATGAACATCCCCATCGTGGGTCTGGTGGAGAACATGAGCTATCTCCAGTGTCCCGACTGCGGTAAGAAGCTCTATCTCTTCGGCGAGGGTAAGACCGAAGAGGCCGCGGCCCGCTACGGCGTGCCCCTGCTGGCCAAGATGCCCATTGACCCCGCCCTGGCCAAGCTGGTGGACGAGGGCAATATCGAGGATTTCCACGGCGACTGGCTGAGCCCCGCGGTAGAAGCGATTTTGAAGTAAATCACAAAAAGGAGCTGTGCGGCTTTCGCCGCACAGCTCCTTTTTGTGCTCTTATCCGCGCCTGTTACACGCTGCCCTTCTTATGCAGCGCTTCCAGACTCAGCTCACCCGCCAGCTTGAACAGGGTATCGCAGACAACCCGCTCCACCGGCAACCCCGCCTGCTGGCCGATCTTGCGGTAAAACTCGTAGAGATAATCCGGTATTTGTATCGTAAGCTCTTTCATAGAATGTTCCTCCCCGCATTTCAAAAGGTGTTGTTTATTGCATAAATCATACAACATTTTTGGATAATACGCAAGTGCGTACACGCACTTGCGTATTATTTTTTACAATGGCCTTGAGGTGATCATATGGCAGTAAAAGACGCGGTGGCGGAGCGGTTCCGCCAGCTTTGCGCCCAGCGGGGGATCAAAAGCAATGAATTGGCCAACCTGTCAGGCGTGACGCCCTCTACCGTATACAGCCTGATGGATGTGCGGCGGCGGGATATCTCTATTACCACCATCAAAAAGCTCTGCGACGGGCTGGATATCACCTTGGGCGAATTCTTCTCCACACCGGAATTTGACCGGTTGGAGCAGGAGTTGCAATAAGCTTACCGCTATACTGCGAAAGGGGTGTTATCATTTGGCTATTGACCGCATTCAGACCGGCATACGCTTTCCGGAAGCATTGCTGCGTAAAATCACCTATATCGCAAAGAAGAATCACCGCTCACTGAATGCGCAGTTGGAGCATCTGGCGCAGGAGTGCGTGGATGACTATGAGCAGGTGCACGGCGAGATCACGCTGCCGGAAGAGGAGTAGCATAATGCCAGCCATCCCAATGGATGACTGGCACTTTTTTGCGTGTCGCCCAGCTTTCTCAGAACTCCGCCTTGAAGGCGGCGGGAAGGTCGGTGCCCTCCGGCAGGACGCCCAGGACAACGTAGTTGCCGTTGACGGTGACGGCGGAATTGTTCTTCCAGGCTGGGGCGTTCTCGGGATAGGCGTCGTCGTTGGCGATGCTGTCCACCCGCTGCTGGAAAATGGCGCGTACGGTCTCGGCGTCGGCGGCGTCGGCCACCTCCACCATCGCCAGCTCACAGCCGAAGCCGGAGACCGGCGGCTGATAGGCCACAAGCTGCTTGGTCTCCACCGCGGTCAGGCCGGGATAGAGGCTCTCCAGCTCGGCGGTGTCCTTCACGGGGAACATGGGGTATTCGTCGCCCAGGGCGGCAACGGCGTCTGCCGCTGTCTGCTTCAGGTCAACAGACTGGGTCTGTGGGTCCTGCTGGGAATCGCTGCTGACGTCTCCGACAGGGGTGTCGTTTCCGCCGCAGGCGGCCAGCGCCAGCACCATCACGGCGGCCAGCAGCAAACAGATACACTTTTTCATAGCAATTCCTTCCTTTCTTTCGCATGGACGTCCTTCCCGGGTATCCAGCGCCAGTATAGCGCATTTCCCATGAAATGCAAGTACTTATTTGACGAAGAGCAGGACAAAAATGTTCCCGGTTCCGGTACAGAAAAAAGCACCCGCGGGGCAGGTGCTTTTTTCTACCATATAAACCACAAAGAAGGGAAGAAATTACTCGTTGGTGTAGTTGTCGAAGTAGCCCTGGATGTAGATGATGGGGGTGCCCTTGTCGCCGGAGCCGGAGGTCAGGTCGCACAGGGAGCCGATCAGGTCGGTGAGGTTGCGGGGGGTGGTGCCCTCGGACACCATGTTGCCCACCAGGCTGACCTTGGCGTCCTTCTGGCGGATCTTCTCGGCCACGGCCTTCTGCAGGGCCTCGCCGGTCAGGTCGCCGAAGTCGTGGTCGGCCAGATACTTCAGCTTCAGCTCGTTGGGGGTGCCGATGAGACCGGCGGTATAGCCGGGGGCCACCACGGGGTCGGCCAGCTCCCAGATCTTACCGGCGGGATCCTTGAAGGCGCCGTCGCCGTAGACCATGGCCTCGATCTGCTTGCCGGTGGCCTCGCTCATGGCCTTGCCGATGCCCTCGGCCACGGCCATGGCGTCACGGGGGAACAGCTTGACGCGCTCGTCGTCAGCCTTGTTGCTGCCCAGCAGGCCGTACTGGGGATTATAGCCACTGCCGTCCACGGAGGCGGTCAGCAGGTCGTCCAGACCCAGCACCGTTTTGGCACCGGCAGCCTTCAGCAGGCGCTTGCTGCGCTCGCGGGTGTGGATATCGCAGCAGATGACGGTGTCGGTGTAGTCCAGCACCGCCTGGACACGGTTGGCGAAGATGATCTCCGCCTGGGCACCGGCGGCCTCAATGATGGACTTGTAATAATCCACATAGTCCACACCGGTGAAGGGGTGGATCACGGCGCCAAAGGCGTCACGGAAGCGCTTGAGATCCAGCACGTCGTGCCAGGGGTCGATGCCCGCCTCGTCCAGCTGATCCATGGACACCAGATGGTTGCCCACCTCGTCGGAGGGGTAGCTGAGCATCAGCACCACCTTCTCGCAGCCGCCTGCGATGCCCTGCAGCAGCAGGGAGAAGCGGTTGCGGCTAAGAATGGGAAACGTGACGCCAACGGTCTTGCCGCCGGTCTTGGCCCGGACATCGGCGCTGATCTGCGCCACGGTGGCGTAGTTGCCCTGGCAGCGGGCCACCACGGACTCGGTGATAGCCACCACGTCCTTGTCGTGAGGCTCGATGCCGTTTTCGCGCAGCGCATTCAGCACGGTCTCCACAGTGACGGCCACGGCGTCATCGCCCTGGCGGAAAATGGGCGCGCGCACGCCCCGCACAACAGTTCCCAACGTTCTCATATTTCTTATTTCCTTTCGCAGTCCTTCAAAAGCATTTTGCATTTCATTATATCAGCGATCTCCATATAAGTAAAATACCGATTTTTAATGCTCGACATAAGTCACGCTTAATGTATTTCCCTCTTGCTTTTTTGGAAAATCTGTGTATAATATAAGGGTACGGGCTTGTAGCTCAGCTGAGAGAGCAAGCCTGACATACCGCAACCATACAACTTCATATTCGGGCTTGTAGCTCAGCTGGGAGAGCGTTCGGTTCGCATCCGAGAGGTCGAGGGTTCGAATCCCTTCAGGTCCACCACGAAAAGCTGTGAAATTTCATATTTCACAGCTTTTTTGCAACTTTTTGAGAAGATTTGTGTGGATGCGAACCGAGCGTTTCCGGCGAATTTTGGAGATTTTAGGGAGTATTGACCCCAATCGGTTCGCATCCCTTGCGATCATATACTCTTTTCAAACCGCATTACCTTACCGTCCCGCCGGTGACGGAGGAACTCCTCAAGGCCTTGCCGGTACTGGTGTTTGCCGTCTTTTTCAGCGATGACCGCAAGGACATTCTGCCCGCGGCCATGTCCGTCGGCATCGGCTTTTCTATTTTGGAGAACACCGCCATCCTCGTGCAGAACCTGACAGTGGTAACGTTGGGCTGGGCAGCGCTGCGCGGCTTGTCCGCCAGCCTGATGCATGGCCTGTGCACCATGATCATCGGCGCGGGACTGCCCTACGTCAAAAAGCAAAGGAAGCTGTTTTGCACCGGTATCTTCGGACTCTTTACCGTTTCCGCAACGATGCACGCCCTGTTCAACCTGCTGATCCAATCCGATTACAGCTGGCTGGGCGCCTGTTTTCCCATGGCGTTGTACGTACTGTTCTATGTCGTCCGGCGCACCTGTGGGGAGACAGGATATTTGAGAAATGCGGGATAGGGCGGGATGAGAGGGGAGACGGCGGGAAAACCCCTGAAATACGCGGGAAACGGCGACTTTCGGCGCGGGACGGAGGCGCGAATTATCAA
>USAT01000085.1 GCA_900552725.1 uncultured Eubacteriales bacterium | reverse complement strand
TATGCCGCCTGCGGCGGCATAATCAAAATTGTGCCGCCGCAGCGGCACACCGAAGTTTTTCACTTTTCTCTCTTCACTTTTCACCGGCCGCCGTAAGGCGGCCTTATCACTCGTTACTATACAAAATATCCCGGGCCACCGGGGCGTAGAACAGCTTCTCCACCGCCGCGAAGTCGTGGGTCTGGCCCATGATCCACATGAGCTTGGCCACCGCCGCCTCCGTGGTCATGTCGTAGGCCTCCAGCAGGCGCAGGTTCTGCTTCAGCCGTCCGCCCACATGGTACACCGTCAGGTCGCTGCCCTCGTTGGGCACCTGGGTGGTCATGACGATGATCTTGCCCCGCTCCACGGCGGCGCGGAGGATCTCGTACAGGTTGCCGTACTCCGGCAGGCCGCCCACGCCGAAGCTCTCGATGATTACTCCGTCGTAGTGTTGGGTCATGAACGCCACCAACTCCGGCTTTGTGCCGGGGATCAGCTTCAGCAGCCCCACATTGCCGTCCAGCTTGTCATAGAACGTGGGTTTCTCCGCCACCGGGCAGGACATGTACTGCAGAAGATGGTCGTCCTGCACCACCGCCAGGTCGGGGTGGTTGACGCTGGAGAATGCCTGGAAGCTCTTGGAGCAGGTCTTGCGGGCGCGGGTGCCCAGGATGACCTTGCCGTTAAAGACGATCTGCACGCCGCCGCAGCCGCGGCAGGCATACAGAAACGCGTCGGTGAGATTCCGCTTGGAGTCGGTGCCGTCGAACCAGATGGGCTTCTGGGCGCCGGTCAGCACGATGGGCTTGGGGCTGCCCTGGACCAGATAGCTGAGTGCCGCCGCCGTATAGGCCATGGTGTCGGTGCCGTGGCTGATGACGAAGCCGTCGTACCGGTCATAGTTCTCCCGGATGGCGTTGGCCCCCCCCAGCCAGTGGCGGGGCTCCAGATTGGTGCTGTCCAGGCTGTACACCTGGATGCAGTCCACATGGCACAGCTCGCCCACCTTGGGGACAAAGGACAGGAGCTGCGTGCTGTTCAGCTCCGGGGTCAGGCCGTCCGGCGTCATCTCACTGGCGATGGTGCCGCCGGTGCCGATCATCAGGATGTTCTTCATGGTCTTCTCCTCCGTCAAAATACTTTGGCGCATGCTCACATATCCCGGTTTTCCATGGCGGCCAGGGCAAACCGCACCGCCTGCTGGACCGTCCGGCGCTCCGCGTCGTCCTGCGCGGCGTCGTACCGCTGGCGCATTTTCTGCAGGAACAGGCCCCGCAGGGAATCGTCGCCGCAGCCGTCCCAGATATCACGGCGCACCGTGGTGCGGTCCCGCACCTCCAGGGCATAGAACCGGGACGCCAGCTCGTCGGTGATGGCGGGGATATCCACGCCGCCGTCGGTCTCACCGGTCAGCAGGATGCGGTAGATATCCCGTTCCGTGCGAGCGGGCAGCGCCGCCCGGATGGCCGCCAGCGGCTCCTGCTCCGTCACGTCCACCGTCAGGATCTCATAGCGCCGCCGGGCGAAGGGGATGAACCGCAGCTTCACGCTGCCCTTGTCCACCTCGCCCATCAGGAAGCCCTTGTCCCCCAGCTCGTCGAAGCCCCGTCCCTCGGGGCAGCCGGGGTAGGCATAGGCGGTGGCGCCCGCCGTCTGGACGCCGGAGCAGGCGTGGACATGGCCCAGGGCCAGATAGTCCAGGCCGCTTCTGGCGATCTGGGGCAGTGGGATGGGCCGGTGGCGGCTGTCCTTCACCCCCACCTCGCCGTGCAGAAGGCCGATGGCCACACCCTCGTCTCCCGCGGCCACGCCCTCCAGCGCGGCGCTCTCCGACGCCTCCGGCGCCGTGAAGGCCGCGCCGTACACGGTGCAGCCGTACTGGGGGAAGGCCATGCGGGTCATGTAGGGTGCGGTGAAGATATGGACGTTCTCCGGCCACAGGGTGCGGGCATAGGGGGACGCGGCGGTATAGCAGTCGTGATTGCCGGGGGCGATGACGATCTCGCCCCGGAACGCCACGAAGGCTGCCGCCAGCTCCTCCGCCGTCTGGCCGTAGACACTGTCACTGTCGAACAGGTCGCCGGACAGCAGCATCAGCTGTACGTCATGGTCGTTGGCGTACTCCACCATGCGGCGGGCCAGATCGCGGCTCTCCTGGCGGCGCTGGCGGGCACGCTGCTCGTCCAGGCCAGTGAAAGCGCTGTCCAGATGGAAGTCCGCCGCGTGCAGAATCCGTACCATTTACGCTTCCTCGGCCTGCCAGCCCTTGCATACGTCCACCCATTGGACGAAATTTTTGCCGCAGCAGCGCTCCAGCTCGTCGCAGGTCAGCTCGATGGCGCTGGCGGCGCTGCCCACGGCGGGGAACACCGTCTCGAACCGCTTCAGGGACACGTCCAGATAGGTCTTGACATCGTCGGGCAGGGCAAAGGGGCACACGCCGCCCACGGCGTGGCCGATGTGCTCCACCGCCTCCTCGGCGGTCAGCATCTTGGCCTTGGCGCCGAAGAAATGCTTATACTTGCTGTTGTCCACCTTGGCGTCGCCGGCGGCCACGATCAGGATGGGATCCTCCCCCACCTTGAAGCTGAGGGTCTTGGCGATGCGGGCGCCCTCTACGCCCACGGCCAGGGCGGCCAACTCCACCGTGGCGCTGGATACGTCGAACTCACGGATACGGTCGGTCACGCCGTAGGGCTCCAGATAGGCTCTTACTTTTTCAACAGACATGGTGATGATCTCCTTTACGATTGATTGGTTTTACGGTTCACCGGATGTCCACCCGCTCCACGGCGGTGCACAGTCCGGTATCGCTGTCCAGTGTGAAGATGCAGCCCTGGGCCTTGCAGGGGCCGTCGGCAAAGCGGTAGCGTCCCGCCAGTCCCCCCAGGAACGATTCGATGGACTGCTCCGGCGGGATGCCCAGCACCGATTCGATGGCGCCGGTCATGCCCAGGTCGGTGATGTAGCCGGTGCCCTTGGGCATCACCCGCTCGTCGGCGGTGGGCACATGGGTGTGGGTGCCCCACATGGCGCTGATGCGGCCATCCAGATAGTAGCCCAGGGCCAGCTTCTCGCTGGTGGCCTGGGCGTGGAAGTCCAGCAGGGTAAAGGTGGGCTTCTCCTTCTCGTCCAGCTCCCGCAGCAGCTTGTCCGCCGTGGTAAAGGGGTCGGCGGCCTTCCAGTCCAGGTCGCACCGGCCGATGAGGGTCATGACGGCGATGCGGAGCTTGCCGCAGTCGTACACGCCGCAGCCCCGGCCCGGCATCCGGCCGGAGAAGTTGGCGGGCCGCAGGATGTAGCGGTTATCCTCCAGATAGTCGGCGATCTGCACCCGGCCAAAGGTGTGGTTGCCCAGGGTGATCACGTCAGCCCCGGCGGCAAACAGCTCGTCCGCCTGGGCGGGGGTCAGGCCGGTGCCGGAGATATTCTCTCCGTTGACCACGGTAAAATCAATGCTTTTCAGCTTCTTCAGCGGCGAAAGATGGCGGCGCAGGTGCTTCAGGCCGTCCTCGCTGGTCACGTCGCCGATGGCAAGAATATGATACAGCATGGTGTCCTCCTTTTTACGATTTCTTCATTCCCCGCTATTATGCCACAAAAGAAGAGGGAGCGCAAGAGCGCTCCCCTATTTTGCAGATGGGTGTTTGCAGAAGCGGCACGCTCCAATACCGCCCTCTGACGAGAAGGCGGCTACGGCGGCATAGCCGCCGAGATCGGATGCTAAAAATATGCCACCGGCATATTTTCTTAACGCACCGACGTGGCAAAAAATACCCCACCCGGTTCGCCGCCTGCGGGCGGCGAATTCTGCGAAGCTTTTTTATTCCGTTGGCATGTCGTTCCAGTAATGGCGGCGGGGTGTGGTCACCCCGCCCTACAAAGCGGTCGTTCCGTAGGGCGGCATGACCACATGCCGCCGTTATTCAAATCATGCCGCCGCAGGCGGCACACCGAATCTTTTCACTCTTCTCTTTTCTCTCTTCACTGCGTCCCGTCAGGGATGCTTTCGTTCCAGCCGTAAATTTTGATGAGCCGGTGGCTGGTGTAATAGTACGCGCCTGCCGGGAAGTCCGTATAGTTGGTGGTGTTGGAGCACAGCAGATAGTCCACCGTTTCCCCCGCCTCGTTCCGGACGATGCCGGAGATGACGGTGGTGTGGTTATGGCCGCCGTCGGGGCCCAGGATCAGGATATCCCCCACCTGGCCGGTGTAGTAGTTGGCCTCGGTGTCCGCCACAAGGCCATAGCCCCGGTTCTCACGGGCGTAGCTATAGAACCGGCCCACGTTGATCCAGGAGAGATCCAGCGTATTCTGGCCGTGCCAGTACCACTTGCTGCCGCCCTCCTCGTCCATGGGGATGCCGCCCGCCAGCAGCACCTGCGAGCCGAAGTTCATGCAGTTGCCGCCCACGTCGTCATAGGCGTACCACCGGTCATTGCGTTGGTGGTCATACTGCCGCATGTACTGCTCCGCCGCGGCGCGGTCATAGGGATGGTCGCACGTCAGCGTCACCTGCACCGTCTCCTGCCGCTGGAGCTGCCGCCGCTCGATGGCACGCAGCAGCTGCTGGAGCCGTCCGTCCACCGCCGCGCCCTCCTCATAGGTCAGGCTGAAATAGGGGTTGTCGTCGGCCTCGTGATGCCGGATCAGCCAGCCGCCGTTCTCCGCGGGCACCAGCTCGAAGATGTGGGGCACGTCATAGAGCTTGCTGTCTACATCGGGCGTGGCGGCAAAGTGCATCACCGCGGTCTCGCTGGCCTCGATATGTATCTGTCCCTCCACGGCGTCCTCCTCAGTGGAGGGCTCCGCCTTGGTGACGGTCAGCACAAAGTCCACATCCTGCATCCGCAGGTCGGTCAGTGCCTGCTGCCGGATGGCGTTCAGGGTGCGGATGGACGCCTCGTGCATGGCGGCGTCCTTTTCGTCGGCAAACAGATTCGCCATCTGCGGCTCGTCAAACAGGGCGATATCTGTGTACCATTCGGTCAGCAGACGGTTCATCAGCGTCTTCTGCTCCTCCGCCGCCAGTCCCTCCGGATCCTCCACCCGTCCGCCTACGGCGGTGGTGAAACCGTCGTCCAGCGGCGTCTGCGGCTCTTCCTGCTGCTGGGTCTGGCCGCTCTGGGACGGCGGGACATCGGAGGGCTGTCCGCCGCAGCCGGACAGCCCCGGCAGCACCATACAGGCCGCCAGCAGCAGGGCCAAAAGCTTTCGTCTCATAGCATATCCTCCCAAGATGCAGCTGTGCGGCACCCCGGGGGGAGGGTGTCGCACAGTGTTGTTGATTTATTTCGCGTATTCCACGACCTTGGTCTCACGCAGAACGTGTACCTTGATCTGGCCGGGGTACTCCAGCTCGTCCTCGATGCGCTTGGCAAGCTCGCGGGCCAGAATGACCATCTGATCCTCGCTGACCTGCTCCGGCTTCACCATCACGCGCACCTCGCGGCCCGCCTGGATGGCATAGCTCTTCTCCACGCCGGGATAGGAGCTGGTGATCTCCTCCAGCTTCTGCAAACGCTTGATGTAATTCTCAAGGTTTTCGCGGCGTGCGCCGGGACGGGCGGCAGAGATGGCGTCGGCCGCCTGCACCAGGCATGCCACCAGCGTCTTGCACTCCACGTCGCCGTGATGGGCCTGGATGGCGTGGACGATCTCTTCCTTCTCCTTGTACTTCCGGGCGTACTCCACGCCCAGAGACACATGGGTGCCCTCAAATTCGTGATCCAGCGCCTTGCCGATATCGTGCAGCAGGCCCGCACGCTTGGCGGCGTGGACGTCGGCGCCCAGCTCGGCGGCCATCATGCCGGCGATGTGAGACACCTCGATAGAGTGCTGCAGCACGTTCTGGCCATAGCTGGTGCGGTAGTGGAGGCGGCCCAGCAGCTTCTGCAGCTCGGGGTGCAGGCCGCGGACGCCGGTCTCCAGCACGGCGCGTTCGCCCTCGGAGCGGATGACGGCATCCACCTCCCGCTTGGCCTTCTCCACCATCTCCTCGATGTGGGTGGGATGGATACGGCCGTCGGCGATGAGCTTTTCCAGTGCAAGGCGTGCCACCTCGCGGCGTACCGGCTCGAAGCAGGACACCGTGATGGCCTCGGGGGTATCGTCGATGATGAGATCGGCGCCGGTCAGCGTCTCGATGGCGCGGATGTTGCGGCCCTCGCGGCCGATGATGCGGCCCTTCATCTCGTCATTGGGCAGGGGTACCACACTGACGGTGATCTCGGCCACATGGTCGGCGGCGCAGCGCTGGATGGCGGTGGCCACGATCTCGCGGGCGCGGGTATCGGCCTCCTCCTTGGCGCGTGCTTCGATCTCCTTGATCTTCAGGGCAGTCTCGTGGGTGACCTCGGACTCCACCTGGGCGATCAGATACTGCTTGGCCTCGTCGGCGGTAAAGCCGGAGATACGCTCCAGCATCTCCGTCTGGCTGCGCTTGATGAGCTTGATCTCCTCCTGCTCACGGTCGGCGGCAGCGTGCTTGGCGGCCAACGCTTCTTCCTTCTTCTCGATCTGCTCGGTCTTGTGATCGAGATTTTCTTCCTTCTGCTGTAAGCGGCGCTCCTGCTTCTGCAGGTCGGCGCGGCGTTCCTTGACTTCCTTCTCGTATTCGTTTCTGGAGCGCAGGATCTCCTCCTTCGCCTCCACCAATGCTTCGCGTTTCTTACTCTCGCCATTCTTGATGGCTTCGTTGACGATGCGCAGCGCTTCCTGCTCGGCATCCTGGATCTTGGCCTGGTCGCGCTTTTGTTTCTGCCGATGGATCAGAATACAAGTGAGGAGGCCAAGAACAAACGCTGCCACGGCGATGAGCACCGCGTAAACGATCTTGATCATGGTTTCCTCCTGTAAATATGGTGTATCCGGACAATCGCCCTCCATCCGGGGACAAGCGGGGGATGGGGATGGTGGCTGTCCTCAGAAAATAATCAGACAATTCCCCTAAATCGTCTGATAATAATCCTTCATAATTCTACCCTTATTACGGTAAACTGTCAAGAAGAAAAACATACTGTTGTGAAAAATTTGTCCGCGCGGGAAAAACATTTTGTCGAATCTGCCTATACCCGTACATACTCCGACCGCACATACCCTGCAAGGTTCCCGTAGGCCATGCTGTACCAGCTGTCATACTGGCCGTACACCGTCAGTTGGGCCTCGCGGGGCACGCTGCCCACCACCTGGCCGCTCATGGACGGGTAGGCCCGCACGTTCAGGGCGCTCTCCTCCGTGATCACCGTGCCCGTCCGGGGCGTCGTGGGATAAATAAAGGGCAGGGCGAAATACTCCGTCAGGGAGCGGGAGAGATTCTCCGCGATGGGCTGCACATTTTCTTCGATCCACCGGGCGTCGGCGGTGTTGTCGTGATAGCCGATCTCCAGCAGCACCGAGGGCATCTTCGGCTGGCGCACCTCCCCCAGGGCGGTGGTGGCGCGGGCCGTCACCAGTTGGGGCAGGGGATAGATCTCCTTCAGATTCGTCACGAAGATGTCGGCGGCCCGCCGGCCGTTGGTGCTGGTGGGATAGTAAAAGGCGATGATGCCCCGCTGACGGCCCTCGCTGCTGCCGTCGCCGCTGGCGTTGGAGTGGAGGGCCAGATAGAAGTCGTAGCTGCCCCGTGCCGCCTGGGCGATGGAGGAGGCAGCGGTCATCTCCGGCGTGTTGCGGGTGAAGCGGATGGTATTGGCCCGCAGATATGGCTCCATGGCGTCGGCGATGCGGTTCATCCAGTACTCCTCGCTGCCGGAGCCGGTGATGTAGGGGTTATACTCCTGTGTGGAGGGACTTAAATATATATTGGGCATGGCGCTTCTCCTTTTTCGGTTTCTCCCTCATATATATATGTAGCGCGGAAGAAAAGAATGTGCTATAATAGCTTATCATTCACACGACAGGAGAGAACCGCCATGAAAGCACTGCGTCCCTATCCCAAGATCACCATCACTCCCAAGGGGGAGGCCGCCCTGACGGGAGGACACCCGTGGGTCTATGAGGGCGAAGTGACCGCCATGGACGGCACGCCCGAGGACGGTGCTCTGGTGGACGTGGTGAGCCGCCGGGGCAGTTGGCTGGGCTGCGGCTTTTTCAACAGCCGCTCCCGCATCCGGGGACGGGTG
>USAT01000084.1 GCA_900552725.1 uncultured Eubacteriales bacterium | reverse complement strand
GCGCCATGCTGCCGGGGGAGCCGCTGAAGCGGATCGCCGCCGGGATCAAGAAGGTGGTCACCTGGGCGCTGACCGGCTCATTGGTGCTGTTTACCGGCTACCTGACGCTGACCGGCGCGGCGGCCACCTCGGCGGACGCCCTGACGCTGCAGATGACCCGGACAGTCATCTCCACGGCGGTACCGGTGGTGGGCGGCATCATCTCCCAGGCCAGCGGCAGCGTGTTGGCCGGAGCGGGGCTGCTGAAAAATTCCCTGGGCGTGCTGGGATTGCTGGCGGTGCTGGCCACCTGTCTGACGCCCTTTCTCCGCATGGCGGTGCAGTACCTGCTGTACAAGGTGACGGCCTTTCTGGCGGCTACCGCGGGAAACGGCACGCTGGTGGAGCTGATCGACGCCCTGGGCAGCGCCTTCGGCCTGGTGCTGGGCATGGTGGGAAGCTGCGCCCTGCTGCTGTTGATCTCTATTACCTCTTCTGTATCGGTGGTGATCCCATGAGTGTTTTCCGGACATGGCTCTTCGGCATCGTGGCGGCGGCCATGGTGCTGTCCATCCTCTACGCGCTGCTCCCCAAGGGGGCGCTGCTGACGGTGGCAAAATGCACTGGCGGGCTGATCATGCTGCTGGTGGTGATCCGGCCTCTGCTGGCGCTGGATCTGACGGGCGTACACACGGACTATGAGGCGTGGCAGCGCACCATCCAGCAGCAGACCGACGACTACGCCGACGCCAACCGCCAGGAGATGGCGGCCATCATACAACAGGAGACCGCCGCATATATTTCAGAAAAAGCGGCGGCGCTGGGGCTTGCGTGCCACCCGGAGGTGACGTGCGCCCTTCGCGACGGCGTGCCGTTTCCGGCGGAGGTGACCATGGATATCCCCAAAAACGCGGCGCTGGCCCGGATCATCGCGGAGGATCTGGCGATCGGGACAGACTGCCAGCACTGGCGGGAAAGGGAGTGAGGCATATGGCGGGAGAGAAGCTCATATCCTATGTAAAAAAGTACAAATTCGTGGCGCTGGTGGCGCTGGTGGGCATCGTACTGATGCTGCTGCCCTCCGGCGGCCAGGAGGAGAAAACAGCCGCGGAGCCTGTCAACGTGTCGGAGGGCTACTCCCTGGCGGAGACGGAGCAGCGGATGGAACAGGTGCTGGGCCGCATCCGGGGCGTGGGCCAGGTGCAGGTGATGCTGACGCTGAAAAGCGGCTCGTCGCTGCAGCTGGCGGAAAACCGCAGCGACAGCCTGCGGGACAGCGAGGTGCAGCGGGACCGGGACGTGGTGACCCTGAACCGGGGCAGCGGCTATGAGGACGTGGTGGTGACGGAGCAGACCTACCCCGTCTATCAGGGCGCGGTGGTGGTATGCCAGGGCGCGGGGGACAGCGGCGTCCATCTGGCGGTGGTGCAGGCGGTGTCGGTGCTGACGGGACTGGGCAGCGATAAGATCACGGTGGTGCAATGGAAATAAAAATATAGAGCGGTAAGCAGGAGGGCAATGACATGAAGGTGCAGTGGAAGAAGAACTGGAAGCGTCCGGCGGTGGTGCTGGCGGTGCTGGTGCTGGTGGGCGCGTCGGTGTATCTCAACTGGCGGTATGCCGGAAACGTGGCGGAGACCGACAAGATCCTGGGCCAGGCCACGCTGGTCAACGAGAACGGCCAGGGCGTCACGGTGACGGATGACGGGGCGGTCGCCGCCGGCGAGAACGACTATTTCGCCACGGCGCGGCTAAGCCGCCAGCAGGCGCGGGACAGCGCCATCAGCATGCTGCAGGAGGCGGAGATGGACGAAAACGCCGCCGAGGAGGTGTGCAACGAGGCCAGCCAGACCCTGCAGGTGCTGGCGGGGTACACGGTGGCCGAGGCTCAGATCGAGAATCTGGTGACGGCCAAGGGCTACGCCGACTGCGTGGTGTTCATGGGCTCGGAATCCTGCAGCGTGGTGGTGGACGCCGGTGAGAACGGCCTGGAGGCCCAGGACGTGGCCAAAATCAAGGACATCGTCATCAACGAGACCCAGTACACCGCCGGACAGATCAAGATCATGGAGGCGGATTGAGAGGCACCCTGCGGGCGCAGAGGTACCATAAATGTTGCAGAGGCGGACAGGATCGTCCGCCTCTGCAAATGCTTTGCCGGGGTACGCCGCACACCGATCCTTTTCGGATGCTTTTTGATTGCATCGTCTCGTTTATTACGGTATAATGATATTGTGATAAACGAAACGCGTAAAGGGAGACGATACACGCCATGACGTTCCTTCAGCATTACAACTCCCCGCTGGGCGGTATTCTGCTGGCGGCGGATGAGATCGGCCTGACCGGCCTGTGGTTCGATGGGCAAAAATACTTTGCCCGTGATCTGCCCGCGGAGCATGTGGAGCAGAACACCCCCGTTCTCTCGGAAGCCAAGCGCTGGCTGGACATCTACTTTACCGGCCGGGAGCCGGATTTTACGCCGCCGCTGCACCCCATCGGCTCAGTATTCCGTCAGGCAGTATGGGAGATCCTTTTGCAGATCCCCTATGGGCAGACCACCACCTACGGCGAGATCGCACGGCAGCTTGCCGCAAAGCTGGGCCTTCCCCGGATGTCCGCACAGGCGGTGGGCGGTGCGGTGGGGCACAATGAGGTGTCCATCATCATTCCCTGCCACCGCGTGGTGGGCACGAGCGGCAGCCTGACCGGGTACGCCGGAGGGATCGACAAAAAGGTGAAGCTGCTGGAGCTGGAGCATACCGATATGACGGAGCTTTTCGTACCGGAGAAGGGTGCTGCGCTTTGATACACAGGCCGGACAGCCAACCATACTTCTATCATCGAAGGAGAAGTACATATGAACATCGCAGAGATCATGAAAAAGATGATCGATTTTTCCGACAGCAATATCCACGACATCGACCACTTCATCCGCGTGTGGACGTATGCCAGGACCATTGCCGAGCTGGAGAGCCTGGACGCGGAGACGCAGTATATCCTTGAGGTGGCCGCCATCACACACGACATCGCCTGCCCGCTGTGCCGGGAGAAATACGGCAGCACCAACGGAAAGCACCAGGAGACGGAAGGTGCGCCCATGGTGCGGGACTTCCTGCGTGACACCGGCATGACGGAGGCACAGATCGACCGGGTGGCATTCCTGGTGGGGCATCATCACACATTTACCGACGTCCGCGGCAAGGACTATCAGATCCTGCTGGAGGCGGACTATATCGCCAACGCCTCCGAAAACGGTTATGAACGCCGCAGCGTGGAGAACTTTATCCATAAGATCATGCGGACGGAGAGCGGCAAGGCCCTGGCCAAAGCGGTTTTCCGCGTCTGAATGGCAAAGGAGCATCTCACGAAGCGTACAAAAAGGACTGACACGTTTGCGTGTCAGTCCTTTTTGCATAGGTATGAAATTTGGAAGAGAAAAGAGAGGGTCGTTTGTGTCGCTGCCTTACGCGGCGGCGTGAGCGCGGCGGGCGGCACGCTCCTCGTAGTCCTGCTCCAGCAGACCGGCCTTACCGGCGGCCCAGGCGGCAACGGCGCCGAACACCACAGGCAGATAGTAACCGGCCTGACGGATAGGCTCATCAGCGGCGGTCATCAGGAAAGAGGTGGCGACCACCAGAACGAGAGAGACGATAGCGGTCAGGATGTAAGTGTTGATGTTCTTCATGGTAGATTCCCCCTTAAAGAATGTTTATATTTTTGTTGGTTTGGTGTTGTTTTCCTTTTGTGATTATATAGTAGAATATTTAACAGGAAAAGTAAAGCTATGGAATGTTATAATAGACATCAGTAAAACTAACAGAAAACGGCAAAACAATCCTGCACATGACTGAAACGTGAAAGCTGTGGGTACTTGAAAAAGTCGGAGCAACACATTATAATTTGAGTGTATAAGAAGAGCAATACGCCTTTGACGGATGCGTGGAAGGCCATACCGGAATACAAGCAAGGAGGACAAAGACCATGACAAGAGCTTATGAGCGGCTGCTGCGGTACGCGGCCATCGACACAGGCAGCGACGAGACGTCGGCGGTGACGCCGTCCTCGCCGGGACAGACGGTGCTGGCGGAAAAGCTGGCGGCGGAGCTTCGTGAATTGGGCGTGTCGGACGTATATGTGGATGAACACGCCTATGTCTACGGCAGGATCCCCGCCGCGGCCGGGTACGAGAGCCGCTGCCGCGTGGGCTTCATCGCCCACCTGGACACCAGCACGGATGCCTGCCACGGCGCGGCGAAGCCCCAGGTCATCGAAAACTATGACGGCGGCAGCATCCCGCTGGGCAGCAGCGGCCTGAAGCTCACGCCGGAGAGCTTTCCCCATCTGACCACCCTGAAGGGCAAGACCCTGATCACCACCGACGGCACGACGGTGCTGGGCGCGGACGACAAGGCGGGCGTGGCGGAGATCATGACCATGTGCCAGCGCATCCTTACCGGCGACATGCCCCACGGCACGGTCTGCGTCTGCTTCACGCCGGACGAGGAGATCGGCCACGGCGCCGCCCTGCTGGATCTGGAGCGCTTCGGCGCGGAGCTGGCCTATACGGTGGACGGATCGGTTCCCGGCGAGGTCGAGTATGAGACCTTCAACGCCGCGCGGGCCAAATGGCAGATCCACGGCGTGTCCGTCCATCCGGGAGAGGGGAAGGACACCATGGTCAACGCCGCCCTGGTGGCGACGGAGATCAACGGCATGCTGCCCGGCAACGAAACACCCCGTGAGACGGAGGGCCGCCAGGGCTTCTATCACCTGATGCAGATAGAGGGGACCGTCACGTCGGCCACGCTGGACTATATCATCCGCGACCACGACGCCGGGCGCTTCGCCCAGCGGAAGCAGCGGATGGCGGAGATCGAAGCGGCCATCAATGCCAAATATGGCGCGGGGACGGCCGAACTGACGGTGCAGGAGCAGTACCGCAACATGGCGGAGGTCATTCAGCAGTATCCCCAGGTGCTGGACAACGCCCGCAAGGCTATCCGGAGCGTGGGCTGTACCCCTGTTTCCAACCCTGTCCGCGGCGGAACAGACGGCGCCCAGCTGTCCTTCCGGGGCCTGCCGTGCCCCAATCTGGGCACCGGTGGCTATGCCTTCCACGGCCCCTATGAGTACGCGGTGGCGGAGGAGATGGATCTGGTGACGGATATCCTGACCGCCATCGTAGCGGCATACAGCGCGATCAACTGAATATGCGGGGGCGCATCCGCAACGCCCATGATACAAGACCGTCCCTGAAAAAGACAGGGGCAACTGCCATGACCTACAACTTTGACGAGATCATTGACCACTGTATCTTCGGTAGTTCCTGTGATCCTGCGCTGAAAAAATGCCTGCCTGAGATCGGCGGACGCAAAAGGGAACTGACACGCATTTTGCGTGTCAGTTCCCTTTTGCGTATAAAGTGCGGCAGTCGGATATTGTATCCGCGGCAATAAAGGTGTATAATAGAACAAACAACAGCCCCCGGTATGCGGCGTGCATTTTAAGAGGAGGATCCCAACATGAAATTCCAGATTGTAGACGCATTTACTGACCAGATCTTCGGCGGCAACCCCGCAGGCGTCATCCTGCTGCCGGAGGGCGCGGATTTCCCCGCCGACGAGACCATGCGGCAGACTGCGGCGGAGCTGCGCTATTCCGAGACTGCCTTCATCAAGCCCCTGGGCGGTAAACACTTTCAGATCCGCTACTTCACCCCCGCTGCGGAGGTGGAGCTGTGCGGTCACGCCACCATCGGCAGCTTCCACGCTCTGCGGGGCATGGGCCTTGTGGCTGACGGAGACAGCTGCATCAACGAGACCCTGTCCGGCACGCTGGAGATCGTGGTGGGCAAGGACGCCATCCTGATGGACATGGCCAAGCCCCAGGCCTTCGAAAGCCTGGACACGCCGGAGCAGCTGGCGGAGCTGTATCAGGTCATGGGCCTGTCCCACAAGGGACAGGACGCTGTGGTCGAAAGAGCAGAGCTGTCCCTGCTGCCTCGGAAGGTCTCTACCGGTCTGACGGACATCATGATGCCTGTGGCCAACGAGGCGGAGCTGGAGAAGATCGCCCCCGACTTCCCGGCTCTGACGGAGCTGTCCCGCAGGTATAACGTGGTGGGCGTCCACTCCTTCACCGTCAACACCGCCGACGGTCTGATCCACGCCCGGAACTTCGCGCCGCTGTACGACATCGACGAGGAGGCCGCCACCGGCACCTCCAACGGTGCGCTGGTGTACTACCTGTACCTGAACGGCCTCGTTGCGCTGGACAAGGTGTACACCGTGGTGCAGGGCGAGAAAATGGGCCGCCCCTCCCGCATCTCCGCCCAGGTCACCCTGAAGGACGGTCAGCCCTTCGTGAAGGTGGGCGGACCCGCCGTGACCCTGGCTCAGGGCGAGATCGCGCTGTAATGCATTGGATGCGCTGCGGCGGTGAAAATGTACCGGCAGGGCAGCAGGGGGGCCGGTCCCGGCGCGTCAGAGGAATCGCAGATCCCTTTTCAAGCCGTGGCCTGCCGCTGCGGCGCAGAACATTGCAGGCGGTCAAGCGATTGGCTTTGACTTGCAATTTTCCGGCCATTCCCGTATAATGCTCACGGTATGGTCAATACCGCTTTACCGCAAGATCACTTTCTGGAATAGGAGGTACACACCATGCGCATCAACTGGTTCAAGGACGAAAATAATCTGATCTATATCAACGGCGAGACCCAACTGGCTGAGCTGGAGAAAACGCTGCACTTCCCCGGGCTGGAGGAGGCGGCCAACGAGCTGCGGCAGCATCCCACGGCGGAGGGCTTCACCATCAAGGGCCCGAAGCGTACCAGTGGCCGGCTGTTCGTGCCGGATCTGGCCTTCGGTGAGCACATCGAGATGGGGGAGAACATCTTCTTTTTCATGGGCGAGATGCAGGAGTGCTACGTCATCTACTGGCCCGGCGCACCGGTGGCGAAATAAGACATGAGGGACAGCTTTGGCTGTCCCTTTTTATAGAAAAACCGCGCCCGGTCACACCGCCCTGTGACCGGGCGCGGTTCGAGGGGAGGATACCCTCATGATGGAAAAGATTGGGTACAGATAGGGGGATTTATCTGACTCTCAGCCGGGGATAGCGGCGTCGCAGTGCCGCCAGCTCCGCGCTGTCATCGCCCAGGGAAAGGGCCCGGTCGATGTAGGCCAACGCCGCGTCGGACATGGGACGGTCGCCCCGGGCGCCGCAGGAGATGCAGTAATAGCACCCGCTTCGGTATACCACGCTGCTGCTGCCGCACAGGGCGCAGCGGACGGTTTTTACAGGCGCGGCCATGGTTCATGTCCTCCGTTTCGTAAGCTGTACACAGCATACCACGAAAGTTCGCATTTGTAAAACGCATCTTTGCTATTGATTCCATGAGCACCCGTCATGTATAATGGATGGTATCGACAACAGCGAGGTGGTTCCCATGAGCATTTCCAAGTATCAGGTATTTTTGAAGGTGGTTTCCTGCGGCACCTTTACCAAGGCGGCGGAGGCGCTGAATTTCACCCAGTCCGGCATCAGCCACGCCATCACGTCGCTGGAGAGCGAGCTGGGCATCACCCTCCTCAGTCGTAACCGGGGCGGCGTGGTGCTGACGGCGGATGGCCGGGCGGTGCTGCCCAAGATCGAGAAGCTGTGCGCCGCCCACCACGCTCTGATGCAGACGGTGGAGGGCCTGAAGGACATGGACAGCGGCCTGGTGAAGATCGCCACCTTTTCCAGCGTGTCGGCCCAGTGGCTGCCCCGTATTCTGAAAAGCTTCGGAAAGCTGTATCCCAACATTGAGTTCGAGGTGGTCACCGGCGATTTTTACGACCAGATCGAGAACTGGATCGTCACCGGCGCGGTGGACTGCGGCTTCCTGCGGCTGCCGTCGGTGAAGCGGCTGCAGACCTACGCCCTGCACCGGGACGAGCTGCAGGTCATTGTGCCCTGCGACCATCCTTACGCGGACAGTGAGCCCTTTCCCAAAGAACTGCTGGCGTCGGAGCCGTTTATCCAGCTGGAGGAGGGCGACGACTATGAGATCATGGCGGCCTTCGACGAGATGGGCATCCGGCCCAACGTGAAGTATGTGGCCCGGGAGGATCGGACGATCCTGTCCATGGTGTCGGAGGGGCTGGGCATCAGTCTCCTGCCGGAGCTGATGGTGCGGCACAGTCCCGCGCCCGTCACCGCCTGCCGCCCGCCCATGACCTTCCACCGCACCATCGGCATCGGCGTGAAGGACGAAAAGGCGCTGTCCAACTCCACGCGGCTTTTTGTGGACTATGTGCGGACATGGGTGGCGGCCAACGGGGACAAATAACGGTGCGCGCGTGATGCAAAAGCACAATTTGCATCAAAATGCATTAAAATAGCGGTAAAAAGCGCAAAAAACGAAGCCTTTTAGGCTTCGTTTTTTGCGCTTCAGCCTGTC
>USAT01000083.1 GCA_900552725.1 uncultured Eubacteriales bacterium | reverse complement strand
TTTCCCTTTCCGCCGCTCCTGGCGGAGGACGATGCGGTTTTTTTCTTGGGTGTATTCGCCATAGCTTACCTCACTTGATGGCGTTGAGCAGCAGGGTCAGCAGACCCGCCGCCCAGCAGTAATACGCAAACGCGCCGAAGCGGCCCTTCTCCGCCACCATGCGCAGCAGCCGGATGCAGGCATAGCCCACCACCGCGGCGGTGACCACGCCCACCAGATACATGGGCACCTCCGCCCAGACGATCCCGGCCTCGATGGCGTCCTTCAGGCTGAGGATATTGGCGCCCAGCACGGCGGGGATGGACAGCAGGAAGGAGAAACGCACGGCGAACTTCCGCTCGAAGCCCATGAAGCAGCCGGTGGTGATGGTCATGCCGGAGCGGGAGATGCCGGGCATGGTGGCGATGGCCTGGCCAACGCCCACCACCAGCACATCCACCAGCGTGGCGCTGCGCTCGGTCTTGCGGCCTTTGCGCACCAGGTCGCAGGCGAACAGCAAAAAGCCCGTCACCACCAGCGCCGCACCGATAAAGATCATGTTGTTGCTGAGGGCCTGCACCTTCTTATGGATGGGCAGGACGGCGAACAGCGGCAGCGTGCCGACGATGATCAGCAGGATCAGCCGCCGGGCGGGCGGCACCTGCTTGGGCGTGGTGCCGTGGGCCAGATCGCTGACGCCGTGGATCAACTCCATCACCATGTCGCAGATGTCCCGCCAATAGGCCACGAACACCGCCACCAGCGTACCCAGATGCAGCAGCACGTCGAAGAACTCCGGCACCTCGGCTTTGATGTTCAGCAAGTTCTGGGCGATGGCCAGATGGCCGGAGCTGGAGATGGGCAGGAACTCCGCGAGGCCCTGTATCAGACCCAGCAGGAAGGAAGAAAAATATGTCATAGAGTCACCTCATGTCATATCCGAATACTTTTTGTCATATCCGGCATGGAAATTACTGTTTGTTATCGGTTATCGTGGAAGATATCAAATATAGTATACCATATCTATGAAAAAAATGCCACTGTTATTTACAGCAGGGCCATGCAAAAAGAGAACGCCGGGGCGTTCTCTTTTGTGCTATTCGGTTTCTTCCTCCACAGGCGGCCAGATCTGTATACTGGTCTGCCACTTCTCATAGCAGCCGTTCGTATTCCACTCGTGCCACAGCGTCAATGCGTCCCGGAAGGGATAGACCGGCTTCGTCTGCCGGACGTAGTTGCACCAGCTATACAGCGACGGCAGCTCCGGCGTCAGCATTTCGGCATCGTACAGGAGATAGGCCCGTGTGTTCTCGCCGCGGCGCATCCGCGACCACTCCGCGATCATGCCGGTGTTCTGTGTGGTGCCGAAGATGTTGGTGGTCTCATAGCTGCCGCTCTCCACCGAGTAGAAGTCCGCCGCATAGGACTGGCCGTCCTTCTCGCACAACAGGCGGCCGCTGTACCATCCGCCGGGGCTCCACGACTCCTCGTTGCCCTGCCACACAGGCCAGATCTCCATACCCTCCGCAAGGCAGTCTCCGAACGGCCGGTCGATCGCCGCATAATGCAGCACGACAGCCCGCTGTCTGCCCGCTTCCTCCACCAGCACCACCACATGGGTCACAAAGCCCTCATAGAGATCGTACACCCGATAGGTATAGCGGTAGCTGCCGTCCGGCTGCTTCTCCGCACTGCTATACTCCCAGCGGGGCGGCGGGTCCTCGTTCCACACCGATGTGGTGACCTCGCGGTAGGTCTCGTCCTCATACAGAGGCTCTGTCTCCGTATACACCTTCACCGCGCCGGACATGTGCGCCGCTTCCTCCGCCGTCAGGTCGTCCAGCACCTGCTCCGGAAAGCCCAAGTCCAGCAGCTCCGCCCGGATAGTCTCGTCCTGGGGCGCGTCGTCACGCACCTGCCAGTTCATAGGATACCGCTGACCCAGGAACATGGCCAGCAGCACCGCCGCCAGCGTCAGCCCCAGATAGCCCCACAGCACCGCCGTCGAGGGCAGGCGTACCGGCGCGGCGTGGATGGCGTAGCCCGTGTCCGCGAGGGAGCGGGCCAGCTTCACCAGATTCCGCAGGATCACGATATACACGATCAGCATCGGCAGCACCGCCAGCCAACCGCTCAGTTCCAGGAAGGCCAGCGCGCATATCACCGCGTAGAAGATCACCAGCGCACCGGCGGCAGGGGCGGCGGGTTTTTCCGCGCCTGCTGCACGGGATACCCCCACCATGCCCCGCCACAGGCAGCAATACAGTGCGAACGTCATGGCCATGACCGCATAGGCCGGGACGTTCTTCACATCCACCGGCAGAGCCGCCAACGCGAAGGACGCACTGCGCACCGAGGCGATGGCGATGGACAGCCGCCAGCACCATTGCAGTGCCCGGTTCTCCTGCCGCAGGGTGCGGAAGCCCAGCACCAGCAGGATACCGCCCAGGGCAGGCAGGATCATGTCCAGATACAGGAAGTTGAAGGTGATGGTGGTCAGGCCCATGCCCCACAGCACCAGCCACATGGCCTCCCGCCACGGGTTCACCTCCGCCATGGCCGGGGGCAGAGCAGAGGCGTTCTCCCGCAGCAGCTGATCAAAACGCAGATCATCACTCACAGAAGTCACCTCCCAACAGCCGCCGCAGCTTTTGCCGCAGGCGGTACAGCCGCCCCTCCACCGCCCGCTCCGTCAGGCACAGCTCGGCGGCCATCTGGGCGGTGGACTGGCAGTAGTAGTATTTGCGATAGAACAGGCTCCGCTCCTCCGGCAGCAGGCCCGCGATGGCGGCCTGCAGCCGCTGCTGGCGCTCCCGGCGCAGCAGCTCCTCCTCGGCGCTGCCGCCGGTGTGGGGCACGGTCTCCTCCAGCGGCGCATCCATCCGGGCATGGCGGGCGCGGTTCAGGGCGGCGTTGCGGCTCAGCACCGTCAGCCATGCTTTCAGCGCACCCTTGTCGCCGTCAAAGCTGTCCGCCGTCTGCCAGATCTTCAGGGAGATGTCGGCATAGCACTCCTCCCGATCCCGCTCATCCGTCAGGATGGGCCGCAGGATGTACCGGATCAGCGGCCCGTACTGCCGCAGAAGCGCATGCAGCGCGGCCTCGTCGCCGCCCGCGATCTTCGCCATCAGCGTCCGCTCGTCCAACCGTATCCCCTCCCCTCCGGATGTTTCTCTACTCTATACTACACCATTTTCACCCAAAACCCACGGAAAATTTTTGAGGCAGGAAACAATACAGGCAAAACGGTGCATAGGCGGCGGGGTGTAGTCACCCCGCCTTACAATGAAATCCGTCCAAGCTGCGTAGGGCGGCATGACCACATGCCGCCGCGGTGCTCGATATGATCCTCATGACAAAACGGCGCGGCCATAGCCGCGCCGTTTTGAAGCTTTATTTCTCCCGGATCATATGATAGAACACGCCGTCTCCCGCCGGGGTGGTCTGGCGGATCGGCTCTCCCACAATGCGGAAGCCCGCCTTCTCATAGCACCTGACGGCCCGTGCGTTCCACGTTCTGACCTCCAGATACAGGGGCTTCCCCGGAAAAAGGCTCTGGGCGATGTCCCATGCCATCCGGGTCATCTGCTGGCCGTACCCTCTGCCGCAGCAGGCCGGGTCTGCCCCGATGCCGAAGAAAACCTCCGTCTCCTCCCCATAGAGATTGATGAAGCCCACCAGCGCCGCGCCGTCATAAAAGGAATAAAAGTTGTTCTTCGGGTTGGCAAAGCCCACGCCGCGGGCCTTCTGGGCCTCATAGGCATCGCTGTTGTAGATGGCGTATGCGCCGTCATACTGCCACGCGGTGATGCGGTATTTCTCCTCTTCGGTGGTCTTGTGATAGGTCAGCATAGGTTCTCCTGTGGGATCGTTGTCTGCGACGGCTTTTCCGGTATACGGCGGGGCGTCGAGAACGCCGCTCCCTACAAAAAGCAGCCTTGTCAGCTTACTTCATCTGCTCCAGCGCGGCGCGGGCGGCGGACTGCTCCGCCTCCTTCTTGCTGTGGCCGGAGCCCAGGCCGATGACCTGGCCGTTCAGCGTCACCGCCACGGCGAACACCTTGGCGTGATCCGGGCCGCTCTCGGACACCGGCTCATAGTGCAGCACCTGGTTGGGCTTGCGCTGCACCAGTTCCTGCAGCTCGGTCTTGCAGTCACGGCGGCGGCTCTCCACCACCTCCTCCTGCTCCTTATCCAGCAGGATGCGATGGATCAGCGCGCGGGCCTTGTCGATGCCGCCGTCCAGATACACCGCGGCCAGCACCGCCTCCACCGCGTCCGCCAGAATGGACGGACGGCGGCGGCCGCCGCCGCTCTCCTCGCCCTTGCCCAGCAGCAGGAAGTCCCCCAGGCGCAGACTCTGGGCCACCTCGTGCAGGCTCTCCTCGCACACCAGGGCGGCGCGGATACGGGTCAGCTCGCCCTCCGGCAGGTCGGAATGCTTGCGGTACAGAAAGTCCGCCGACACGAAGCCCAGCACCGCGTCGCCCAGGAACTCCAGCCGCTCGTTGCTGGCGATGCCCATGCTGCGGTGCTCGTTGGCGTAGGAGCTGTGGTACAGTGCGCCCCGCAGCAGCTCCGGATCGTTGAAGCGATAGCCCAGCCGCTCCTCCAGTTGATGTAAAGTTTCCATGCTTTCCATCCCTTTCCGGGCCGTCGCCCACAGGATCCCACGGTGTGGATCCCATGGGCGGTGGCCCAAAGCAAATTTCCGAAAAGAAAACCCCACATCGGTGGGGTTTTCTTTCTATGTACAAGTATCACTCGATGTGGCTGCTGAGATAGCGGACACAATCGCCTACAGTCTTCAGGGACTGAAGATCCTCTTCATCGATCTCGCCGATGTCGAATTCCTCCTCCATCGCCATCACCAGCTCCACCAGATCCACGGAATCCGCGCCCAGGTCGTCCACAAAGGAACTGTCCATGGTCACTTCGTCTGCATCGATGGCAAACTGCTCCGCGATCAGATCCTGCATGGTCTTGAAGATCGTCTCCGGTGTCATAGGAAGTTATTCCTCCTTTCAGATTGCGTTATCTTGGAAAATAATACGGCAATCCTATCACGCTGTCAATACCTTTTTCGTAAATTTCTCTTGATTTAGGCGTTGACCGTCATTTCCTCCACATGGGCGGCGATCTCGTCCACCAGGCCGCTGGCGGCGACCTCCTTCGCCTGGCCGATGGCATTTTCGATGGCCTCGTCGTTGGAGGAGCCGTGGGCCTTGATCACCGGCCTGGAGATGCCGATGAAGGCGGTGCCGCCCACCTTGTTGGGGTCGAGCTGCGCCTTGAAGGCGTTCAGCCCCGGCAGCACCATGGCCGCCGCCAGCTTGGTCAGCAGGTTCTTCTTGAAAATGGCTTTCAGGGAGCTTCCGACGTAGGAGCCGATGCCCTCGATGGTCTTCAGCATCACGTTGCCGGAGAAGCCGTCGGTCACCAGCACGTCGCAGCCGCCCTTGATGGCCTCCTTGGCCTCGATATTGCCGATGAAGTTCAGCCGCTCCTGCTTCAGCAGCAGCTCACGGGTCTGGCGCTGGAGGTCGGTGCCCTTCTCCGCCTCCACGCCGATGTTCAGCAGGCCCACCCGGGGATTTGCGATGCCCAGCACATGGCTGGCGTAAAAGCTGCCCAGATAGGCGAACTGCAGCAGGTACTCCGGCGTACACTCGGCATTGGCGCCGCAGTCGATCAGCACGCAGCGGCCGGTGGTGGTGGGCATGACCGGCGCCATGGCGGCCCGGCGGATGCCCCGGATGCGCTTGGTGATCAGGGTGGCCCCGGTCAGCAGCGCGCCGGTGGAGCCGGCGGAGATGAAGGCGTCGCCCTTACCGTCACGCAGCAGCGTCAGGCCCACGCCCATGGAGCTGTCCTTCTTCCGGCGGAACACCGTAGCGGGATCGTCCTCCATGGTGACCTCCTCGGTGGTGGGCACGATGTCCATGCCCTGGGGCAGCTCATTGACGCCGCACTGGGCCAGCGCGTCACGGATGGCGGCCTCGTCGCCGGTGAGGGTGATGTCCACGCCCCAGCGCTTCTGTCCCCGCACCGCGCCCTTGACGATGGCCAGCGGCGCGTTATCGCCGCCCATGGCATCTACGATGATCCTCATTTGGCCAGTACCTCCTCCCGGATGGCGTCGATGATGGCCAGCGACCGCTGGCTCAGCTCCGCGTTCTTGTTGCGCTTGCCCTTCACCCGGTGGTCAAGGGGCGGAATGATGCCGAAGTTGATGTTCATGGGCTGGAACTCCGCCACGGACTCGTTGCTGACGTACAGGCCCAGCGCGCCGATGGCGGTCTCCCGCGGGAAGTCGATGGGTGCCTTGCCCAGCAGCCGTCGGGCCAGCTCCACGCCCGCCAGGAATCCGCTGGCGCAGGACTCCACATAGCCCTCCACGCCGGTCATCTGTCCGGCAAAGGCGATGCGGGGATTGCTCTTGAGCCGGTAGTACCGGTCAAGGAGCCGGGGAGAATCCAGATAGGTGTTGCGGTGCATGACGCCGTAGCGCAGGAACCGGGCGTCATGCAGGGCGGGGATCATGGAAAACACCCGCTTCTGCTCTGGCCATTTCAGATGGGTCTGGAAGCCCACCAGGTTGTAGATGGTGCCGTCGGCGTTGTCCTTGCGGAGCTGCACCACGGCGTAGGGATCCCGGCCCGTCTTGGGGTCCGGCAGACCCTTGGGCTTCAGCGGGCCGAACCGCAGGGTATCCTCACCCCGGCGGGCCATGACCTCCACGGGCATACAGCCCTCGAACACGTTCTTATCCTCAAAGCCGTGGACCTCCGCCTCCTCGGCGGCGGTCAGCGCCTGCCAGAAGGCCAGATACTGCTCCTTGTCCATGGGGCAGTTGATGTAGTCCGGCGTGCCCTTGTCATAGCGGCTGGCAAAGTAGGCGCTGGTCATATCCACACTGTCAAAGGCCACCAGCGGCGCGGCGGCATCGAAAAAGTGCAGGGTGTCGGTGCTGCCGAACAGCGCCGACAGCTTGTCCGCCAGCGCGTCGGAGGTCAGGGGGCCGGAGGCGATGACCACATCCCCCTCCGGGATGTCCGTCACCTCCTCGGCCACCACGGTGATGTTGGGGTGGCTGCGGATGGCCTCGGTCACCATGGCGGCAAAGCCGTGGCGATCCACCGCCAGCGCGCCGCCGGCAGGCACCGCCGTGGCATCGGCGCACCGCAGGATCAGGCTGTCCAGCCGCCGCAGCTCCTCCTTGAGCAGGCCCACGGCGTTTTCCAGGCCCGCGCCCCGCAGGGAGTTGGAGCAGCACAGCTCGGCAAAATCATCGGTCACATGGGCGGGGGTGCGCTTAATGGGCTTCATCTCCCGCAGCGTCACGGGGATGCCCCGCTGGGCCAACTGCCACGCGCACTCGCTTCCGGCCAGGCCCGCGCCGATCACAGTTACATGGTTCATTCCGCGCCGCCTTTCTCCGCCGTCTTCTTGGCGGTAGTCTTCTTGGTGGCGGTCGCTTTCTTCGTGGTGGTTTTCTTCGTTGTAGTGGTCTTTTTCGCGGTAGTGGTAGTTTTCTTGGCCGCCGTGGTCTTGGCCGCCGTCTTTTTGGCGGCAGGCTTCTTGGCGGGCTTTTCCTCCGCCGGTACCTCCGCCGCCGTCTCCGCGGCAGCCTCGCCGCCCTCGGCGGC
Source organism: uncultured Eubacteriales bacterium (assembly GCA_900552725.1). GTDB lineage: Bacteria > Bacillota > Clostridia > Oscillospirales > Oscillospiraceae > Vescimonas. The sequence goes on along the minus strand of USAT01000083.1, from coordinate 1,021 downwards.
GGTGTCCTTCTTGCGGTGATAGCCCCGCTTGTCCTCCGGCAGGAAGTTGGCGCACTTCTCATTGACGCAGAAGGGCTTGCTGAAGCCGCGGCCCGCCCGCTTAAACATGGTCTGGCCGCACAGAGGGCAATCCTCCTTGGTGGGCACGTCCCACGTCATGAAATCGCAGGTGCGCTCGCCCTTCTTGTTGTTGGTGAACTCACAGCAGTAGTAGGTATACTGCTTGCCGGAGGTCTTGCTGGTGCCGCTGCGCTTCATAAGCCGTCCGCCGCACTTGGGGCAGCGGCCCGGCATCTCCACCACCAGCGGCATGGTGAAGGTACACTCCGGATAGCCGGGGCAGGCCAGGAACGGGCCGAACCGGCCCTCCCGCTCCACCAGGTTGCGGCCGCACACGGGGCACAGCTCGTCGCTGACGGTGGGCTCGGGGCGGATGTAGTCGCCCTGCTCGGCGTCGGTCAGATGCTGGGCGAAACCGTCGTCATAGAACTGGCGCAGCACCTGCTTCCAGGGCAGCTTGCCCTCCTCCACGTCGTCCAGCCGCTGCTCCATATTGGCGGTGAACTTCAGGTCGGCAATATCGGCGAAGTACTTCTCCATCCAGGTGGTCACCGCCTTGCCCAAATTGGTAATGAGCAGGCTCTTGCCCTCCTTCTTCACATAGCGGCGGTCAAGGATGGTGGACACGGTGGGGGCATAGGTGGAGGGACGGCCGATGCCGTTTTCCTCCATGGCCCGGATCAGCGCCGCCTCGGTATAGTGGGCGGGCGGCGTGGTAAAGTGCTGGCCCGGCGCAAAGTCCTTCAGCGTCAGGGCCTCCCCCTCCTTCAGGTCGGGCAGGGCAGGCTCCTTCTCCTCCTTGTCGTCATCATCCCGGCTCTCCTCATACACGGCGGTATAGCCGGAGAATTTCAGCTTGCTGGCGGTGGCCCGGAAGAGATGACGGTCGGCGGAAATGTCCACGGACACGCTGTCATACACGGCGTTTGCCATCTGGCTGGCCAGGAAGCGGCTCCAGATC
>USAT01000082.1 GCA_900552725.1 uncultured Eubacteriales bacterium | reverse complement strand
CGTTGCGTACCCCGCCCGGGCTTTCATATGCAGAAGAAGCGGGAGAGAGATCACTTCTCCAGATACTCCAGCGCGATGCGGCTCATGGCCGATACGCCGGAGATCATGACCTTTTCGTCAAAGACGATCTTGCCGTTGTGCAGCGACACCTGATTCTCGCCGTGGCCCGCGTCGATCATCATGAAGGCGCAGGGCGTGCCGGTCAGCTTGCCGAAGAAGCTGAAGTCCTCGCTGCCGGAGAAGGGCTGTGTGATATAGCGCACGGCGCTCTGGCCCAGCTCGTCGGTGGCGGCCTTCTCCACCAGGTCGATCATGGCGCTGTCGTTATAGGTGGCGGCATAGCCCTCCTCCAGCTGCACCTCGATGTCGCAGGCGAAGGCGATACCGATGCCCTTGCAGATCCGGTTGACCTCCTCGATGGCGGTATCCCGTGCCGTGTCGCTGAAGCTGCGCAGCACCGCCACCATCCGCGCCTCACCGGCGGTGATGTTCACCGCGTCGCCGCCGGACATGGTACCCACCGTCAGCACGGCGGAGTCCATGGGGTCGATGCGGCGGGACACCACCGTTTGCAGCGCGGTGATGAGATACCCCGCGCAGGCGATGGCGTCGTGGGCGGTGTGGGGCGCGGCGCCGTGTCCGCTCTTGCCGTGTACGGCGATGTGAAACAGATCCACCGCGCTGGTGAAGTAGCCCTTGTACAGGTTCAGCGTGCCCACCGTGTCGTTTTCCGAGGGGCAGACGTGCTGCCCGAAGATGGCGTCCACATGGGGATTCTCCATGACGCCAGCCGCCACCAGCTTCCGTGCGCCGCCGGGCATGGTGTCCTCGCTGGGCTCAAAGATGAACTTCACCGTACCGGCGAAGGAATCCCGCAGGTGGCACAGGGTGTTGGCAAGACCCAGCAGCATGGTGGTGTGCAGGTCGTGGCCGCAGGCGTGCATCACGCCCTCGTTCTGACTGGCGAAGGGCAGGCCCGTCTCCTCGTGGACCGGCAGGGCGTCGATATCTGCACGGAAGGCCACGCACTTGCCGGGGCCCTTGCCGCCGTGGAGCAGGCCCACCACGGCGGTGGGCAGGGGGGACTGTACCTCGTCCATGCCCATCTTTTCCAGCTCCCTGCGGATCAGGTCGCTGGTGCGCACCTCGGTCATGCCCACCTCGGGATGGGCGTGGATATCGCGGCGGATGGCCACAAGCTCGTCGAAAATGCTTTCGGCGTAGGTTTTGATCTCAGACATGGAATAAGACTCCTTTCAAAGAAGCGGCGGCGCTTACAGCCACGCGCTCATGACGCCGGCCACCAGCACGGAGGTGATGGACACGGTGACCATACCGGCCACCAGCATCTTGGGCATGATCTGGGCGTTGATGGCGGCCTTCTCCTCGGCCGTGGTGCCGGTGGACTCGGAGACCTCGTTGGAGATGATGACGGTGCCGGGGAAGCCGAACAGGCAGGAGCTGCCGATGGCCATGGACATCTGCCAGCTGTAACCGAAGATCTTGCCCACCAGGATGGACACCACGGAGAATGCGACGGTACCGATGACCACGCAGACCAGCAGCGGCACCACCATACCGCCCACCATCTCCGGGGTGGCGGAGGCCAGATTGGTGAAGATGGACAGGGTGATGATAGGCATCACAATGCCGGTGGCGTGGGCCTTGCCCAGCGCGTCCTCATCCAGGAAGCCCAGCTCCTTGCACAGCACGCCGAAGATCAGGCACCACACCAGCTTGTTGACCGCATCGTGGAACAGGCTGGACACCCACACGGACAGCAGCGCCACCAGAATGACCTTGGCAATGATGGCATTGGGGGTGTTGTACTTGTCAGGCAGGGCGGGGATCAGCTTCTTGCGGCCCGCGGCGGCAGCCTGCGCGGCTCCGGCGGAGACGTCCGCCTTCAGCTCACCGGCGTCAAGCTGCGCCTTGATGCGCTTTGCCTCGCTCTTCAGACACAGGGAGGCCACGGGGTAACCCACGAAGCCCTGGGCGCACATGACCAGCGTGGCGAACACCGCCAGGTCGGGGAGGTTTGCCTTGTTGGCCATGTCCTGCATGGTCAGCGTGGCCACCACGCCGCCGGACAGAATGGGCGCGCCCACCAGGGCGAAGCCGCGGTCAATGATCAGCTGACCCAGGAAGAACACGGCGGCGGAGATGGCGATGCACGCCACCGCCGCGATGATAACGGTGCGCCACTGGGCGCCGAAATCACGCAGCTTGATGGTGGTGCCCAGATGCACCAGCAGCATGGTCACCAGCAGTCCGGCCATGCTCAGCAGCGTGGAATCGGCGAACATGGTGGTGGGGAAAATGCCGGCCCAGAAGCCTGCCAGAAAGACAACGGAGGCCACCAGCAGCATGGAAACAATGGCTTTTGTTTTGGCGGAGATCATGTCTCCGACGGCGAACACCACGAAGATGATCGCAGCAGCTAGGATCGCGTTCATAATTTTTCTCCTTCTCAAAAATGTTGAAAATGTAAAATGAAAAGCGGCTCCGTCTGAAGGACGAAGCCGCTTGACGCCACTGGTAAAAAATGGGTCTTACGCTTATGTCGATTCAGCCGGTTTGCGGTATCGGGAGCAAAAATAGGCATACCAATAGAAGCCCGCAAAATAGCGAGCCATCCAGGCAAAATAGGAGACCGTATTCCGGCTGTGAGTGTTGTGCATCATCTGACGGGCCATGGTGGTCTCCTTTCCGCCGGGATCGCTCCGGCTGCTTGGTTTTGTTGGCACTGATTTTAGAACTTCAAAGCGCGAAAGTCAACAGCCAAATCATGGATATTCCGGTGAGAAAAGCCTATAAAGTTTGTTGGATTTTCACGAAATTGAACGGTTTCTTAACGCGGGCCAACGGATTTTCTAATGAATGGCATTACAAAGCGTTCTGGAAGGAACTGGAAGCCCCTCGGAAAAGAGATTTACAAACGCCGCCATTTCTGCTACCATAATGACACAATCAAGAAGAGGAGGACATCCCCTATGAAAGACCTGCAGAAGAAGCTGCGCGTGGCGCTGGTACAGGCCACCCCGGTGATGTTCAACAAGGACGCCACCATCGACAAGGTGTGCGCCCAGATCCGCGAGGCCGGAGAAAACGGCGCGGAGCTGATCGTGTTTCCCGAATCCCTGATCCCCTGCTATCCCTACGGCCTGACCTACGGCTTTACCGTAGGCAGCCGCACCGAGGAATGCCGGGACGACTGGAAAATTTACTATGACAACGCCGTGCTCTGCCCCAGCGCAGACACCGACCGCATCGGCGCGGCGGCGAAGGAGGCGGGGGCCTACGTCTCCATCGGCTATACGGAGCGGGGCCGCAACAACGGCACGCTGTACTGCTCCAACATGATCTTCGGGCCCGACGGTACGCTGCTGTGCAACCACCGGAAGCTGAAGCCCACCGGCGCGGAGCGCATCGTCTGGGGCGATGCCGACAGGGACTACTTCCCCACGGTGGACTCTCCCTGGGGCACCATGGGTGCCCTGATCTGCTGGGAGAACTATATGCCCCTGGCTCGCGTGGCATTGTATCAGAAGGGCGTCAGCCTGTATCTGTGCCCCAACACCAACAATAACCCCGAGTGGCACGATACCATCAAGCACATCGCCATCGAGGGCAAGTGCTTCGTGCTCCATGTGAACCAGTACTTCACCAAGGACATGTATCCCACCAACTACCACGGCCCCGCCGCCGACGAGATCGCCCGCCTGCCCAAGGCGCCCTGCAGCGGCGGCAGCGCCATTATCGACCCCTACGGCCACTATGTGACCGAGCCGGTGTGGGACTGCGAGACCATCATCTACGCCGACATCGATCCGGATCAGGCCGCCCGCGCCCGCATGGAGTTCGATCCCTGCGGCCACTATTCCCGTCCCGACGTGACGGAGCTGATCGTTCACGAAAAATAATATCCGCAGGGGCCGACGACTCTGTCGGCCCGCTGCGAAAGAGAGCAAGAGGAGGCCGCCATGGATCTGCGCGAGATCACGGATTTCAACGCCCCGGAGCTGGACGTCTACGCCCGGCTGACGGAGAATCAGCTGGTGAACCGGGCCGACCCGGCCAACGCCCTGTTCATTGCCGAGAGCCCGCTGGTGATCGGCCGTGCGCTGGACGCGGGCTGCGTGCCAGTGTCCTTCCTGATGGAGCGCAAGCATGTGGAGGGCAAGGCCGCCGAGCTGCTGGCGCGCTGTCCGGCGGATATCCCGGTGTACGCCGCACCGCTGGAGGTGCTGGAGCAGCTGACGGGCTTCAAGCTGACCCGGGGCATGCTGTGCGCCATGCGCCGCCCCAAGCTGCCCACGGTGGAGCAGGTCTGCGCCGGAGCCCGCCGTGTGGCGGTGCTGGAAAACGTCATGAACCCCACCAATATCGGGGCCATCTTCCGCAGCGCCGCCGCCCTGAATATGGACGCCGTGCTGCTGAGCACACAGGGCAGCGACCCCCTGTACCGCCGGGCCGTCCGGGTCAGCATGGGCACCGTGTTCCAGATCCCGTGGACGTACTTCCCGGAGGAGGCGGCGTGGTCGGAGGGCGGCATGGCGCTGCTGCGGCAGCTGGGCTTCAAGACCGCCGCCATGGCGCTGCGGGACGATTCCCTGTCCATCGACGATCCCCGCCTGCTGTCGGAGGAGAAGCTGGCTGTGGTGCTGGGGACGGAGGGGGACGGCCTTGCCGCCGAAACCATCGCCCACTGCGACTATACGGTGCGCATCCCCATGGCCCACGGGGTGGACAGCCTGAATGTGGCCGCCGCCAGCGCCGTGGCCTTCTATCAGCTGGGTAAACAGGCATAAAAAAGAGACGGTTCCAAAGGAACCGTCTCTTTTTTTATGGTTCCGGTGCGCCGGTCACAGCGTGCCGGTGATGACCAGCTCGGAGGTGCCGGGATCCACCGTGAACACGCCGGTGGCGGCGTCCTGGGTGAAGGTGGCGGCGGGCACCGTCAGCGCGCCCACCACGGTGGCAAAGGCACCGGTGACCGCGTCGTAGGTGTAGTGCACGCCCTCGGTCCACGCCGCGCCGTTGAAGCGGACGGCCAGGTTCTTGAGGATGGGGTCGAAGGTGTCGGTGATCACCAGCTCATCCCCCGCGTCGGCGGCGGTGTTGCCCCGGTTCAGCAGCGTCAGTGTATAGGTCAGCGTGCCGTTCTCCGCCACGGAGGACGGGCAGATGCTCTTGCTGATGGCAAGCTGCGGCTCGGTGGCGGCGTTGATGGTCTCCGTGGCGGTGACGGGGGCGGCCAGGGCGCCGCCGGTGATGGTGGCGGTGTTGGTGATGCTGTCCTCCACCCCTAGGGGCGCGTACTCGTTGACAGCGGCGGAGTAGATCAACATAGCGCTGCCGCCTGCCGGAACGGTGATGCCGGTGACGGTCAGCGGCGCGTCGGCGGCGACGGTGGGCGTGGCCTGCAGCACGCCGTTGACGTAGTACAGAAGCGACCCGGCGGAATAGGTCAGGGGATACAGCGTGTTGGCGCCGAAGGTATAGCTGCCCAGCGTGTCGGTAACGGTCAGCCCCGTCAGAGCCGCCGCACTGGCGTTCACCAGCGAGATGGCGAAGGTCTTGACGCCGCCCGCCGTATAGGTCTCGTCGGCGGCGGTCTTGGTGACGGTCAGCACCTCCACCAGCTCGCCCACCGCGATGTTGGAAAGGGTGGTGATGCCGTTATAGGACAGTGCCGCCTGGTTGGTAATGGTTGCCATGGCAAACCTCCTGAAAGAAAGCAGATTTACAGGCAGGCGACCCCATAGGGACACCGCCCGCGTTCCATTCTATGTGGAACCGCCGGGCGGTGTGTTGCGTTGTATTTATGCCGGCAGGGCGCGGATCACTCCGCCGTCTGCGGCACCGGGATGATCTGGTCGCCGAAGACGATGTGATCCACCTGGGTCACGTCGATGGGCGCGTCAAAGCGGCAATTCATCGACGCAAAGTTCCATCCTGTCGTCTCTCCTCCGCCAGCTCCCAGCTCCAATGTGCTGCCGTCTTTCATCACCAGCGCGAAGTTGGTCACGCCGTAGCCGTCGCAGGAACCCTCGGCGATGCGTTCATCATACGGGTAGCTGTACTCGCCCACCACGGACAGAGGTGAGATGCGGAAGTATTCCAGCGTAAGGGGATAGCCCGGCTCCGACCATACGCTTTCGGTGGTTCGGCCGGACGCGTCCACATAGACCGTGGGCGACGGCTTGGCGTTCCGGCCGATCTCAAAGCTCCAATCGCCCTCCAGCAGCATCTCATAGGGGAGATCCGTGTTCCACGGCTTCCACCAGAGGTTGTGGATATTGATCTGCTTGGGCTTGCCGTCCGTAAAGGACATGACGGTGACATCCTCTCCCTCTGTTTTCTTGAGTTCGGCCATAACTCTGGAGTCCATATACTGTCCGATAATCCTAACCACTACCTCCAGAACATTATCGCCGGGGGTCTCGTCAAACCACTCACAGTCGATGCACATTCCCATGGCATCGTACTCGTCACAGGTAAAAAAGGCGAAAATGTCGTTCTCGCTATCCCATAGCTGCATGTTGCCCTCGCCCTCGCGGTAATCGTACAGCTCCGTTCCCTCCGGGGCCTCGATGCGCAGGCGGAGGTAATAGTTGTTCTCGTCGCAGATGGCCGCCAGCGGCGTGATGGTGGTGCCGTTGCTGGTGACGGGCTGCATGTCCGTGGTGCCCAGCTCCTCCATCACCTGCTTCTGTTCCGCCGTCAGGTCACCGAAATAGCCCTTGAAGCTGTCGGCCACGCCCAGCTTGGCGGCCACCACGGTCACGCCGCACAGCGCCGCCACGATGGCGGCCACCAGCACCGTGCGGGTCACACGGCGGACGGTCCTCTTCGCCCGGCGGGGCGGGGTCTGCTCTTCGATTTTTTTCATAGTCAGCTCCTCTATACGGCGGAGGTCGGCTGTGCCGCAGGGGGAAAGCGCAATATTCTCGTCGGCGAATTCGTCCATCAGATCATAGATGTTATATTCCATGCCGCGCCTCCTTTCTCGTTTTCCGGTTCGTTTTCCGCCCGCAGCAGGAAGTCCCGCAGCCGGGCCCGTCCGCGGCTCAGCTTGGTGCGGACGGTGGCCTCGTTCAGCGCCATGTCCGCGGCGATGGCGGCGGTCTTCTGATAGTAGAAGTAGTACCGCACCATCACCTCACGATCCACAGGGTTCAGGCTCCGCAGCGCCATGCGGATGCGCTCCGTCGCATCCCGCCGCTCCAGCGCCGCCTCCGGCGTCCGGTCGTCGGTGATGACAGCCTCCTCGTCCAGGGGCAGGGTATCCGGCGCACGGCGCAGGCGGCTGCGGGCCGTGTTGCGGGCCACCGTGGCCAGCCACGGCCGGACGGCGCAGGGGTGCAGCTTTCCCGCGTTGTTCCACAGGGCCAGAAATACGTCGGAGGACGCCTCCTCCACGTCGGCGTTGGACATGCGCTGGCCGATGATGTTGTAAATAATGGTGCTGACATACGCACCGTATTGATGGATGAACCATGCCAGCGCATCCTGCGCCCCTTGCTGCATCTGCCGCAGGGCCTGTTCCTCTGTCAAATCGCTCACTTCCTTCGGGCGTTTTTGGTGTTCTTGACGGCCGTCAACTATCATAACGCATTTTTGAGGAAAATGTTTCGGAATCGGAAGAAAAATTTATAAAGATAACATAAGACCCGGACGCGCCATAAGCGCCGTCCGGGTCTTATTCAATACATGATACGGTTCAGCGAAGGTACAGCCATATCGCCAAGGCGATCTGTGCCACCAGGATCAGCGGGATGCCCCACACGAAGTACCAGTGCTTCGTCTTATGCCGGAACACCTTCATCCCCAGCAGTGCGCCCAGGCTGCCGCCCAGCAGCGGCAGCAGGAACAGCGTCTTTTCCGGCACGCGCCACGCGCCACGCTTGGCCTTGGCCTTGTCGATGCCGTACACCGCGAAGGTCACCAGGTTGATAACGGCCAGCCAGACCAGCAGCACCGCGCCCCGGCCTCCGCCGGTGAACACCGCCAGAGGGCCGTCGGCGCTGCTGATGGCGCCCACGGACAGGGCGCTCACTTGCCCAGCTTCGCCAGCTCGCAGGCGGTCTTGGCCGCCAGGCGGGCGTTGTTGTACACCAGCTGGATGTTGGCATCCAGGCTGCTGCCGCCGGTGATGTCCTTGATCTTGGCCAGCAGGAAGGGCGTGGTGGCCTTGCCGTGGATGCCCTGAGCCTTGGCCTCGGCCACTGCCTCGTCGATGGCCTTGTTGATGACGTCGGCGTCCATGGAGTATTCCTCGGGGATGGGGTTGGTCACCAGCATGCCGGTCTTGAGACCCATCTCACGCTGGGCATGGAAGGCGGCGGCCAGCTCCTCCGGGCTGTCCAGACGGTAGTCCACGCCGAAGCCGGACTTGCGGGTATAGAAGGCGGGCAGCTCCTCGGTGCCGTAGCCGATGACGGGTACGCCCTTGGTCTCCAGATACTCCAGGGTCAGGCCCAGGTCCAGGATGGACTTGGCACCGGCGCACACCACCATCACAGGGGTCTGGGCCAGCTCCTCCAGGTCGGCGGAGATGTCCATGGTGGTCTCGGCGCCGCGATGGACGCCGCCGATGCCGCCGGTGGCAAACACGGAAATACCGGCCATATGGGCGATCATCATGGTGGTGGTGACGGTGGTGGCGCCGTCACGGCCCAAGGCCACCAGCACCGGCAGATCACGGCGGCTGGCCTTGGCCACGCCCGCGCCGGTCTTGCCCAGATAGTCGATCTCCTCG
>USAT01000081.1 GCA_900552725.1 uncultured Eubacteriales bacterium | reverse complement strand
CCCGCGGGCCGCGTCTCCTGTTCTCTTTTTTATTGGTGTCATTCCACTTCCGCGTCGGCCATCTGCACGGCGGTACCGCCGTCCAGGCCGAAGTCGTCGGCCACGGTGGAGGTATCCCGCTTCAGCATGGTCTCCATGACCCGGATGTCGCTGTCGATATCCATGGCGGCGTCACGGTACAGGTCGTCCAACTGGTGCTCGAACCCGGCGATGATGTTGTCCATGGTCTCCTCAATGCGGCTCTTGGCCTGATCCAGATTCTGGCCGCTGACCCCCGCCTCCTCAAAGTCGGCGTAGCTGTCCAGCAGCTTCTGGGTGGTGGGCAGATAGTAGTTCAGGAAGGTGCTGGCCTTGTCCTTCTTGGCCGGCTGCTCCTGAATGACCTTGAAGATCTGGCCGGTGACCGCCTCCAGCCGGTCGATCTTGGCACTGAGCACCTCATCGTCGATGCGGTCGTTGGCCCGGCGGATGGCCTGCAGCATACCCTCATAGCCGTCGGCGCTCCGGGGTACTGCCGCAGCGGCGACTTGCTGCTGCGCCGCGCTCCGCTTGGCGGCGAAATAGGCGTTGGCCGTGTCCTGAGAGCGGAACAGCATGTCGTTGCCCCGGTCCAGATAGGCGTCGGGGCCCCACATGCCCTTTTCGATCATGGCCTCCAGGTCCCGCTCGGCCTTGCTCTCTCCCACGTCGGCGGCCTTCATAAGATGGGCCAGCGGGATGGCGTCACGGCTTCCGGCGCAGGCCAGATACTTGGCATAGCGGCGCATCCGCCGCTGCATAACGCCGCCGCCGATCAGCAGCGACAGGCCGCCCGCCAGCAAGCCCGTGGGATAGAAGAGCTGCCGCAGGAAGTACCACCACTCGCTGTACTGTATGGCGTAGCCCAACCAGGTGTCTGCCGCGGCAAAAATACCCGCGACACCCAGCGCTGCCAGGACAATGCCGATGATCTTCAGTGCCCTGGCCCCTCCCGCAGAGGGCTGGGGCGTCTGGGTGACCTTCTTGACGGCGCTCTGCTTCCGGGCCGTCTGGCGGGTCTGCTGCTCCTGGGCCTTGGCCCGGATGTGGGCCGCCGTGGTGGAGGCTGCCTTTTTGATCCTCTGCGGGTTGTCGGCCAGCTTCTTGATCAGCAGGATCAGGCCCACCGGCCACGCCACCAGGAACATGATGCCGATCAGCAGCCATGCGCCGAAGTCGTTGTCGTTCTTGCCGCCGTTGGGCTGCCGCTGCGGTTGATAATCATCGTGATAGTCCATTTATTTCTCCCCCCTGGGCTTCAGCTTCCGCTTGTTTCCCTTTTCGTCCACGATCCAGGTATTCTCCAGATGGCTGCGCAGGCTGCCCAGAATGGCCTCCTTGTACTCCAGCCGCAGGGCTTCCCGCTCCGCTTCCTCCTCGACGGTCAGGCCGTCGGCCTTGGCCTTGCGGGCCAGCTCGTTGATCCGGTCAATTTTCTCTTGCTTCATGATCCCATTCCCCCAAATTCTGTGTATGATACAGCCGGGCATACGCGCCCTGCTTTGCCAGCAATTCCTCGTGGCTGCCCTGCTCGGCGATGCGCCCCTCCTGGATCACCAGGATCCGGTCGGCGCTGCGGATGGTGCTGAGCCGATGGGCGATGATCAGCGTCGTCCTGCCCCGGGACAGCATGTCGAAGGCGTGCTGGATCCGCGCCTCGGTGACGCTGTCCAGCGCCGAGGTGGCCTCGTCCAGGATCAGGATGGGCGGGTTTTTCAGGAAGATCCGGGCGATGGCGATCCGCTGCTTCTGTCCGCCGGACAGCAACACGCCCCGCTCGCCCACATAGGTGTCGAACGCCTGGGGCATGGCCAGGATATCGTCATAGATCTCCGCCCGCCGCGCGGCGGCCTCCACCTCCTCGTCCGAGGCATCGGGACGGCCGTAACGGATGTTCTCCCGCACCGTTCCGGCAAACAGGAACACGTCCTGCTGCACCACGCCGATGGCCCGGCGCAGGTCGTCCAGCCGGATGTGCCGCACGTCCACGCCGTCGATGGCGATGCTGCCCTCGGTCACGTCATAGAACCGGGGGATCAGTTGGCACAGGGTGGACTTTCCGCCGCCGGAGGGACCTACCACCGCCACCGTCTCGCCCACCGCCACATGCAGCGTCACATCGTGCAGCACCTCGTCGGCGCCGTCGTAGGTAAAGCTGACGCCGTCCACGTCGATGGCGCCCCGCACCGCGGGCATCGCCTGTGCGTCGGCGTCGTCGGCAATGGTGGGCTCGGTGCCCATCAGCTCGATGAACCGGTGCAATCCCGCGAAGCCGTTGGAGAACAGCTCGGCAAAGTTGGCCAGCTTCCGCACCGGGGTGATAAACGTGGTGATGTACAGGCTGAAGGTGATCAGATCCACATAGTCCATCCGGTCGCCCATTATCAGCCAGCCGCCCCCGGCGATAACCGCCACGTTCAGCAGTGTGACGAACAGCTCCATGGTGGAGTTGAACCGGCCCATCTCCTTATGGAAGCCCCGTTTGGCGGTCTTGAAGGTCTCGTTGGCGCAGTCGAACCGCTGCTGCTGGATGGTCTCGTTGCCGAAGGCCTTCACCGTGCGGATACCGCTGAGACCGGATTCGATCTCGGCATTGATGGTGCCGGTCTTCTGCTTGGCCGCCACCGAGGCGCGGCTCATGCCGCCCCGCAGCAGCATCAGCACCACCAGAAACACCGGAATGATGGCCATGACGATCAGCGCCATGCGCCACTCGATGCTGAACATCACCGCCAGCGCACCCACGATGGTGATCAGCGAGATGGTCAGATCCTCCGGCCCGTGGTGGGCCAGCTCCGTCAGCTCGAAAAGATCGGTGGTCAGGCGGCTCATCAGCTGGCCGGTGCGGTTGCGGTCATAGAAATCAAAGCCCAGCATCTGCATGTGGTGGAACAGATCCCGGCGGATGTCCGCCTCCACCCGGATACCGAAGGTGTGACCCCAATAGGTCACGATATAATAGAGGCCCGCCCGCAGCACAAAGGCCAGCGCCACAATGACCATCACCGTGAAAAACACCCGGTAGTTCTTCTCCGGCAGCCACTGGTACAGCGCCACGCGGCTGATCAGCGGAAAGGCCAGATCCACCATGGCGATGAGGATGGCGCAGCTGATATCCAGCGTGAACAGCTTCCAATGGGGCCGGAAATAGCTCAAGAAGATCCGCAGCGGACTGCGGGTACGGTAATCCTGCGTTGTCATATATCAATTCCTTTTCCAAAGATAATTCTCCAGTTTTGATTATACCACAGGGTCTGTGGTTTGACAAGGCGGGCAGCGCAAACGGAAAAGCAGCGGCGCTGCCGCTGCTTTTCAGGGTCATATTTACATCAGTTGACGCGGACAAGGATCTCCGCCGTAGCGCTGCCCAGGGTGATGGTGATGGTAGCCGTACCGGAGCCCACGCGTTCCACCACGCCCTTATCAGACACCTTCACTACATTGGTGTTGGAGCTCTTCCAGGTGGCCGTACCGGTCACGCCCTCCAGCGTCAGCTCGCAGGCGGGGTCACCCTTGTTGACCGTCATGTCGAACTGGCCGTCGGGGTTCTTGTCCAGATACGTGCCGTACATGGTCTTGATCTTCAGATTCTTCAGCGAGGAGCTGGTGTTCGTGTTGGTATTGGGCTTGTTCGTCGTATTATTGTTATTGGTATTGCTGTTATTGTTGTTGGTGTTGTTATTGTTTGTATTGGTATTGGGGGTGGTATTCGTGTCCGCCTTTTCCTTGACAGTGACGGCGCAGGCCACGTTCTCATCGCCGCAGGTAACGGTAATCACGGCGCTGCCCTCCGCCACGGCGGTAACGGTACCGTCGGTATCCACCTTGGCCACGCCGGAATCACTGGTCAGCCACTGGTAAGTCTCCTCCGTGCCGCCGGAAACGGTCAGCTTCTCGCTCTCGCCGGGAGCCAGCATCAGCGTCAGGTGATCCAGCTCCAGCGCCTTGACCGTGGGCTCGTCGGGGGTGGTGTCAGGAGGCGTGACAGGCTCCTGTTGGTTGGTGCCGGGATTGGGATCCACCGCCGGCTCCTTCTTGCCGAACCAGCCCTTCACCGTGTCGCCGGCAAAGGCCCATACCAGGATGCCCACCAGCAGCACAGCCACCAGCACCATGACCGGGCCCACAATGCTGGGCGCCTTTTTCTTCTTTTCCAACTGGCGGTGGCCCCGCTTTTTTACTTTGCCGTTATAGTATTCCTCATCCTCCGCGCAGAAAGGACACGTTTTATAGCTGTCGGAGAACACTTCTCCGCATTTATTACACTTGATCAGACTCATGCTGTTTTTCCCTCCAAAGGACATACTCGTGATAATACTTAGTTATCATACCCCAAAAGCAACAGTCCCGTCAACTAAAAATGCTGGAAATTCATCATTTTTTTACATCTTTTCTTGCTTTTCCGGGGATCAGTTCCTATAATAGAGGGGAAGAATATAAGGGAGGCGTTCCCCATGAGTACCATTTTCATCGGCATCGCCGGCGGCACCGGCTCAGGCAAGACCACACTGACTGAGCACCTGGCCGAGCGGTTCGGCACCGACATCAGCGTGGTGCACCACGACAACTACTACAAGCGGCAGAACTGCTCCTTCGAGGAGCGCTGCCGCCAGAACTACGACCACCCCGACGCCTTTGACACCGAGCTGATGATCGAGGATCTGAAGGCCCTGAAGCGGGGCGAGACCATCCACTGCCCCGTGTACGACTACGCCATCCACAACCGCACCGACGAGACGGTGGAGATCAAGCCCACCAAGGTGGTAATCGTGGAGGGCATCCTGATCTTCCAGAACAAGGCCCTGCGGGATCTGCTGGACATCAAGATCTTTGTGGAGACCGACGCCGACGTGCGCATCCTGCGCCGCGCCCTGCGGGACGTGGAGGAGCGGGGCCGGTCGCTGGAATCGGTGGTGACCCAGTATCTCACCACCGTCAAGCCCATGCACGAGCAGTTCGTGGAGCCCACCCGTAAGTACGCCGACATCATCGTGCTGGAGGGCGGCCACAACCTGGTGGCGCTGGATATGATCATGCAGCGCATCGCCAATCACATCGCGGAGAACTGATATCTATGCTGTTACCCATCCTTGGCACCCTCTCCCTGCTGGGAGCGGTCTATTTCCTGATGCCACTGGCCATCGGCGTCCACCACATCGGCATGTTCTGGCCGGCGGCGCTGCTGCTGTTGGCGGCGGCACGTTGCTTCTTCCCCGGCTTTTTCCAGCGCTTTCCCAAATGGCTGAAGGCCATCCTCATCACCGGCGTCAGCGTGGTGCTGGCGGTGGCCATCGCGGTACTGACCATCATGGGCCTGGCCGCGGCCGACCGTCCCGCGGAGGATGACGCGCCGGGCACGGTGGTGCTGCTGGGCTGTCAGGTCTATAACGGGAAGCCCAGCATGATGCTGCAGGGCCGCATCGAGGCCGCCTACGCGTATCTGACCGCCCATCCGGACGCGGTCTGCGTCACCACCGGCGGGCTGGACAGCCGCTCCGAGCCGGTGACGGAGGGCGCCTGCGCCCGGCGGGAGCTGATCGATATGGGCATCGCCCCTGAGCGGATCTACGCCGAGGAGAAGTCCTTTGACACCCGGGAGAACCTGCAATTCGCCGCGGCCATCATCCGGGACAACGGCCTGGACACCCATGTGGTCATCGCCAGCGACAACTTTCACCAGTACCGGGGGCAGCTTTTTGCCCGTCAGGCGGGATTGACCGCCCAGTCCGCCGGCTGCTTCAGCCCCTGGTTCCTGGGCCCCGGCTACGCCTGCCGCGAGGTGGTGGGAATTCTGGCCACCTGGGCGGGAATTGATTAAGTAAACGGTTATTTAAAAACAAAATACCCGTGCTTTGCACGGGTATTTTTCTGTTTTACACCCCTCGCAATTCCACATCCGGCACCAGCGGGCGGACAATGTCCGCCCAGTGCTCCAGCTGTGCCTTCTCCGGGGCGTGAAGGCCCGCTTGAAGGACAGAGTCTCGATCGGTAAAGCACTGGATATAATAGCGCCGGGCACCGGCGATCCATTGGGCGATCCCCCGAAAGGACGCGTCATTGTGGAACTCCGCCACAGCAGTGGTGCGGAATTCATAGTCCACCGCGCCGGAGAGCAGATAGGCCACGCTCTCCCGGATGGGAGCCAGGTCAAAGTCCGGCAGGCCCACGGTGGCGGCGTACTGCTCCGGGCTGTTCTTGACATCCATGGCCACATAGTCCGCCAGCCCCTCCTCCACCAGCGACCGCAGGGTGGCGGGATGGCTACCGTTGGTGTCCAGCTTCACGGCGTAGCCCAAGTCCTTAATGGCCCGCAGCAGCCCGGGAAGATCAGGCCGCAGCAGCGGCTCCCCGCCGGTGACGGCCACACCGTCCAGCAGGCCCTGCCGCTTTTTCAAAAAGGCCAGCAGTCCGGCGTCGTCCATGACCGGCTCCATGCTGCCCAGCACCAGGCCGCCGTTGTGGCAGAAAGGGCACCGAAAATCGCCCCCCGCCAGAAACACCGTGCAGGCCACATGGCCGGGAAAATCCAGCAGCGTCAGCTTTTGTACTCCATGAATGTCCATGTTGTCCCCTCCCCTTTTCAGATACCACATATTGTAGCCCTGCGGCATAGCAATGTCAAGATGTCGACGCCGCAAACAGGAACCGGCGCTCCGCAGCAGAGCGCCGGTTAAGCTTATACCTCGCCCGTCTCCCGGAAATATGCCCGGGTCTGGGCGACGTTTTTTTCGATCTCGTCCTTCAGCTGCCGGGGGGAGTCGAACTTCTTCTCGGCCCGCAGGCGGCGGCAGAACTCCAGCCGGATGCGCTTGCCATACAGGTCGCCGTCAAAGTCCAGCAGGAACGTCTCGATGGACACGTCGGCACTGTCGCTGACGGTGGGGCGGGTGCCTACGTTGGTGACACCGGCGTAGCTGCTGCCATTGGGCAGGTACACGCGGGTGACGTACACGCCCTTTTCCGGCACCAGCACATGGTCGGGCACCGTGAAGTTGATGGTGGGGATGCCGATGGTGCGGCCGAACCGGAATCCGTGGCTCACCGTCTGGCTGAGACAGTGGCGGTGGCCCAGGAATTCGGCAGCCCGCTCCAGCTCGCCGTCCCGCACCAGCTGGCGGATGTAGGTGGAGCTGACGGTGATGCCCTCGATCTCCACCTTGGGGATGATGTCGCAGCCCAAGCCCAGCTCACGGCACTTCTGCTGCAAAAGCTCCGGATCACCGGCGTTTTTGTGGCCGAAATGGTAGTCGTGGCCTGCCACCAGATGCACCGCGCCATAGCGCTTCACCAGCAGCTCGGTGATGAAATCCTCCCACGGCATGGTCATCATCTCATGGTCAAAGGGGGCGACGATCACCTGCTGGATGCCGTACAGCCGCTCCATCAGCTCCTGCCGCTCCTGGGTGGAGTTGATGAGGGGTACCGGCTTTCCCGTGACCACCTCCTTGGGGGGACGGTCAAAGGTGAAGGCGGCGGGGGTGGCGTCCAGTTGGCGGGCCACCTCCACGGTGCGGCGCAGCAGCGCCCCGTGGCCCCGGTGTACGCCGTCGAAAAATCCCAATGCGATGACAGTAGGCTTCATAGTTTACGCTCCAAAAAAGTTCTTGATGGACGTCATTTGTCCGTTTTCCAACCGACTCAGGCACAGAAAGTCCCCCTCCAGGCCGTAGACCCGGTAGGTGCCGCTCTCCAGCGGCGCTTTCACGGTGAAGGCGTTGCCGTTGCGGCACAGCTGCTCCACCCGGGGATGGGTGATGCGGTATTCCGGATACTGCCGGAACAGGGTGTCCACCGGCCGCAGCAGAGCTTCGCCCTGGGATTGCACCTCGTCGATGGTGTGGCTCTCGGCCAGGGTATAGCCCGCAGCCATGGTGCGCCGCAGGGTCGCCATGCAGCCGCCGCAGCCCAGGGCCTGTCCGATATCGTGGCACAGGGTGCGGATGTAGGTGCCCTTGGAGCACCGCACCCGCAGAGTGAAATCGGTGTCCGACAGCTGCTCCAGCAGTTCAAGCTCATGGATAATGACGGCGCGGGGCTTCCGCTCCACCTCCCGGCCCTGCCGGGCCAGATCGTACAGCTTCTGGCCGTTGATCTTGATGGCGGAGTACATAGGCGGAATTTGTTCAATATCTCCGGTGAAGCGGGGCAGCACCGCCGTCAGGTCGTCCATGGAGACGGTCACAGGGTGTGTCTCCAGCGTCCGGCCGGAGGTGTCCTGCGTGTCGGTGACAAGGCCCAGCCGCAGGGTGGCGACGTACTCCTTTTCGCCGCTCTCGGCAAAGGAGACGCCCCGTGTGGCCTGTCCCACGAACACCGGCAGCACGCCGGTGGCCATGGGGTCCAGCGTTCCGGCGTGGCCCACTTTTTTCGTTTTCAGGATGCCCCGCAGCTTGGCGCACACGTCCATGCTGGTCCAATCCGCGGGCTTGTCGATGATGATGATCCCGTTGGCCATGGTGTCTCCTTTCGGTTGTTTTTAGGGGGAATTTCGCGCTTCCGAGCGCGACCTACTTTTGCCAATAGCGGCAAAAGTAGGCAAAAGTGCCAGAAGGAACCTCCGGTTCCTTCACTTCCGGGCGCGCTATACGTTGTACGGAATTGTAGGTGCCTGCCGCACGTTCACGCAGGATTTCCTTTTTCGATTCGATAAAAGGATCGTCTCTGCTCCAGCGCCGCTGCCGCTGACCAGTACGCCGAAAAACACCGTTGGTTCTACCGTGCGGCGGGGTGAGGTCACCCCGCCCTACAGCCA
>USAT01000080.1 GCA_900552725.1 uncultured Eubacteriales bacterium | reverse complement strand
GCCCCGTGTGGCCCGCCGCACGATAAACCGGTGCGCTATCGGTGGCGGGGCACATTGGCCCCGCCCTACGACGGATCAACGCACCGCGCGGCCCTCACCGCGTGTAGGTGTAATTGAAGTCGATGTCCTTCGTATCAGGCATCTTATCCTCAAGGCCTGTGAAGGGCGTCAGGAAGACCATCGTATATCCCTCAGCGGTGACAGACTCGATCTCGTCCACGTCCACCAGCCGGTTGAAGCTGTAGCCCAGGCCGCTGACATTGTGGTTCTCATCCACCGTGCCGAGACCCACCACCCAGTTCATGACGTTCTCGCGGTCGCTCATCACCGCGAAGTGGCTGCCGTCCTTCATGTGCAGCACCAGCTCTTTGGTGTTCATGTCGCTGATCTGGTTGGTGATATCAGCGGGGGCGTTCACCCGCATACCCAGCGCGGAGACCGACACCGTGCTGCCGTTTTCGCTGGTAAAGGTGGTCACAGGCAGATAGGCGATGGGTGAAATGCTGATGCTGCCGCCCCATGTCAGCGCATCGGGATTGCCTTCGACATACTGGGGCTTTACCGCGAAGATCAGGTCATCCCCCTTGTGCCAATGGCCGAAGTCGCTGAAATACAGCACCAGATGCATCTCTGTGTCGGTGGTGGCGGCGGTGTCCAAATAGGTCTTGGCGTCCATATACTTGTAGCTCTGCAGGTCATCGCCGATGATCAGTGAGGGATCCAGGGGGGTATACACCTCGCCGTAGCCGTTTTCATCCGGTTCAACGCCGTTGGGATTGGACAGGGTGTAGGTCAAAAAGCCGGAGCCGTTCTCGTCAATGAGGAAGGTGTTCAGCTTGATGGTGTAGCCGTCCACCTCCATGGTGGCGTTCACGGTGCAAAGGTAATCGCCCAGCAGGCGCTGCACCGTGGCCGTGTCGGTGGAGGCGCGCTCCATCCGGGGCAGGCTGATGGGCTGGCCGTCGTTGCCCAGCACCAGGGGCGTGTCGCTGCCCACGGTATCCTTGTCAAAGGCGTTCCGGTCGGCGTCGGTAATACTGTCCGCCGGGGCCACATCGGCCTTGATCAGCGTGGCGATGCCCACCGCGCCCGCCACCGTGATGCACATGGCCAGCACCGCGGCGATCAGCATGCCTTTTGTGATCGTATGATGTCTTTTATTTCTCCGTACCACTTTATATACCTCCGAAAGTGTGTCAGGGGAGGCATGCAGCGCGGAGAAGGTTTGCTGAAACAGTTTCCGGTCAATCATATTGCAGTACCTCCGTCAATGTTGCTTTCAATTTTCCTCTGGCCCGGAACAGCCGGGTGCGGACAGTCTCCTCCGGCACCGCCAGCATCTCGGCGATCTCCTTCTGGGAATAGCCCTCGTAGTAATACAGCAGCACCGGCACGCGATAGCGCTTGTCCAGCGCCATCACCGCGTCGAACAGCTCCCGGCACTCCGGGACCTCGAAGGACAATGCGCTCTCATAGTCGGCGATGTCCTCCATCCTGTGCCACGGGGAGCGGAAGATGTTCTTGCACCGGTTGATGGTCACCCGGATGAGCCACCGCTTGAGATGCTCGTCACCCTCGAAGGGCGCGTCGGTCTTATAGAGCTGTATCAATACGTCCTGGGTCACGTCGTCGGCGTCCGCTTTGCTGCGCAGATAGCCATAGGCCACCCGGAAAATGGTGTCCATATACCGCTCCGCCGCCAGGGCAAACTGTTGGTCTGTCATGGAAATGATCTCCTTGAAAAGCTTTTCATTGGTATAACACACCGGGCTCGGGAAATGTTTCAGCGGAAAAAAGAAAACCTTCTGCCGTACATGCTCTCCGCAGAAAGAACGAAAACCGCCACTGGGTCAAGTGGCGGTTTTCAACGTATTACGGGAAGCTCGCGGTTTGGCGGGACGGCGCTTCTCCGCGATCGTCCCGCCCTGCTTTTGTCATGCCAAGGCCCCGCCGCTGTCGGGAAATACACAATGTAATCATTTCCCGCCGGGTGAATTTTTCCCGGCAAAAATATTTCTTTTTTCTGCCGGCTTCGCCGTCCTTCGGCAAAATCACTAAGTGGGGAAAATACGGAAGCCCTCGGCGATTTTCCCCTTTTGCCGTACTTTTTCCGCTTTTTTCGACAGGCTTTTCCCTTTACATAAAGTTTACATAATTTTACATGGCATAACTTCTACAAGGAGTTATCCACACTTTCCACAGCTTTTTCCACACGGTGCACATCTGTGTGGATACAGGGTTTTTTCGGTCTTTTCCTCTTTCTGGAAAACCCGCAAACACAGGTTGTCACAATTTATCCACGGGCATTTCGTTTACATAACGAATCGGCCGAGCATTTTTGCCGTCATTTCGAATTTCTCCCTTACGCACATGGCGTGTCAGCCCATCAGGTATTGGGCCAGGCCCACCACCGGCGGGATGGTCAGCACGGAGATGGCCGTGAACACCGACACCATGCTGGAGGACAGACGGGTATCGCTGCCGAATTTCTGGGCGAACATGCTCAGCAGCGCGGCGGGCGGCGTACAGGCGGCGATGACCGTTACCAGCGCCACGGCACTGTCCACCCGCAGGGCATAGCACAGCGCGATGGACAGCAGCGGGAACACCAGCAGCCGCAGCACCAGCGCCGTCCAAGAGCGCCTGTCGGCGAACGCCTGGCCGAAGTTGGCGTGACTCAGCTGATAGCCCACCACGATGGTGGGCAGGGGGGTATTCATGTTGGCCAGATAGTTCAGCGGCGTCATGACGATCTCCGGCAGGCGCACCGACAGCAGATACAGCGCCATGGCCGCCGCCACGCTGAGCACACCGGGGTTCAGCAGGATGTGCTTCCAGCTGAGCTTTCCCGCGTCGTGGGTGACCATATAGATGCCCGCCGTCCACGCCAGCACTGTGAACACCACCACATAGGCCGAGCCGTAGAACACGCCGATGCTGCCCAGCATGGCCAGCATCAGGGGATAGCCCATAAAGCCGCAGTTGGAGAACACCGCGCCGAACTGCAGGATCCCGGCAGGACCGTCCTTGCCCCGGATCAGCACCCGGGCCAGCAGGATGCTGACGGCGTGAAAGACCACCGCCAGCAGCAGGCACATCAGAAAATTGTGCAGATCCGCCGTGTTCCGTTCCCGCTGGAAGGCCACCACCATCATGGCGGGGGACACCGCGTACATCACCAGGTTCGTGATGGCCAGGCTGCCCCGGTCGTCCATCAGCCTGACCTTGCCCAGCACGAAGCCCACCGCCATCAGGGCAAACAGGATCAGCACCTGCTGGCCCACTGTTAAAAAGGAATGGATCATTTTTCTGTGCTCCTTTTGTCAAAATGCCGTGAGGTGGCCAGTGCCACCACGAAAAAGCCCGCCAGGGCCGCCGCTGCCATCACCGCCACCATGGTATTGATGCCGGCGCGGTCAATAAGGCGTCCGCCGATGGCGGTCATCACCGCCGGGCCCACGCCGTTGGAGAATACATGGATCAGGCCCTGACCCTTGGCCTGATTGGCACTGTCCAGCCGCTCCGCCACATAGTAGACGCAGGCCGGCAGGAAAATGCCGAACTCAAAGAACTGCAGCGCCGCCGCCAGATACAGCAGCACCGGCGACTGGGCCAGCAGGAACAGTACGTTCTTTCCCACGAAGGCGGCGGCGCACACCAGGAACAGCGTCCGCAGGCTGAACCGGCGGTGCATTCGGGGAAACAGCGCCATGGCAGGCAGCTCCGCAAAGGCGGACACCGCCAGGATGACGCCCATCAGCCCCTCGCCCGCCCCCACCTTGCTGGCGATGTGGATCATATAGGTATTGCAGGCGTTGTGGCCGCCCTGCAGCAGGGCACAGCCCACCAGCATCACCGGAAAGGCCGGATACTTCCGCAGCAGGCCCCACACCCCCAGCACCTGGGGCGGCTCGCCCTCCTGGGCCGCGGGCGCAGGCGGCAGCGGATAGCGGAAGCTCCAGACGGCGGCGATCTGCACCGCCAGCGCCGCCAGCAGCACCGGCAGGATCACCGTGGGACTGCGGCGCTCCAGCACAAAGCCCATCACCAGCGCCACGATGGCATAGGTGGTGGAGCCGGTGCCCCGGCCGATGCCGTAGTTGATGTTGACACCCCGCAGGTGGTACTCCATCACCATGCTGTTGAAGAAGGGCGCCGTACACACCAGCGTCACGCCGATGACGGCGTAGCTAGCCAGCAGCACCGTCTTGTGCTCCGGCAGCAGCATCATGGCCACCGCCGCCGCCAGCGTGATCAGCGACAGCACCAGCGCCAGGCGGCGGCTGGTCCACCGGGGATCGGCGTCCGACAGGGAGGCCAGCGCTGGCTGGATCAGCAGCGGCAGCACCAGCGCCAGGGACGTGATCACGCCCAGCGTGCTGTTGCTCAGCCCATGGTACAGCAGCAGCACCGGCCCGAAGCCCCATATGGCGGAGAATCCGGCAAAATAGCTGCCCTGCATCACGGCATGGTGAATATCCACTTGTCTGGCAAGCTTGTCCATAGCGCCTCCTGTCACGGATCTTGCGAGATACAATAAATCCACTCCATACTATCACAAAAGGAAAAACTGTCAAGAGCGGAGGTTGTGTTTTGCCGGAAAATAGACTATAATAAAGTATTATGTGAAATCTGACCCCACAAGGAGGCCGACCATGAAACTGATGGTTCTTGACGGCAACAGCATCATCAACCGCGCCTTTTACGGCGTGAAGCCCCTGACTACCCGGGACGGGCTGTATACCAACGCCATTTTCGGCTTTTTGAACATGCTCCAGCGGTTCATCGACGAGGAGCAGCCGGAGGCACTGTGCGTGGCCTTTGACCGGCGGGAGCCTACCTTCCGGCACGAGGCGGACGCCAGCTACAAGGCCACCCGCAAGGGCATGCCCGAGGAGCTTGCCCAGCAGATGCCGGTGATGAAGCAGGTGCTGTGCGCCATGTCCATCCCCTGCTATGAGATGGTGGGCTACGAGGCCGACGACCTGCTGGGCACCATCTCCCGCCGGTGCGAAAAACGGGGCTGGGAGTGCGTCATCGTCACCGGCGACCGGGACAGCCTGCAGCTCATCACCGATCGCACACGGGTGAAGCTGGTGACCACCCGCATGGGCCAGACCTCCACCGCCGATATGACCCCCGCCCTGTTCCGGGAGCAGTACGGCTTCGACCCCATCCATATGATCGACCTGAAGGCCCTGATGGGCGACAGCAGCGACAACATTCCCGGCGTGCCAGGCATCGGCGAAAAGACCGCCACGGCCCTGGTGCAGCGCTACGGCAGCATCGACGCCCTGTACGCCGCCATGCCGGAAGTAGAGGCCAAGCCCGCCGCGCTGCGGAAGCTGGCCGAGGGCGAGGAATCCGCCCGCCGCAGCTACTGGCTGGCCACCATCGTCACCGACGCGCCGCTGGAGTTCGATCCGGAGGACGCCCTGTGCCAGCCCTATAAGCCGGAGCTTTACGACCTGTTCGTAAAGCTGGAATTCACCAAGCTCATCAAGAAATACGGCCTGACCCCCTCCGCGTCCGTGCCGGAACCGGCGGCCGTTGCCCACGATGAGGACTATGCAGCCACCGTGGAGACGCCGGAGACCGACGCCGACGCCGCGCGGCTGCTGGCGCTGTGGCGGAAAGCGCCCCATGTGGCGGTGTACGGCCTTGCCGACCTCTCCGCGCTGGCGGTGGCCTGCGGCATCGACGAGCGCAGCAGCCTGACGGCCATCCTGCGGTCTGACCGCTTCGGCGGCGACTGGGAGGCGCTGCTGCGGGACCTCTTCAGCGGCGATATCGCCAAGGCGGCCCACAACGTGAAAGATCTGACCCGCGCCCTGCTGGAGCGTGACCTTCCCGCCGAGGGCTTTGTCTTTGACACGGCGCTGGCGGGCTATCTGCTGGACGCCACCGCCGGAGGCTATGACCTGCAGCGGCTGTTTGTGGCCTACTGCGGCGCGGAGCTGCCCGCCCCGGCCCATCTGGAGAGGGACGCCTTCACCCTGCTGGGGAACGACGCCGCGGCGGAGGCGGCCCTGTGCAGCTATACCAGCGCCGTCGCCGCCCTGTACGAGGTGCTGCCGCCCCGGCTGGAGGAGCTGAACATGACGGCGCTGCTCCACGAGATGGAGCTGCCCCTGTGCCGGGTGCTGGCGGAGATGGAGCTGGCGGGCTTCCGCATCGACGGCGCGGCCCTGGCCCGGTTCGGCGAGGATCTGCAGCAGCGGATCGTGACGCTGGAGCAGTCCATCTACCACATGGCGGGCGAGGAATTCAACATCAACTCCCCCAAGCAGTTGGGGGCCATCCTCTTTGACAAATTGCAGCTTCCCCACGGGAAGAAGACGAAAACCGGCTGGTCCACCAATGCCGAGGTGCTGGAAAAGCTGCGGTACGAGGCGCCCATCGTGGACAAGGTGCTGGAATACCGGCAGTACGCCAAGCTGCGCTCCACCTATGCCGACGGCCTGCTGCGGGCGGTGTCCCCCGACGGGCGGGTGCGCACCAGCTTCCAGATGACGGTGACGGCCACGGGCCGCCTCAGCTCCACGGAGCCGAATCTGCAGAACATTCCCACCCGCACCGAGCTGGGCAGCGAGATTCGCCGTCTGTTCATCGCCGGGGACGGCAATGTGCTGGTGGATGCGGACTACTCCCAGATCGAGCTGCGGCTGCTGGCCCACATGGCCGGGGACGAGGCCATGCAGCAGGCGTTCCTGTCCGGCGCGGACTTCCACACCGTCACGGCGGCGAAGGTGTTCCATGTGCCGGAGAGCGAGGTCACCCATCAGATGCGCTCCCGCGCCAAGGCGGTGAACTTCGGCATCGTGTACGGCATGTCCGCCTTCTCCCTCAGCCAGGACATCCATGTGACGGTGGCGGAGGCCAAGGACTATATGGAGCGCTACTTCGCCACCTACCCCGGCGTGAAGCAGTACATGACCGACATCGTGGAAAAGGCCAAGGAGCAGGGCTATGTGGAGACGCTGTACCACCGCCGCCGGGCGCTGCCGGAGCTGAAATCCTCCAATTTCATCCAGCGCTCCTTCGGCGAGCGTGTGGCGCTGAACATGCCCATCCAGGGCACGGCGGCGGACATCATGAAGCTGGCCATGCTCCGGGTCTATGACCGCCTGCGCCGCGAAAATTTGCAGGCCCGGCTCATCATGCAGGTACACGACGAGCTGATCGTGGAGTGCCCGGAGGCCGAGCAGGAAGCGGTGGAGAAGCTGCTGCGGCAGGAGATGGAGCAGGTGGCGGCCCTGGCCGTCCCCCTGACTGCCGAGGCCCACAGCGGCAAAAACTGGCTGGACGCCAAGGGATAAGGAGCAACTATGGAAAAGATACAGGTAAAGATCGTGCCTATGAACGCCGATCATCTGGACGAGATCGCGGCGCTGGAGCGGGTGTGCTTCTCCCGCCCCTGGTCCCGCAATATGCTGGCCGAGGAGCTGGAAAACCAGTGCGCCGCCTTCCTGACGGCGCTGGACGCCGTGACCGGCAAGGTGTTGGGCTACGCCGGGCTGCTGGTGGCGGCGGACGAGGGCTACATCACCAACGTGGCGGTGTTCCCGAAATACCGCCGCCAGGGCATCGCCGCCAAGCTTCTGAAGGTGTTCTGCGACTTCGCCGCGGGGCAGCATCTGGCGTTCCTGACGCTGGAGGTGCGGCCCAGCAACGCCGCGGCCATCGCCCTCTACCAGTCCTTCGGCTTTACGGAGCGGGGACGGCGGCGCAACTACTATGACCTTCCCAAGGAGGACGCGTTGATCCTGACCCGGGATTTTGAGGAGGCGAACGCATGAACATACTGGCTTTTGAATCCTCCTGTGACGAGACCGCCGTGGCGGTGGTGCAGGATGGCCGCACCGTGCTCTCCGACGCCATTCTCTCCCAGGCGGACATGCACGCCCTCTATGGCGGCGTGGTGCCGGAGATCGCCTCCCGCAAGCATGTGGAGGCCATCGCCGGCCTGACGGATCAGGCTCTCCGCGACGCGGGACTGACGAAGCAGGACATTGACGCGGTGGCCGTCACCTACGCACCGGGGCTGATCGGCGCGGTGCTGGTGGGCGTCAGCTTCGCCAAGTCCGCCGCCTGGGCGCTGGGCGTGCCGCTGATCCCGGTGCACCATGTGCGGGGCCACATCGCCGCCAACTATCTGGCCTTCCCGGAGCTGGAGCCGCCGTTTCTGGCGCTGGCCATCTCCGGCGGCAACACGCTGATCGTGGACGTGGTGGACTACACCGACATGAAGGTGCTGGGCGCCACCCGTGACGACGCGGCGGGCGAGTGCTTCGACAAGGCCGCCCGCGTGCTGGGCCTCCCCTATCCCGGCGGCAAGCCCATGGATCAGCTTGCCCAGCAGTCGGCAGGCGGGGTGTATACCCTGCCCCGTGCCCATGTGGACGGCGTGCCGCTGGACATGAGCTTCTCGGGATTGAAAACCGCCGTGGTGAATCTGGCCCACAACGCCCAGCAGAAGGGTGAGCCCCTGGACGAACCTGCGCTGGCCCGGGACTTCACCCAGGCCGTCAGCGACGAGCTGACGGAGCGGGCGGCCCTGGCGCTGGAGCAGACGGGCCGCACCGTGCTGGTGGCGGCAGGCGGCGTGGCCGCCAACTCCATCATCCGCGCCAACCTGCAAAGGCTGTGCGAAAAGCGGGGCGTGAAGCTCTATCTGCCGCCGCTGAAATGGTGCGGCGACAACGGCGCCATGATCGGCGCCCAGGGCTACTATGAGTACATGGCGGGCGTCCGTGGCAACATGACCCTCAACGGCTACGCCACCATGGAGCTGGACGCCGTGCGGTTCTGAGGGCAGAGTATCCGGACCATTCGCAGGGGCGGGACTCTGCCCCGCCCACAGTATATCAAAAAGAGGCTCTGACCGATGGTCAGAGCCTCTCAGCCTGTCAAAGAACGCCAGTTCTCGTTATGCGAGAGCTGGCGTTTTAGTC
>USAT01000079.1 GCA_900552725.1 uncultured Eubacteriales bacterium | reverse complement strand
ACTCGAACCGGTACGCTGTCGCCAGCGGTGGATTTTGAGTCCACTACGTCTACCAATTCCATCACACCGGCAACGGAACAGAAACATTATACCGGACAGCGACGATAATTGCAAGTGTAAATTTACTGTAAATCCGTCAGAAATCAAAAAACTGGGACTACCAAAAGAGGGGGAGATGTGGTATGATACCATCGAAAAGGTATGTAACGGACTATGCGAGCCGTGTGAAAGGAGGGGACGGGTATGAAAAGAACCATCCGGCGCGCAGTGCTGCTGTGGATGCTGGCGGCGCTGCTGTGGGTGCTGAGCGCCTGCGGCATGAACAATTCCGTGGAGGATATGTTTACGCTGCCCCGGGTGCCGGACGAGTATACCGGACTGAACCAGCAGATCGAGCAGATGATCTCCGGCGGCTATGAGTACGCCGCCCCCACAGCCGGACAGAACATCCAGTCCGTGCAGATGGTGGATCTCAACGGCGACGGTACCCAGGAGGCGGTGGTATTCCTCCGCAAGGCCAATGACGAGAAGCCGCTGAAGATCCTGGTGTTTGAAAAGCCGAATGAGAGCTATGAGCTGCTGTGCACGGTGGAGAGCAGCGGCAGCAGCATCGACAGCGTGTACTATGAGGACTTGACCGGCGACGGACGGAATGAACTGGTGGTGGGCTGGCGGATCAGCAGCACCGTGCAGAACGTGACGGTGTACAACATCGGCCGCGAGGCCATCCCGCTGATGAGCAGCAGCTATACCCGCTTTGTGGTGCAGAACCTCAATGCCTATGAACCGCCCGCCCTCTTTGTCATGCGCAGCGACAGCGACGGTACGCCTCTGGCGGAGATCTATACCTGGCAGACCAATATTCTGGCAGTAGCCTATCGCTGCGGTCTGTCCAGCACCATGGCCGACCTCAACCGCGGCAGCGTGGTAAAGGGGACGCTTGTGGGAGGCCGTCCGGCGGTTTTTGTCACAGGCATCAACGACGACAACCGGGCCGTGACGGATATCCTGACCTGGGAGGGCTATTGGGGCATGACCAACCTGATGGCGGACAGTGCCACGGGCAGGACCAGCGTGGTGCAGCCCTATCGCCAGCTGCTGCCCCAGGACATCAATGACGACGGCGTCACAGAGGTGCCGTGCCCGGACGCCTGGGGTAACGGCAACGACACACTGACCTATTGGGTGCAGTATAACCGCATGGGCGGGGAGATCGTCGTGGCGCAGACCTATCACTGTCAGAGCGGCGGCTGGTATTTCCAGATGCCTGGTATCTGGTGGGGCCGTGTCAGCGCGGAGACGGAGGAGACCGTGGCCGGTGAAAACCAGGTGACCCTGTCGCTGGACGGAAAGCCGGTGCTGGCGCTGTATACCATTACCAACGAGAATCGGGAGACCCGTGCCGTGATGGGCGACAGGATGCTGCTGTGGCGTCTGCCCGGAACGATCTATTCCGTAGAGCTATACGAAACGGCGCTGGAGTACGGCGTGAACATCGACAAGGTGAAGGAAGAATTCCACCTGGCCGTCAGTACATGGCAGCCCTCCAACGGCTGAGGGACAGAAGGAGAGAATGTGATGAGAAAGGTATTGGTACTGGAGGATGAAGCCAATATCCGCGGCTTTATCGTCATCAACCTGCGCCGCGCGGGCTACGAGGTGGTAGAGGCGGAAAGCGGCGAGGAGGCTTTGGAAAAGCTGAAGGCCCAGAAGGACATCCGGGTGGCGCTGCTGGATGTGATGCTGCCCGGCATCGACGGGTTCGAGGTGTGC
Source organism: uncultured Eubacteriales bacterium (assembly GCA_900552725.1). Taxonomy (GTDB): domain Bacteria; phylum Bacillota; class Clostridia; order Oscillospirales; family Oscillospiraceae; genus Vescimonas. The sequence goes on along the minus strand of USAT01000079.1, from coordinate 7,373 downwards.
CGCCGTTTGCGGGCCAACGACGCCAACATCGGCATCATCATGCTGACGGCCCGCTCCCAGGAGATGGACAAGGTGACCGGCCTGATGACCGGTGCCGACGACTATGTGACCAAGCCCTTTTCCCCGGCCGAGCTGACGGCCCGTGTGGACGCCCTGATGCGCCGCAGCGGCGGCGCGGAGCCGGAGGAGAAGTCCGGCGAGCTGACCAGCCCGCCCTTTACCCTGAACCTGCGCAACCGCACGCTGGAGAAAAACGGCCAGCGGGTGAAGCTGACCCAGGTGGAATACGGCCTGATGAAGCTGTTTATGGAGAATCCAGGCAAGGCCCTCAGCCGCGAGGAGATCCTGGACACCGTCTGGGGCCACGACTATTTCGGCGAGCTGAAGATCGTGGATGTGAACATCCGCCGCCTGCGGCTGAAGATCGAGGACGACACCGCCAACCCCACCTATATCACCACCGTGTGGGGCTTTGGCTATAAATGGGGCGAGTAAGCCCGGAAAGACTGACCGGAAGGGAGGGGGAGACCTGTGACAAAACTGACCGGACTGCCGGAGCAGACGGCCCAGCCCAGGCGGGCCATCGGCCTGCGCCGCCGCTGGATCGTCAGCAGTATCCTGCCGGTCATCACCATCCTGGTGCTGATCGCGGCGCTGGTTTCCATCGCCCTGGGCAGCAACTATTACGCCAATGCCAGCAGCGCGCTGGAGGCTAAGGCCACCGCCAGCACGGAGTATTTCAACACCTACGCCATGACCAGCTACGACGAATACTACCGCAGCGCCACCCTCTATGCCAACAGCTTCGAGGACAGCGACCGGATCGAACTGCAGTTCATTGACCGTGACGGCCGGGTGGAGGTCTCCACCCGCAGTCTGATGGTGGGCTCCGCCCCCGGCACAAAGGACATCACCGACGCCCTCAGCAGCGGTAAGGTCAGCAGCTTCCACGGCGTGGATCCCGCCACGGGGGAGAAGATCATCGCCGCCTCGGGCCTGCTGAAATTCAACGGCCGCGTGGTGGGCGTCATGCGGTTCGTCACCGCCACCCGGAATCTGGACAGCCAGGTGCTGCTGACGGTGCTGATCATCCTGGCCATCATGGCGGCGGTGATCTTCGTCATCGTCATCTCCAGCCTGCTGCTGATCAATAACGTGGTGGCCCCCATCTCCGCCGTCAGCGAGGCGGCCAAGCAGATCTCCGGCGGCAGCTACGGCTATCAGATCCCCAACCGCTACGCCGACGAGATGGGCGAGCTGGTGGACAACATCAACGATATGTCCCTGAAGATCGGCGAAAACGAGAAGCTGCAGTCGGAGTTCATCTCCTCCGTGTCCCACGAGCTGCGCACGCCGCTGACGGCCATCAACGGCTGGGGCGAGACGCTGCTGGCGGACGAGGGCGGCGACCCGGAATCCCTGCGCCGGGGCCTGAGCATCATCGTGAAGGAGTCTGGCCGCCTGACCAATATGGTGGAGGAGCTGCTGGACTTCTCCAAGATCGCCGACGGACGCTTCACCCTGCATCTGGAGCAGGTGGATCTGCAGGCGGAGTTCGAGGACGCGGTGTATACCTACCGCGAGATCTTCAAGCAGCAGGGCATCCAGCTGGAGTACCGCTGTGACGATATGTATGACGAGACCATCACCGGCGACTCCGAGCGGCTGAAGCAGGTATTCTGCAATGTGCTGGACAACGCCGCCAAGCACGGCGGCAGCGGCAGGCGGATCGACGCCCGCCTGGTGCGCCGGGGCAATCACTATATCATCACCATCCGGGACTACGGCCACGGCATCCCGGCGGAGGATCTGCCCCATGTGAAGGAGAAGTTCTATAAGGGCGCCTCCAAGGCCCGGGGCAGCGGCATTGGCCTTGCGGTGTGCGACGAGATCATCCGCCTTCACGGCGGCACGCTGGCCATCGGAAACGCCAAGGGCGGCGGCTGCATCGTCACCATCCGCCTGCCCATTGGGCACCGGGCCCACCACGAAAAAGAAAAGAATTGATGGAACAAGTGTTGCAATCTAAAAATTTTGTGCTATACTTGTAAGAAAGGAACTCCCATGGCAGAAAAAAAGCAAGAAACCTTCCGCACCACCATCGGCGGCCAGGCGCTGATCGAGGGTATCCTCATGCGCGGACCGGAGAAGGACGCCATCGTCGTCCGCGCCCCCGAGGGGCTGGTCACCAAGGTGACGGAGCGGAAATTCATCAAGGATAAATTCCCCATTCTGGGCTGGCCCATCATCCGGGGCATGGCCACCTTCATCAGCTCCATCATCACCGGCGTCAAGGCGCTGATGTTCTCGGCGGACTACTTCCCCGATGACGAGAGCACCCAGCCCAGCAAGTTTGACCAGTGGCTGGAAAAGCACGTCCCGGCGGAAAAGCTGCAGAATGTACTGGTGGCCTTCTCGGTGATTTTGTCTCTGGGCATGACGCTGGTGCTGTTCATGCTGCTGCCCACCTTCATCGCCGGACTGTTCCACGCCCAGAGCGCGGCCCTCCACAACCTGATCGAAGGCGTGGTAAAGGTGCTGATCTTCCTGGCCTATCTCATCCTGTGCTCCAAGCAGAAGGACGTGCGCCGGGTGTTCTGCTACCACGGGGCCGAACATAAGACCATCTTCTGCTACGAGGCGGGCCTGCCCCTGACGGTGGAGAACGCCCGCATCCAGCCCAAGCACCATCCCCGCTGCGGCACCAGCTTCCTGTTCGTGGTGATCATCGTCTCCATCCTGGTGTCCAGCCTCGTGTTCCCCTACATCAACTGGCAGAATATCTGGGTACGCATCGGCGTGAAGCTGCTGCTGCTGGTGCCTGTGGTGGGCATCACCTACGAGTTCAACCGTGCCGTGGGCGCCCATGACAATAAGCTGACCCGGATCCTGTCCGCCCCCGGCATGTGGATGCAGAACTTCACCACCAACGAGCCGGACGACTCCATGCTGGAGGTGGCCATCGAGGCCATGAAGCTGGTGCTGCCGGAGGAGCAGGGCAAGGACAAGTGGTAAAGGTCAAAATCGACAAAACTGACAACAATTCGTATTATGGCGACAACATATAACAATTTGTATATGGATATCCGGCAGGAGCTGCACCGCTCCGGCATCGACGCCGCCACGCTGGAGGCGCGGGAGCTGGTGGCCTTCGCCGCCGGAAAGACCCGGCAGGAGCTGCTGCGTGACAGCCGCCTGTACGTCCCACAGGACGTGGAGGAGCGTGCCCGCGCCCTGATGCGCCGCCACCTGGCGGGGGAGCCCCTGGCCTATCTCATCGGCGAGTGGAGCTTCTGCGGCATGGATCTGGACGTCAACGAGAGCGTGCTGATCCCCCGCACCGATACCGAGGTGCTGGCGGAGCAGGCCATCGGCTTCGTAAAGACCCTGGATGAGCCCCGTGTGCTGGATCTGTGCGCCGGAAGCGGCTGCGTGGGTCTGGCGGTGGCGAAATTCTGCCCCGGCAGCCATGTGGTGCTGGGTGAGCTGATGGAGGACGCCCTGCGGGTCTGCCGCCAGAACATCCGCCGCTGCGGCCTGACGGCCCAGGTGATGCCCTGGCAAGTGAATGCCCTTGACGGCCCGCCACCCCGCTTCGGCGAGTTTGACTGCATCGTCAGCAACCCGCCCTACATCCCTGACGGCGACATCGCCGGCCTGGACGTGTCCGTCCGGGACTACGAGCCCATGACGGCCCTGAAGGGCGGCGACGACGGTCTGGACTTCTACCGGGCCATCAGCGACAAATGGCGCACGGCCCTGCACCCCGGCAGCCGCCTGTATTTCGAGGTGGGCATCGGCCAGGCCGACGACGTGCTGCGCATCATGCGCGCCCAGGGCTTCGGCGATATCGAGGTGGTGCCGGACACGGCGGGCATCCCCCGCGTGGTATACGGCACCCTTCATGAAAGCGTATTTGATACCGAATGACGGAGAGATAAAAGGAGGAGAACCCATGGCAGCGAAGAAGGAAGCACCGGCGGCAGCGCCCGTCAATGCGGATAAGAAAAAAGCGATCGAGACCGCCATGCAGCAGATCGAGAAGATGTATGGCAAGGGCTCCATCATGCGCTATGGCGACGGCAACGTGGCCAATGTAGAGGCTATCCCCACCGGCTCCCTGGCGTTGGATCTGGCACTGGGCATCGGCGGCCTGCCCCGCGGCCGCGTGGTGGAGATCTACGGCCCGGAATCCTCCGGTAAGACCACCCTGGCCCTCCATGTGCTGGCCGAGGCCCAGAAGATGGGCGGCGAGGTGGCCTTCGTGGACGCCGAGCACGCCCTGGATCCCACCTATGCCAAGGCCCTGGGCGTCAATGTGGAGGACATGCTGATCTCCCAGCCGGATACCGGTGAGCAGGCCCTGGAGATCACCGAGGCCCTGGTGCGCTCCGGCGCCATCGACGTGGTGGTGGTGGACTCCGTGGCGGCCCTGGTGCCCCGCGCCGAGATCGAGGGCGAGATGGGTGACAGCTTCGTGGGCCTTCACGCCCGCCTGATGAGCCAGGCCCTCCGCAAGCTGACCGGCATCATCAACAAGACCAATACCATCGTCATCTTCATCAACCAGCTCCGCGAGAAGGTGGGCGTCATGTACGGCAACCCCGAGGTCACCACCGGCGGCCGGGCGCTGAAGTTCTACGCCTCCGTCCGCATTGATGTCCGCCGGGTGGAGACCCTCAAGGCCGGCGGCGAGGTGGTGGGTAACCACGTCCGGGCCAAGGTGGTGAAGAACAAGGTGGCGCCTCCCTTCCGTGAGGCGGAGTTCGACATCATGTACGGCGAGGGCATCAGCAAGCTCAGTGAGCTCATCGACCTGGGTGTCAAGCTGGATCTGGTGCAGAAGAGCGGCTCCTGGTTCAGCCTGGGCGACGTGCGCCTGGGCCAAGGCAAGGACGCCGCCAAGGAGTACTTCCGCCAGAATCCCGAGGCCGCCGCGGCGCTGGAGAAGAACGTCCGCGAGAATTTCCATAAGCTGATGGGCAACCAGTCCAAGATCGCCGCCCGTGCCGCGGGCCGCGCCGTGGATGTCTCTGCCGACGACTTTGACGACAGCGACGAATGAGGATCACACGGATCGAAAATTCCAAACATGTGCAGGAGCGCGTGCTGGTGTATCTGGAGGAGGGCGACCCCCTCCGGATCACCGGTCATGAGCTCCTGCAATTTGGCTTGTATCCGGGTATGGACTTATCCCCCCAGCTTGTGGTACAATTAGAAGCATCCGGCAAACGGTCAGAGGGTCGGGTAAAGGCCGCCCAACTGGCCTCGGGCCGGATGATGTCCCGTAAGGAGCTGGCGGATAAGCTGAACCGTAAAGGCATTGCGCCTGACACCGCCGAGGAGGCGGTGGAGTGGCTGACATCCCTGGGCGCGGTGGACGACGCCGCCTACGCCGGGGTCATCGCCCGGCACTACGCCGCCTCCGGCTACGGCCCGGGCCGCGTGCGCCAGGAGCTGCAGAAGCGGGGCGTCCCCCGTGAGCTGTGGGACGACGCGCTTGCCCAACTGCCCGACAGCACCGACGCCATCGACCGCTTCCTGCGCAGGAAGCTGGGCGGCAGAACGCCCGACCGCGCCGCGCTGAAAAAGCTCAGCGACGCCCTGCTGCGCCGAGGCTTCTCCTGGAGCGACATCCGCCCGGCCCTGAACCGCCTGGGCGAAGAAATCGACGAATAGAAACGAGGAAAACGATGAAAGTATCCTTTATCTCCCTTGGCTGCGACAAAAACCGCGTCAATACGGAGCAGATGATGGCCATGTGCCTGCAGGCCGGCATGACCGTGCAGGAGGATGTCAACGGCAGCGACGTGGTGGTCATCAACACCTGCGGCTTTATCGACAGCGCCAAGACGGAGGCCATCGAGACGATCCTCTCCGCCGCGGAGCTGAAGGCGGCGGGCGAGGTGAAGAAGATCCTGGTGACCGGCTGCCTGAGCCAGCGCTACCGGGACGAAATGCTGACGGAGCTGCCGGAGATCGACGGCATGATGGGCACCGCAGACTACGGCGACATCGTGTCCGCCGTGGAGCAGGTGATGGCCGGCGAGGACTGCACCCATTTCAGCGACATCAACGGCGCGGTGGAGGAGCTGCCCCGGGTGCTGTCCACCCCCACTCACTTCGCCTATCTGCGCATTGCCGAGGGCTGCTCCAATAGCTGCGCCTACTGTATCATCCCCAAGCTGCGGGGCCGCTACCGCAGCCGCCCCATGGAGGACATCCTGACCGAGGCGCGGGCCCTGGCGGCGGACGGCGTGAAGGAGTGCATCGTCATCGCCCAGGACATCACCCGCTACGGCGTGGATCTCTATCACGAGAAGAAGTTGCCGGAGCTGCTGCGGGAGCTGTGCAAGCTGGACTTCCACTGGATCCGCCTGCACTACCTCTATCCCGACACCATCACCGACGAGCTGATCGACACCATCGCGTCAGAGCCGAAGATCTGCAAGTACATCGACATGCCCATCCAGCACTGCAGCGACACCATCCTGAAGGCCATGCGCCGCCGCGAGACCCACGCGGGCCTGCTGGCGCTGATGGAGAAGCTGCGGGCCAGGATCCCCGGTGTGGTGCTGCGCACCAGCCTCATCACCGGCCTTCCCTACGAGGATGAGGCCGCCTTCAACGAGCTGTGCGAATTCCTGCGCCAGACTCATATCGAGCGGGCGGGCGTGTTCCCCTACTCCCCGGAGGAGGGTACGCCTGCCGCAGAGATGCCCAACCGTGTGGACACCGCCGAGGCGGAGCGCCGGGCCGAGCTGGTGGTGGACGTGCAGTCCCGCATCATGGACGATTTCAACGAGAGCCGCATGGGCGATCTGGTAGAGGTGCTGTGCGAGGGCTTCGACCCCCAGTCCATGCAGTACATGGGCCGCAGCTACGCCGAAAGCCCCGACATCGACGGACATATCTATTTCAACAGCGAGGCCGACGTGGACCCCGGCGACTTCGTGATGGTACGCGTCACCGGCGCCATGGACGGCGAACTGGTGGGCGAAAGGGAGGAGTAAAACCATGCCGAAAAATATGGCCAACTATCTGACCATCGGCCGCGTGCTGATGATCCCCGTGTTTCTGGTGCTGATGTATGTGGATTTCCCCGGCAGCCGCTATTGGGCGCTGGGCGTGTACATCGTGGCCTGCCTGACGGACTTTGCCGACGGCTACATCGCCCGGCACTATAACCAGATCTCCGACTTCGGCAAGTTTATGGATCCCCTGGCGGACAAATGCCTGGTGATGGCCGCCCTGTGCTGCTTCGTGGAGCAGGGCGACATGCTGGCGTGGATCCTGGCCATCGTGCTGGTGCGGGAATTCGCCGTGTCCGGCATGCGCCTTGTGGCTGTGGAGAAGGGCCGCGTCATCGCCGC
>USAT01000078.1 GCA_900552725.1 uncultured Eubacteriales bacterium | reverse complement strand
AGCAGGCACAGCGTCACGTGCAGCACAGACGGCAGGCCCTTGATCATGTAGCCCGCCAGCGCCGCGGTAACGGCGTCCACGTCCGCGTCGTTGGGAACGTCGCCCAGATACCCCAGCACCATCTGACGGATGGAGTCCTGATCCGGCAGCGGGATGTAGATCTTGGTGTCGAACCGTCCCGCCCGCAGCAGCGCGGGATCCAGCGACTCCGGCCGGTTGGTGGCGGCGATCACGGTGACGCCCGACAGGGACTCCATGCCGTCCATCTCCGTCAAAAGCTGGTTGATGATCCGCACGGAGCCCGCGTTGGTGCTGCGCGCCTCCGCGATGGCGTCGATCTCATCGAAGAACAGGATGGAGGGCTTCGTCTCCCGGGCGTCCATGAACGCCTTGCGGAGATTCTCCTCCGATTCGCCCACACCGCGGCCCAACAGCTCCGGCCCGTTCACCACATAGAACGCAGCCTTGCTCTCGTCCGCCGCCACCTTGGCAAAGAAGGTCTTGCCGCAGCCCGGAGGTCCGAACAGCAGAATGCCCTTGGGGGCGGATATGCCGTATTTCTTGTACTGCTCGGCGTTCTGGATGGGCAGCTCGATCTTCTCACGCAGCAGGGCCTTGACGGAATCCATACCCTTGATGTCGTCCCAGCACAGGTGCTTGGCGGTCTTGTTGCGGTTGTCCTCCTGCGCACCGCTGGAGCGGTTGTACTTCTTGCCCCACAGCTCGTACATCTTCTGCATCTCCAGCGTATAGCTGGGCCGGGTGATGGACAGGCGCATCATCAGCTGCTCCTCGGTGACGGGCTTGAAGTCGTTCTCCCGGAACGCCGCCTCGCACAGACCCCGGATGTCCGCGCCGGTGAAGCGCTCGCTGTTCTCCGCCAGCTTCTGACAGTCCACGCCGGTGCCCGCCTTGCCCCGCAGGTACTTCTCAAACATGACGGCCCTGGCCGCCTCGTCGGGCACGCCCACATAGATCAGCTTGTCGAACCGGCCCGGCCGCAGCGCCGCGGGGTCGATCAGCGTGGGATTGTTGGTGGTGGCCACCACCAGCACGTCCTGCAGATCCACATAGCCGTCCATCTGCGCCAGGAAGGTGCTGACGATGGAGGTCTCGTAGCTGCGCTCCGCCTTGGAGCGATCCATCAGGAAGGACTCGATCTCGTCGAAGCAGATGATGCAGGGCGCCTTGTCCCGCGCCTGTTGGAACACGCGAACCAGATTCTTCTCCGACTCGCCCACATACATGTTCAGGAAGCTGCTGGCATTCACCACGATCAGCTTCATCTTCGTCTCGTTGGCAATGATCCGGGCCATAGTGGTCTTGCCGGTGCCCGGAGGGCCAAACAGCAGCAGGCCCTTCACCGGGGCCATGCCCGCCTTCACCAGCCGGTCGTACTCCCGCTTGTCGGTATAGGGCCGGATGATGCTCTGGATCTCCTTCTTCGTCTCCTCATAGCCCGCGATGGAGTCCCACTTGTCAAAGGTGATCTCCGCGTTGGACACGGCGTTCTTGCTGCCCTCCATAGCGGCGTCCCCGGCGGACAGCTTATGTACCATCGTCTCCGAGGCAAAGGGCCGGCTGATCAGATACGCCGCGACCATCTGCAGCACAATGGCGCCCACCGGCAGCGCGTCGTCCACGGCGAACACCATAGCGGTACCGAACACCGCCGCCGTCAGCGCCGCGGCGGCGACCAGGAATTTCAGTCCGTCCGCCGCGTCAAAGGCCAGCTTCTTCCCCAGCCGCACCTTGGCGAACAGATACAGCAGCGCCGCCGCCAGCACGCCGTAAACGGCGATGACGATGATCAGCGCGGTGATGTTGCACCGGAGCAGCGCCTGATACATCTGCTTGAAGTTCAGGCTCCGCAGATACGCCTGTGCGTTGGTGTAGAACACCCGCCGGTAATGGAAGGCAAACACGCCGCCGAAGCCGCTCACCAGCGCCAGGAGGCTATAATAAACGCCGTACAGCACGCACAGCTGCTTCGAGCCGATGCGGGACAGCAAACACAGCCCCACCAGCAGTGCGCAGAATTGCCAGCCGCTGAAGACGTTCCCCGGCAGGAAGCACAGCGGCAGCAGCATGACCCAAAAGCTCAGGACATGGTTGCACCCGCAGAAAAACAGCGTCAGCGCCGCGATGACCACCACCAGCAGCGCGTTGATGTGGGCCAGGGACAGACACAGCACCAGCGCGTTGGCGAATATGGCCACGCCGGGCTTAAAGAAGAACAGCGCCCCCATGACCACCGCGATAAGCCACGCGGACATGCCGTCAAACATACTGGTAGCCAGCAGCACCTTCGCGGCATAGCAGACACCCACCGCGCCGATCAGCCGATAGACCGTGGCGTTATAGACCCGGTCCAGCTTATCGCGCAGCATCTCGATACGTTCCATCATACTCTCTCTACCTCATAATTTGTCGATTTTCGTCAAGGAACACTTCATTTATTATAGTATTCCCTGTAAACCCTGTCAACAGAATTTACGATAAACAGTGCATTTTACGCAGCGACAGAAAAAGCTCCCGGCCCTGACGGCCGGGAGCTTTCGATATTCACGATTTCAGCTCTTTCCGCGGATCTCGTGGCGGCACTTGGGGCAGGTGATGACGATCTTACCCTTGCCCACCGGCACGCGGCACACAGTCTTGCAGTTGGGACAGGTGAAGTATTTGTGCTCCTTGTCCATCCGCTGCAGCCTGCCGCTGTCGAACCGCCGCTTCAGCGGCCACCACACCTTCTGCAAAAAGGCGGCGTTCTCCGCCCTGCGCCTCTCCAGATTCCGCGAGAATACCCGGAACAGCGCCCACAGCACCATCGCCGTGGTGACAAGCCCGATGATGCCGGACAGCAGGGGCACCTTCTTCACCAGCATGCTGACGATGTCCAGCAGGATGGCCGCCCAGATGATGCAAAGTCCCAACTGGTCGGCGCCGTTGCGGCCATACATAAACCGGCTCAGTCCGTTGCGCAGACGCTGAAAGAAACTCATAACTCCGCCTCGATTTCCTTGAGTATACTAATCCAAAAAAGCATTTTAACGGAAAACGCCAGAAAGGTAAAGGGTGCATCTGGAAAATTAACAGATTGGTCAAAATTTTGTCCATATTGACAAGGCAAACGGGAACTCTTTATTGCAATCCAACGGGGAAATTGCTATAATAAATCAGTTAGAAGCACACTGGGAGCCGGCGGGTCACCCCACCGGCCCCCTATCTGAAAAGCGGCGGAGCGCCCAACGGGGAACTTCGCGCCGCTTACTGCATCATATGCCGCGCCGCCGGAACCGGTGCGGCGAAAGGAGCGCCTCCATGATCAAGATTGCACCCTCTATCCTGTCGGCGGATTTCGCCAACCTCCAGCGTGATATCGAACGCATCTCCACCGCCGATTACGTCCATGTGGACGTGATGGACGGCCTGTTCGTCCCCAATATCTCCATCGGCATCCCCGTGGTGAAGTCCATCCGCCCCACCACCAGCCTGCCCCTGGACGTCCACCTGATGATCGACCGTCCCGTGCGGTACGTCGAGCAGTTCTGTGACGCCGGCGGCGACATCATCACCTGCCATGTGGAGGCGGACACTGAGGAGAACATCCACGAGGCCCTGCGGCTTATCCACGCCAAGGGCAAGAAGGCCGGCGTGGTGGTGAAGCCCAAGACCCCTGCCAGCGCCGTGCTGCCCTTTATCAGTGAGTGTGACATCATCCTGGTGATGACGGTGGAGCCAGGCTTCGGCGGCCAGAAGTTCATGGCCGACATGATGCCCAAGGTGCAGGCCATCCGCGGCTATATCAACGCCATGAACCCCGCGTGTGAGCTGGAGGTAGACGGCGGCGTAGACGCCAACACCTGCCATCAGTGCATCCATGCCGGAGCCAACGTCCTGGTGGCCGGCAGCGCCGTCTATAAGGCGGCGGATATCCCCCAGCGCATCAAAGAACTGAGAGGTTGAACCCATGGAATACTTTCCCGCGCCCCTTGAAAAGCTGGTGGAGCAGTTTGCCCGCCTGCCCGGCATCGGCGGCAAATCCGCCCAGCGCCTGGCCTTCCATGTGCTGAACCTGCCCATGGAGGAGGCGGAGGACTTCGCCCGCGCCATTGTCGAGGCCAAGCGGGGCGTGACGCTGTGTCCCGTGTGCCGCAACCTGACGGCGGGTGGTCTGTGCCCCATCTGCGCCGACCCCAAGCGGGACGAGACGGTCATCTGCGTGGTGGCCGATCCCCGCGACGTACTGGCCATCGAGCGCAGCCGCGAGTTCAACGGCCATTATCATGTACTCCACGGCGTGCTGTCCCCCATGAACCATGTGGGCCCGGACGATCTCCAGATCAAGTCCCTGCTGGACCGGGTGGCCCAGGGCGGCGTCAGCGAGGTCATCATGGCCACCAACCCCGATACCGAGGGGGAGGCCACCGCCCTGTACATCGCCCGGCTGCTGAAGCCCTTCGGCGTCCGCGTGACCCGCCTGGCCTACGGCATCCCCGTGGGCGGCCATCTGGAATTCGCCGACGACGCCACGCTGATGCGTGCCCTGGAAGGGCGGCGTGAGCTATGAAAAAGCTGACCTGCCTGCTGCTGGCCTGCCTGACGGCCCTGTCCCTGACGGCCTGCGGCGCGCCCAAGACCGAGACGCTGGACATCTTCGCCATGGATACTTACATGTCCCTGGTGGCCATCGGCGACGGCGGCGCGGCGGTGCTGCAAAGCTGCTCCAATGAGATCAACGCCCTGGAGCAGAAGCTGAGCCGCACCATCGACACCAGCGACGTGGCGCAGCTGAACGCCAACGGTACCGCCCAGCTCAGCGATGACACGGCAGAGCTGCTGCGTGCCGCGCTGCAATACAGTGAGGTGACGGGCGGCGCCTTCGACGTGACCATCGCGCCCCTGGTGGAGCTGTGGGGCATCACCACCGACAGTCCCCGCGTCCCCGCACAGGATGAGATCGACGCCCTGCTGCCGCTGGTGGGCAGCGGCCATGTCCGGCTGGACGGTACCGCCGCCGCGCTGGACGAGGGCTGCGCCATCGACCTGGGCGGCATCGGCAAGGGCTACGCCTCCGATAAGGCGGCAGAGCTGTTCGCCCAAAGCGAACTCTCCGGCGGCTTCGTCAGCCTGGGCGGCAATGTCTACGTCCACGGCACCACTGCCGAGGGCAAGCCCTGGAACGTGGCCATCCAGGACCCGCGGAATACGGAAGCTTACGCCTGTACCCTGCGCCTGTCGGACGCCTTTGTGGTGACCTCCGGCGGCTATCAGCGCTATTTCACCGGGCCGGACGGCACGGTGTACCAGCATATCATCGACCCCGCCACCGGCTATCCGGCGGACAGCGGACTTTTAAGCGTCTCCATCGCCACCCGCCGGGATGACGGCGGCACCGGCACCATGGCCGACGCCTATTCCACCGCCCTGTACGTCATGGGCGAGGCCGCCGCCGTGGACTTCTGGCGGCAGCATGGCACCTTCGATATGGTGCTGGTGACGGCGGACGGTCGGGTGTTGTATACGCCCGGCCTGGCGGATTGCTTCAACGAGACGGAGGGCAGCGGCTATGACTACCAACTCCTCGCGGCCTGAACTGAAATTCAACCGCTATGACGCCGTCGTGGCGGTCATCGTGGCACTGCTGGCGGTGGCCGTGGCGCTGTGGTTCTACCTGCCCAAGGCCCAGTCGGGGGATGTGACGGTGGTCATCTCCACCGGCGGCCGGGAGACACAGCGTGCCGCCCTGAAGGACTTTGCGGGAACCACCGTCTCCCACAACGGCTATACGCTGGTCGTATCCGCCGACGGGGACAGCGTGTGGGTATCGGACAGCGACTGTCCCACCCAGGACTGCGTCCATACCGGCCACATCCGTCGGGCGGGACAGTCCATCGTCTGTCTCCCCGCCCAGGTGGTGATCCATCTGGAGGGCGCGGCTCCCGCCGACGGCCCTGACGTGATCGTGGGGTAACGACCATGAAGAAGATGCAATGGACAACGAAGAATATCGCCCTGTGCGCCGTGCTGACGGCGCTGGCCCTGGGCCTCAGCACACTGGAGAATCTGTTTCCCGTGTCGCTGGTGGTGCCGCTGCCGGGCGTGAAGCTGGGCCTTGCCAATATCGTCACGGTGTTCGCCCTGTATGAGCTGGGGGCGTCCCCGGCGCTGGTGATCCTGCTGGCCCGGTGCGGTCTGGGCAGCCTCTTTGCCGGAAATGTGTCGGCGCTGCTGTTCTCCCTGCTGGGCGGGCTCACCGCCATGCTGGTGATGATCGGCCTGAAGCACTGCCGCCGTCTCAGCATTTACGGCGTGTCCATCGGCGGCGCGGCGGCCCATAATCTGGGCCAGATGGCGGCGGCGGTCATCACCCTGGGCAACACCATGGTGCTGGGCTACCTGCCGTTCCTGCTGGCGGTGTCGCTGGTGACGGGAACGCTGACAGGCTTCGCCTCGGCGCTCCTGTTCCGGGCCATGGCCCATGTAAAACTCTCGAAATAGCGTAGGGGCGGGGCTCTGTCCCGCCCGCGAAAACTTCCCTTTCAGGAGGTAACAGAATGGATCAGAAGGATAAGATCATCCTGCAGCAACTGGATGTGATCCGCTCCATGACGGAAAACGGCATCAAGCGGATGAACAGCGACTTCTGGGGCGCCCCTGCCGCACCCCAGACTCCTTCCGCGCCCAAAGCGCCCTCCGGCGGAGAGAGCGAAAAGAAGGCCGCCGTATCCACCGGCCAGAAGGAGGCGGAGCCCAAGGAGGAGCTGCCGCCGCCGGAGAAGATGGAGGATCTGCTCTCGGAGCTGGACAGCTACATCGGCCTTGACGTGGTAAAGGACGAGGTGCACAGCCTCATCAACATGGTGCAGGTCTATAAGCTCCGCCGTGAGCATGATCTGCCCACCACCGATATGTCCCTTCATATGGTGTTCACCGGCAACCCCGGCACCGGCAAAACCATGATGGCCCGTATGATGGCCCGGATCTACCGCTCCCTGGGCATCCTCAGCAAGGGGCAGCTGGTGGAGGTGGACCGCAGCGGCCTGGTGGCGGGCTATGTGGGCCAGACGGCCATCAAGACCCAGAAGGCCATCGAAAAGGCCATGGGCGGCGTGCTGTTCATCGACGAGGCCTATGCCCTCAACGGCAAGTCAGAGAACGACTTCGGCCAGGAGGCCATCGACACGGTGCTGAAGGCCATGGAGGATCACCGGGACGACCTGGTGGTGATCGTGGCGGGCTATACCGACCTGATGGAGAAGTTCATCCACTCCAATCCCGGCCTGGAGAGCCGCTTCAACCGCTTTTTGCTGTTCCCCGACTACACGGTGGACGAGATGATGGCCATCTTCAAAATGCGCTGCGGCAAGGGTTATGTGCTGACCGAGGAGGCCGAGCCGCTGGTGCGGGACTATATCGCCGAGGAGAGCGCCGCCGGAGACAGCTTCGGCAATGCCCGCGGCGTGCGGAATATCTTCGAGCATATCCTGGTGGCCCAGAACAACCGCCTGGCCAAAATGGAAAATGTCACCCGGGACAACCTGATGGCCCTGACGGCGGACGATGTGCTTCACGCAAGAGGAAAGATCGACGAATAACCCCTTTTTATTGGTACAATAACCCCCTTTATAAGGTACAATAACCGGCTTTATCGGTACAATAAACGGTCTTAAAGTATGCAAAAAAGAGCACCCTGTGCGGGTGCTCTTTTTGTATGCATTTGCATTCAGTCACCCACGCCGGTGTGGATGACCTTGCCCATGTTCCAGAGCTGTGCCACCCGCTGGGCGGCGGCCAGCCGCTCCTCCGGGGTGTGATAGCTGGCGTGGGCGGTCTCCGCGCCGCAGTCCATGCAGCAGACGGAAACGCACCAGCCCTGCTCATCCTGCATGGCGCCCGTGCCCCGGCAGACGGGGCAGTCCTCCAGCTCGATTTCAAAGATCGGATCCATAGAAGTTATCTCCTTATTTTCGGTATCAGATTCGTTCAAAGGCCACACGGGGCGTGCCGTCGGCCACATGGATGACGCCGCAGTAGGTGAAGCCCTCCCGCAGGATGCAGCGGCGCATCACCTGGTTGTCGGCGTGGGTGTCCACCCGCAGGTGGGCGATCCGCCGGGCCGCCCACTCCACGCACTCGTGCAGCACGCCCCGGTGGGTGCCGTCGCTGCCGATGCGGTGGATGGTGCCATAGGGGGTGGCGGTGTCCCGCCACGCGCCGTCGATCACGGCGTAGGTGGGGTCGTCACCCATGACCAGGGCGAAGGCACAGTAGATGCCGCCCGTGTCCTCCATCACATACAGGTCACCGTTTGCGATATCCTGCCGCAGCAGCGGCTCCGAGGGGTAGCCGTTGACCCACTGCACCAGGTTGCCGTTTTGCCGCATGAAGCGGCGGGCGATTTCGTAGATCTCCAGAATACGGGGGAGATCGGTTTGCGTGGCGTGTCGGATCATGGGCTCAGTTCTTCAGACTCTGCAGCGGAGCGGGGATGCGGCCGCCGCGGGCGATGAAGTCGGCGCTGGACTCGGTGTGCACCGGCATCAGCGGCGCGCTGCCCAGCAAACCGCCCATTTCCACCACGTCGCCCACGGTCTTGCCCTCCACGGGGATGATGCGGACGGCAGTGGTCTTGCTGTTGACCATGCCCACCGCCGCCTCGTCGGCGATGATGGCGGAGATGGTCTCGGCGCTGGTGTCGCCGGGGACGCCGATCATGTCCAGGCCCACGGAGCATACGCAGGTCATGGCCTCCAGCTTGTCGATGGTCAGGGTGCCCTGCTGAGCGGCGGCGATCATGCCCTCGTCCTCCGACACGGGGATGAACGCGCCGGACAGGCCGCCCACATGGCTGCTGGCCATAACACCGCCCTTCTTCACGGCGTCGTTCAGCAGCGCCAGGGCCGCGGTGGTGCCGTGGGTGCCGCAGACGGCAAGGCCCATCTCCTCCAGAATACGGGCCACGCTGTCGCCGATGGCGGGGGTGGGGGCCAGGGACAGGTCCACGATGCCGAAGGGGGTATTCAGGCGGCGGGATGCCTCGGTGGCCACCATCTGGCCCATGCGGGTGATCTGGAAGGCGGTTTTCTTGATGGTCTCCGCTACCACGTCGAAGGGTTCGCCCTTACACTTCTGCAGGGCGTGGTACACCACGCCGGGGCCGGAGACGCCTACGTTGATGACGCTGTCGGCCTCGCCCACGCCGTGGAAGGCGCCTGCCATGAAGGGGTTGTCCTCCACGGCGTTGCAGAACACCACCAGCTTGGCGCAGC
>USAT01000077.1 GCA_900552725.1 uncultured Eubacteriales bacterium | reverse complement strand
CGCCGCACAGGCCCAGACGCTCGGGGGTGACGATGCAGACGTGGCTGGGGGAGAAGGCCTGGCACAGGATGCAGGTGTAGAACTTATCCACGGACTCGTCGGTCATGGACTTCAGGCGGGCATCACGGGCGACAAACGCCTCGTTGGCCTTGGCGCGGATCTCCTTGCAGCCCTCGGGACGGGTGCAGATGCGGACCTGGCACTTGTCCACCACGGTCTCATACTCGCCCTTGACCTTGGCATACAGCACCTCGCCCAGGTGACGGGCGCGGAAGCCGGCCTCGAAGGCGGACTTGGACACGCGGACGCGGATCATGTCGCGCTGACCGGTGTGCATAACGCCCTCGATGCAGTTGAGGAAGTTGTGGAACTTACGCTCGACAACCGGCTCGAAATCGGTCTGCCAGGACTTGCCGGCCACCTCCAGGGTGATGGTCAGGCAGATCTTGGAGCCGGGCTCGAACTCGTCGAAATCGGGGCCGTCCAGGATGATGGCGTGATCCTCGATATTCTGGGCCTCTTCGGTGCGGCAGAACTCGCAGCAGTCCACGCGGGAGCCGTCGATCTCGATCTGGGTGTCGTTCTTGCGGATGATCTCGCCCTCGAAGGCGTTGGAGAAGGCCACGGGGATGTCGATGTTGGTGACCTTGATCTTGATGTCGCGGGCCTCCAGAGAGGTCTCGATCCAGTCCTGGGTGTTCTCGTTGATGATCAGGGACTTGGGCACGGCCCACATGTCATCGGTATCGTTGGTGATGACGGGGAAGCCCAGCTGGATGGCGCCGGCGCCGCAGGCCACGGTGATGTCGGGCACAGGGGCGTAGGCGTTGACGAACGCGAAGATGCGGTGGAAGGAGTAGTCGATATGGCCGTCATAATCGCCGGGCTGGACAGCGCCGAAGATGAAGGCGGCGCGGACAACCAGAGAGATGATATGGCCCACGGACCAGATGTCCTCGCCCACGGGGACGACGCGGACGTCGAAGTTCATGGTCATGCCGCACTCGATCAGCTGGTCAATGATGCCGCCGATCAGGAACACGAAGATACCGCGGGACTGATAGCCCTTGACGGTCTCCAGAGCCTCCTCCTTGGTGGGAGCGGGGCCGATCATGACAACGAAGCCGGGGATGTCGCGGGTGACCAGGGGCACGCCCAGGGTACGAACCTCGGCGTCGGTGAAGTGGCCGTGGTAATTGGTGCCGGCATAGGGGTCGGGGTTGCGGGCATACTTGCAGGCCTCGATCATCTCGGCGGCGATGGCGGTGCCAACACCGGAGGTGAAGATATCCTTGGTCTTATACTCGCGGGTCATCATGGCCTTCACGTCGGCCAGGGTGTCGCGCAGCTCGCCCAGGGTGGTGACCTTCTTGCCCAGATAGGCGTAAATGCAGGACAGGTAGTAGGCCGTGTCCGGCATCTTCATGGGAGCGGACTCGCCCAGTTCGGCGACGACGGCGTTGATCTCTGCCTCCGCCTTGGCAAACATCTCGTCGGAGCCTCTGAATACTCTGTCAAATAATCCCATTGATCTATTTCATCCTTTCAATTATTCATGTCTCGTCGATGCGCGCCTTGATGGCCCGGATCTCTTCCACGGCCCTGGGGCTGACATCGTAGGGGGAAAGGCCGCGCCGGTCGGCGTCGATGACCTCGGCGTCGTAGCTGATAAAGCCCAGCAGGTTCTCCTCGGGGATGCGGGAGCGGACGAATTCACGGTCCGCGTCGTCCCGGATCTTGTTGGCCACCACGTCCACCTTGGTGACGCCAAGGTCGGCGGCCAGCTGCTTCACCTTCTCATAGGTCTGCACGCTTCTTGCGCCCGGCTCGATGACCACGATGAAGCGGTCCATGCACCCGGCGGTGCCGCGGCCCAGATGCTCCAGGCCCGCCTCCATATCCATGATGACTACGTCGTCCTTGCGGAACACCAGGGCGGAGAGAATGGACTTGAGCATCACATGCTCGGGGCAGACGCAGCCGCCGCCGCCCGTCTCTACCGTGCCCATCACCAGCAACTTGACGCCGTTGATGTCCCGGGCGAACTTGTCGGGGATATCGCTGACCTGCGGGTTCAGCTTGAAGAACTTATTGGTGTAGGTGGCGCCGGTGCGCTCCTCTACCAGCTGACGCATTTTGGAAATGGGGGTGATGGAATTGACCTCTTCCTCCGTCAGGCCCAGGGCCAACCCCAGGTTGGCGTCGGGATCCACATCGGCGGCCAGCACGGTACGCCCTTCGTCGGCGTACAGGCGGGCCAGTGTGGATGAGAGCGTCGTTTTGCCTACGCCGCCCTTTCCGGTAATGGCTACTTTCATTGGTTCGACCTTTCCTCAGTCAAGATACGGCTCTTTCTCAGATGCCCAGCGCGGCGCGCTTGGCCTCGATACCGGCGATCATCTTGTCGCCCAGGCTCTCGATATCGGTGTCCACGATGAAGCGGGCTTCCACCCAATCCTTCACGCCGTGCTCACCCTGCAGCAGCTCCACCACCTCGCTGGAGCCCTTGGTATAGGGATCCACGCCCAGG
Source organism: uncultured Eubacteriales bacterium (assembly GCA_900552725.1). Classification (GTDB taxonomy): domain Bacteria; phylum Bacillota; class Clostridia; order Oscillospirales; family Oscillospiraceae; genus Vescimonas. The sequence goes on along the minus strand of USAT01000077.1, from coordinate 7,093 downwards.
TAGGTGTCGATACCGGTGGCGACGACGTAGTTGCCGATGGAGACGGCCTTCTCACTCATCCACTCGGGGGCGCAGCCGCACAGGGGGATCTGGGAGATGTTGATGCCCCAATCCTTGGCGATGTCGGAGGCCAGCAGCATCATGCGGGAGATATCCACGCAGGAGCCCATGTGCAGCACGGGGGGAATGCCCACCAGCTCGCACACGCGCTTGAGGCCCTCGCCGCAGTATTCCTTGGCGGCGGGATCCATCAGACCGGCCTTGGCGGCAGCCTGGGCGGAGCAGCCGGACAGGATGACGATGATGTCGTTCTTCAGCAGCTTCTTCATCAGCTCGATATGAGCGGTGTCGGGACGGACCTTGGGGTTATTGCAGCCCACCATGGCCACGGCGCCGCGCAGCACGCCGGCCTTGACGCAGTCGATCAGGGGCTTGGTGGTGCCGTAAGTATCCACATGGGAGTTGCACACGCCGTCCAGCTCCTTCTTGATGGCCTCCAGAGAGTAGCCCACGCGGGCCTTGGTCTTCAGGTCGGGGATATTGACCAGCTCGGGACGGCGGTTCTTGAAGTTCTCGATGGCGGTCTTGACGATATTCTTGGCGTTCTCACCGGCGCTCTCGGCATGGAACTCGATGAAATCGGAGTCGGGGATACGGGCGATGGGAGAGGTGGTGATGAACTTGGTGTGGAAGCACTTGCTCAGGGGGCCCAGTGCGGGGAAGATGCACTGCACGTCCACCACGATGGCCTCGCAGGCGCCGGTCAGCACCACGTTCTCCTGGTTCAGGAAGTTACCGGCCATAGGGATGCCGTGACGCATGGTGACCTCGTTGCTGGTGCAGCAGACACCGGCCACGGTGATGCCCTTGGCGCCGTTCTCCTTGGCGTAGGCGATCATCTCGGGGTCGTTGGCATAGAACACGATCATCTCGGACAGGGAGGGATCGTGGCCGTGGACGATGATGTTGACGTTGTCCTTCTCCATCACGCCGATGTTGGCGGTGGTGTCGATGGGCTTGGGGGTGCCGAACATGACGTCGGAGAACTCGGTACCCATCATGGAGCCGCCCCAACCGTCGGACAGACCGGCGCGCAGGGACTGGCGGATCAGCGCCTCAGGCATGGAAGAGCAGCCCATATGGGTCATATGCAGAGACTGGGACACCTCGCGGTCGATGGCGCGGGGCTCGATACCGGCCTTGCTCCACAGCTCCTGGGTATGCTCGGGCGCGCGCTTGAGGAAGCGCTGGACGCCGAAAGGCTTGCCGTATTCCAGCAGGCCGATCTCGGCCATCTCGTGGGCCAGGTCATAGATGTCCTTGCCCTCGGTCTCCACGCCCCATTCCTTGGCGATGCGGATCAGCTTGTCAGGATCCTTGACCTGATAGTTGCCGCCCTCGCGGGTCTGGTACAGGGTGTGCATGATCTCACGACCATGGTCGGAGTGGGTGGCGGAGCCACCGGCGGTGAAACGCAGTTTCTGCCGACGATGCCGTGCACGTCGCAGCCGCAGATGCCGCGGGGAGCTTTGGGGGTGATGCGGCAGGGGCCCATGGAGCAGATGCGGCAGCAGGTGCCCGCTTCGCCGAAGCCGCAGTGGGGGGTCTGGTTCTTTGCGCGCTGTTGCCAGGAATCCGCACCGACCTTGACGCCGTTTTCCAGCAGCATGGCCGTGGCAGCTTCCATCTGTTCCACCGTGATTAAACGATCCCAATCTTTCAAAGTGTAATCCTCCTAACGGTTTTTTCGCCGGTCACCGCAGCACGGCAGCCGGCTTGCTTATCATAACTTTTGTTGCCCTAACGATGACGGTTCCTCCCACCCTCATCTTTGTCACCACTTTAACAAAGTATTGGGCGCTTGTCAACAACGGAAATCAAAATTTTACGTTTTTCTTGGAAAAATTTCATGGAATATAGCGGTTCTCCGGGCCGTAGCGGCATCTGTCTGCGGCCTGTCGACAAACCCTGAAAACGCCCGGATTTTTCCGCAGGCGAAAAAGTCCGGGACGGCTTTTCCGTCCCGGACAGATGCTTATTCGGTTCTGAAACGCTTACTCGTTGCCGGGGAAGCTGGGGATGGTGGCGAAGCCCTTGGCCAGGTCCTCGTCGGTGGGGATATAGTCGCCCATCTCGCCGTCGTTGTACTTGTTGTAGGCTACCATATCGAAGTAGCCGGTGCCGGTCAGGCCGAACACGATGGTCTTCTCCTCGCCGGTCTCGCGGCACTTGACGGCCTCGTCGATGGCGGCGCGGATGGCGTGGCTGGACTCGGGGGCGGGCAGGATGCCCTCGCAGCGGGCGAAGTACTCCGCCGCCTCAAAGACGCTGGTCTGCTCCACGCTGCGGGCCTCCAGATAGCCGTCGTGATAGAGCTGGGAAACGATGCCGCTCATGCCGTGATAGCGCAGGCCGCCGGCGTGGTTGGCAGAGGGGATGAAGCCGTTGCCCAGGGTGTACATCTTGGCCATGGGGCAGATCATGCCGGTGTCGCAGAAGTCATACTTGAACACGCCCCGGGTCAGGCTGGGGCAGGAGGCGGGCTCCACCGCGATGATGCGGTAATTGGCCTCGCCCCGGAGCATCTGGCCCACGAAGGGGGAGATCAGGCCGCCCAGGTTGGAGCCGCCGCCGGCGCAGCCGATGATGATGTCAGGCTTGATACCGTACTTCTCCAGGGCCGTCTGGGTCTCAAGGCCGATGACGGACTGGTGCAGCACCACCTGATTCAGGACGCTGCCCAGCACATAGCGATAGCCTTCGCGGGTGGTGGCAGCCTCCACGGCCTCGCTGATGGCGCAGCCCAAGGAGCCGGTGGTGCCGGGGAACTCGGCCAGGATCTTGCGGCCCACCTCGGTGGTGTTGGAGGGCGAGGGGGTCACGTTGGCGCCGTAGGTGCGCATGACCTCACGGCGGAAGGGCTTCTGCTCATAGGAGCACTTCACCATGAACACGCGGCAGTCCAGTCCCAGATAGGCGCAGGCCATGCTGAGGGCCGTGCCCCACTGACCGGCGCCGGTCTCGGTGGTGACGCCCTTCAGGCCCTGCTGCTTGGCGTAGTAGGCCTGGGCGATGGCGGAGTTCAGCTTGTGGCTGCCGGAGGTGTTGTTGCCCTCGAACTTATAGTAGATCTTCGCCGGGGTCTGAAGCTTCTCCTCCAGACAGTAGGCACACACCAGCGGAGAGGGACGGTACATCTTATAGAAGTTGCGGATATCCTCGGGGATCTCGAAGTAGGCGGTGGTGTCGTCCAGCTCCTGCTTCACCAGCTCGGCGCAGAACACGCCGCCCAGCTCCTCGGCGGTCATGGGCTTCAGGGTGCCGGGATTCAGCAGGGGCGCGGGCTTGTTGGTCATGTCCGCGCGAACGTTGTACCAATATTTGGGCATCTCATCCTCGGTGAGGTAGATCTTATAAGGAATGTTTCTGCCCTTGAGCTCTTTCATGATATTTCTCCTTATATATTCTATAATGTATATTTTTCTATTTACGCAAAATAGTCGATCTTCATGGCGTGCTTGACCTTGTCCAAAGTCCTGGCGGCCTCGGCCTGGGCGGCGAAGCTGCCCTTGCGGAGGATCTCCATAACGGCGGCAGGGTCCTTCGCCAGCTCCTGGCGGCGGGTACGGATGGGCTCCAGGGTCTCCTGGAGGACGTTGTTGAGGAACTTCTTCACCTTCACGTCGCCCAGACCACCCCGCTCATAGTGGGCCTTCAGCTCCGCCAGGTTGGCGTACTCCGGCAGGTAGCGGGCAAAGTGCTCGTCGGTGCAGAAGGCGTCCAGATATAGGAACACAGGGTTATCCTTTGTGTTGCCGGGGTCGGACACCTGCAGATGGTTGGGGTCGGTATACATACTCATGACCTTGGTGCGGACGTCATCAGGATCGTCGGCCAGGTAGATGCAGTTGCCGAGGGATTTGCTCATCTTGGCCTTGCCGTCGGTGCCGGGAAGGCGGAGGCATGCCTCGTTGTCCGGCAGCAGGGCGGAAGGCTCCACCAGTGTCTCGCCGTACAGCTCGTTGAAGCGGCGGACGATCTCGCGGGCCTGCTCCAGCATGGGAAGCTGATCCTCGCCCACAGGGACGGTATCGGCCATGAAGGCGGTGATGTCCGCCGTCTGACTGACGGGGTAGGTCAGGAAGCCCATGGGGATGCTGTGGTTGAAGCCGCGGAGCTGGATCTCCGCCTTGACGGTGGGGTTGCGCTCCAGCCGGGCCAGGGTCACCAGGTTCATATAGTAGAAGGTCAGCTCCGTCAGCTCGCTGACGTGGGACTGCACCAGGATGGTGGACTTTTCCGGGTCGATGCCGCAGGACAGGTAGTCCAGCGCCACCTCCAGGATGTTGTCCCGCACCTTCTGGGGATGGTCGAAGTTGTCGGTCAGCGCCTGGGCATCGGCGATCATGAAGAACAGCTTCTCAAACCTGCCGCTGTTCTGCAGCGTGACGCGGTTGCGGAGGGAGCCTACAAAATGGCCCACATGAAGCCGTCCGGTGGGACGGTCGCCTGTCAGAATGATCTTTCCCATGATCGTTTTCTCCTTTTTGTATGTAAAATTATTTCAGCATTAAAAAAATCTGTCCCATGGAAATTCTTCCATGGGACAGATTGAAAATACAAATCTGCGGTACCACCCACATTGACGCAAAAACGTCCACTCTGCACGCACCATCATGCGCTCCGCCGGGATAACGGCCGCGGATGCCGTCGGGTATTACTGGCCGTTTCCGGTGTTCTCCCCGCCCTCGTAAGTCCATTCACCGTACATTCCGCTGCCCCGCTCCCACCAAATACGCGGCTCTCTGAAAGGTTCCTGTACGGATACTCCTCTTACTCGTTGGTTTGCTTTTTTGATTATGGACGTACTTTAGCACTTTTGCCGTGGGTTGTCAAGAGGGAATTTTTGATTTTTTTAGTTGCAAAGGATCGTAAAACCGTTGTAGGGGCCGGCGTCCCCGACGGCCCGCACGGCTGCGGCGGCATTTTCCGATGAACGGCGGGGCGTCGAGGACGCCGCCCCCTACGGAGTTCTTTCGACAGCTGCTGCGTAGGGCGGGGTGACCTCACCCCGCCGCCAGTCAAACGGCACGGCATCGTGCGGCGGCATGTGGTCATGCCGCCCTACGAAGTTCTTTCGATGCCATGTTGTAGGGCGGCATGACCTCAGGCCGCCGGGGGCAAAGTGGCTCGTGTCCGCAGTCACGAAAAGCCTCTCACAGCGCTCTCATGAACTCCGGCTTCAATCCCACGCCGGACAGGCCCGACTGCACCTTGTCCAGCAGCGCCTGGCGGTCACGGTTCAGGGTGCCCTTCAGCGTCAGGTAGTTGCTGGCGTGGTTCATGCGGAACACGCTGCCCTCGGAGTCGATGTGCTGCAAAAACAGCTCTGTCTCCTTCAGCACCTCCACGGGGCTGAGCAGGGTGAATTCGCCCTCCCGCACCCACTGCTCCAGGGGTGTGCCCCGCTCCACCATCAGCGTCAGAAGGCCGATGTACTCCGGCTTCATGGCACTGAGAGCCTCCGCCGTGCCGACGGCGTGCTCACGCCACAGTGCCACGCTGCCAAGACCGGAGATGGCCGTCACCGACAGCGCCAGGCCGCAGCGGCGGGCCTTCTGTCCCGCGGCTACGATGGCGGCGGCGCTGTGGCCCTTGCTCATCCGCTCCAGCACCGCGTCGCAGCCGGATTCCAGGCCCATGTACACCATCTGCAGACCCCGGGCACGCAGCAGGCGCAGGTCGTCCTCCGACTTCACCTGCAGGCTGGCGGGCGAGGCGTAGCAGGTAACCCGCTGGCACTCAGGAAACAGGCCGTAGATGAGACCCAGGATCTGCACCAGCTCGTCTGTCTTCCGCATGAGGGCGTCGCCGTCCGCCAGGAAGACGCGCTCCACATGGCGGTACATCTGGCGGGCCATCTCGAAGTCCTCGCGGATCTCCTGCATGGGGCGCATGGCGAAATGCTTGTCGTCATACATATCGCAGAAGGCGCAGCGGTTATGGCTGCACCCGTAGGTCACCTGGACGATGAGGCTGTACGCCTCGGACGGGGGACGGTAGACTTTTCCCTTATAACGCATGGTCATCACTCCTTTTGCAGGTATTATGCCATACTTTCCGGCGTTTGAAAAGCATATTCTTTCCCGGCGGCGCATAGGCTGTGGCATATCAACAAACGAGGTGGACATCGTATGGACAACAATTTCAACCGCGTGCAGCTCTGCGGCACGGTGGACAGCGCGCCGACGCTGAGCCATGTGAACCACGCCCTGGCCTTCTATAAATTCACGCTGGCGGTAGAGCGCCTCAGCGGTCTTGCGGACAAGCTGACGGTGATCGCCGCCCAGCCGCTTCTGGAGCGCGCCGCCATCCGGGAGGGGGACACCGTCACGGTGCGGGGTCAGCTCCGCTCCTTCAACAACAAGAGCGGTCAGGGCAGCCGCCTGGTGATCTCCGTGTTTGCCCATGTGCTGGAAAAGGGCGGGGACACGCCCTTCAACGTGATCCAACTCTCCGGCGTGCTGTGCAAGCCGCCGGTGCTGCGGCGGACGCCCCTGGGCCGGGAGATCAGCGACATCATTCTGGCGGTGAACCGCCGGTACGGCCGGGCGGATTACCTGCCCTGCATCGCCTGGGGCGCCGTGGCCCAGCAGGTGGCGGCCATGACCACCGGCGACCGGCTGACCATCGAGGGACGGGTGCAGAGCCGTACATACACGAAAACCGAAAACGGCGTCTCCACCGAGCGCACCGCCTACGAGGTGTCCATCATGCGGCCTGCCCTGTTGGAGGAGTTTCTGTTCTGACTTGACGTGTCCCCTCCCCCGCCGTATAATGGCGGGAGGAAAGGGGGCGGCGAAGATGGATAAGTGCGAAAGCTGCGTATTTTACAGCTATGACGAGGACTATGACGACTATATCTGCGAAATGGATCTGGACGAGGACGAGATGGTGCGGTTCCTCTCCAACCAGAGCAGCCAATGCCCCTATTGGCGTCCGGGGGATGAGTATCTGACGGCAAGGAAGCAGTGATCCGCGCCGGTATCGTTCAAGACAGCAAAAGCCCGGGCGGGGTACGCGTTGCGTACCC
>USAT01000076.1 GCA_900552725.1 uncultured Eubacteriales bacterium | reverse complement strand
CGCCTTGGGCCATGGCCCAAGGCGCTCCTTTGTCTCTTACAATTACATAAAGCCGGTCAGGTCGGTGAAGTCCTCCACCGGGGCGAAGGGGATGGGTTCGCTGTGGTCGGGGAGCAGGTCGGCCAGGTCATCCGCCTCTTCCGCGGGGACGTAGTCCACGAACTGGTAGCGGAGGCCGTTCTCCTCGAAAATTTCGCTCTCCTTCTCTACCCGCCAGTGGGGAGCGGCGTCCAGATCAGGGAAAAAGGCGTCGGCCTCAGCGTCGGCAAAGACCTTGGTGATATATACCCGTTCACACAGGGGGAGGAACAGGCGGTACACGCTCTCGCCGCCGATGACGGCGGCCTCCTCTCCGGCAGTGAACACCGCCTGGACGGGGGTGTGGGCGGTCTCGGCGTCCGGGGCGGCGAAATCGGAGTTGGCGGTCAGCACGATGTTGCGGCGGCGGGGCAGACCCTTGCCGCCGGGCAGGCTTTGCAGGGTCTTGCGGCCCATCAGCACGGTTTTGCCCTCCGTCAATTCACGGAAGCGCTTCATGTCGGCGGAGATGTGGAACAGCAAGTGATTATCCTTGCCGATGCCCCAATTCTGGGATACGGCGGCGATGGCGAACATAGGCGTTTCTCCTTTACAGCTCAGATGGCGACGGGGATCTCGTCGTCGAAGGGCAGGGGATGATAGTCCTCCAGCGAGAAGCTGTCACGGGTGAACCGGTAGAAATCGGTGACGGCTTCGTCCATATGGAAGGTGGGGGCGGACTGGGGCTCCAGCGCCAGCAGCTTCTCCACGGCGGGGACATGGCGGTCATAGATGTGGGCGTCGGCAATGACATGTACCAGCTCACCGGCCTTCAGGCCGGACACCTGGGCCATCATGTGGACCAGGACGCTGTACTGCACCACGTTCCAGTTGTTGGCGGTCAGCATATCCTGGCTGCGCTGGTTGAGGATGGCGTTCAGGGTATCGCCGGAGACGTTGAAGGTCATGGAATAGGCGCAGGGATACAGGGCCATCTCGTGGAGATCCTGGAAGTTATAGAGATTGGTGAGGATGCGGCGGCTGGCGGGGTTGTGCTTCAGGTCGTACAGCACACGATCCACCTGATCCATCTCGCCCTCCGGGTACTGGTGCTTCACGCCCAGCTGATAGCCGTAGGCCTTGCCAATGGAGCCGTTTTCGTCGGCCCAGCTGTCCCAGATGTTGCCCCGCAGATCGTGGACGTTGTTGGACTTCTTCTGCCAGATCCACAGCAGCTCGTCGATGCAGGATTTGAAGTACGTCCGCCGCAGGGTCAGAATGGGGAATTCCTTACTGAGGTCGTAGCGGTTGATGATGCCGAACTTCTTCACCGTGTGGGCGGGGGTACCGTCGGTCCAGTGGGGACGCACCTTCTGGTCGGTGTCCCACACGCCGTTTTGCAGAATGTCCCGGCAGTTCTGTTTGAATACCTCGTCAGCGTAGCTCATAGTGCGTTCCTCCTGTGGTGATGCTTGTACCATTGTAGCAAAAAAGAAGGACGCTGGCAAGAGCGTCCTTCTTATGTCTGGTGTGCCGGTTTGAGAAATGTGTGTAGGGGCCGGCGTCCTCGACGGCTCGCACGGATGCGGCGGCATTTTTCGGTGAACGACGGGGCGTCGGGGATGCCGCCCCCTACGAAAGGGCAGAAATTGCCGGCTGCTTTATTCATCCAGATCCACGGTGATATTGTCCGTGCCGTGTTCCTCAAATTCGCCTAAGTACGTCTCCATCCGGGCCATGATCTCGTCATAGTTCTCCGGTGTGATGGGGGGATCGTCCATATCCCGCAGGGCCAGCTCCTGGGCCAGGATCTCAAAAAACGTGGTGTCCTCATAGGCCATGATGGCCTCGTGGATGCCGCCCTCGGCAAAGGCCCGGCTGGGGATCAGCTCGCCGTGATACAGCTCCGTCAGGGAGGACATGCCCTGGCTGAGGCAGTGGGAGAACACCAGGCTCTCCACCTGGTCATACTCCCGGATGCGGTCATCGCCCCGGGTGGAGTTCAGCACCCAGTTGCCGATATACACCAGGTCCAGCAAGCGCCGGAATTGCTTCTGCGTCATTTTCAGTTCCATAAAAAAGCCACCTCCTGTGGGGCAATGATTTTCGATATTAATGATTATAGCACGGTTGTCAATGGGACGCTATACGGAAAGCGGAGAAAATCGCATCGTAATTTCCGGCAGAATTGGGAAAAACTATGGGCCGCCGCTATACAAGCCCGCCGGGGTATGGTATATTGGGAATATAGAGAATATAGGAAGGGGAACATTGCCATGAAGAAAGGGCTCACATTGCTGCTGACACTGGTGCTGGCGGCCGGCCTTATGGGCTGCGGAAGCACCTCCGGGGAGGACAGCCGGCTGACGATGGCCCGGAGGGCGCTGCCGGATGAGCCGGAGCTGACGATGGCCGGTATCGCCAATCTGGGCGACGTGTGCCTGGTCTGGGTGACGGCGGGCGGCGGAGAGGAAACGCTGCGGCGCTATCCGCTGGAGTTTCAGGTGACGGGAGAAAACAGCTATGCCTTCACGGCGGTGCTGGAGGCGGAGATGCCCATAGAGGATATCTATGTGTGTCACCGGGAGGGACTGGGTGACTTCGTGCTGGTGAACAACCCGGACTTTGCCGAGGTGGTGGTCACCATGGAGGACGGCGAGGAGACATCGGAGCAGGCGCCTCATGAGCTGCCCGCGGCGTTCATGCTGCTGACCGGGTACTACGACTATCGGTTTGTGGACAAAAACGGGGACGACATGGCCGGATAGGTGAAAAAAGAGGGCCGTCCGGCGATTTTTTGCTTGTGAATGGCGCAAGAGCATAGTATAATATTATGCCAGTTAAATTTGCAAGCAAGGAGTGGGTGTATGGACGAACGGCCCATCGGGGTATTTGACTCCGGTCTCGGCGGGCTGACTGCCGTGCGGGAGATCCGCAGCATATTGCCCTTCGAGAACATTATATACTTCGGAGACACGTCCCGTGTCCCCTACGGCGGAAGATCCCGTGAAATTCTGCTGAAATACGCCCGGCAGGATGTGCATTTCCTGCGGAGCTTTGACATCAAGGCGCTGCTGGTGGCCTGCGGCACCGTGTCCAGCAACGTGCTGCCGGAGCTGCAGCGGGAGAGCGACCTGCCCATCCTGGGCGTGGTGGAGCCCGCCTGCCGCCGTGCGCTGGCCGCCACCCGCAACAAGCGGGTGGGGCTGATCGCCACCGCCGCGTCGGTGCGCTCCGGCGCGTATGAGCGCACCCTCGCCGCCATGGACGGCGACGTGACCGTTATTGCCAGGGCCTGTCCCCTGTTCGTGCCGCTGGTGGAAAACGGCCGCTACCGGGTGGGCGACTGCGTCATTGAGACGGTGGCCCGGGAGTATCTGGAGCCGCTGAAGGCGGAGGGCATCGACACCCTCATCATGGGCTGCACCCACTATCCCCTGCTGGAGGAGGTGGTGGCCCAGGTCATGGGCCCCGGCGTAACGCTGGTGGACTCCGGCGCCCAGGCGGCCCGGCAGTTGAAGGATTCGCTGACGGCGCACGACGCCCTGTGCAGCGAGCGGCCGGGCGGCATCACCCTGTACGCCAGCGACATCACCGGCGATTTCGGCGCGCTGGCCCCGCAGTTTTTGCGGGAACCGGCCCCTCAGGTGCTGGAAGTGGATATCGACAAATACTAAGGAGAGAGGACCGATATGAATATGATCCAAAAAGCCAAGGAACAGGTGCAGGGGCTGACAAAGCAGGCCTATACCGCTGCTGTAAAGGAAAACCTCCTGCCGGAGGGCGTCACCGTCGAGCCGTCGGTGGAGATCCCCAAGGACGTGTCCAACGGCGACTACACCACCACCTTCTGCCTGGCGGCGGCCAAGGCCATGAAGATGAACCCCCGTCAGGTGGCGACGATTCTGACGGAGCATATGGCGCTGGAGGGCAGCTACTTCACCTCCGTGGAGATCGCGGGCCCCGGCTTCATGAACTTCCGCCTGGGTGACAAGTGGTTCGGCGATACCGTGACGGCCATCGAGTCGGCGGGCCCGGACTACGGCTGCAGCGACATGCTGAAGGGCCGCAAGATCATGGTGGAGTTCGTCTCCGCCAACCCCACCGGCCCCATGCACATGGGCAACGCCCGGGGCGGCGTGCTGGGCGATACGCTGGCCTCCGTCCTCGCCGCCTGCGGCGCGGATGTGTCCAGAGAGTTCTATGTCAACGACGCCGGACACCAGATCGACAAGTTTGCCCGTTCCATCGAGGTCCGTTACCTCCAGCTCATCAATGGCGAGGCTTCCATCGCCTTCCCGGAGGACGGCTATCAGGGCGAGGACATCAAGGAACTGGCCAAGGCCTATTATGACGAGCACGGCGACAGCCTGCTGAATGCCTCCGAGCAGGAGCGGCAGGACGCGCTGGCGCAGTTCGGCCTTTCTGTGAACCTGCCCCGCATGAAGACGGATCTGGAGCGCTATAAGATCCATTACGATACCTGGTTTTACGAGTCTACCCTCCACGAGAGCGGCTATGTGGCCGAGACTGTGGATCTGCTGACGGAAAAGGGCTGGACCTACGAAAAGGACGGCGCTCTGTGGCTGAAGACGGCCGATATTCTGCGGGATCACTTCCGCAAGCAGGGCAAAAAGGAAGCGGACATTGAAAAGCTGGATCTGAAGGATGACGTGCTCCGCCGGGCCAACGGCTTCTACACCTACTTCGCCGCGGACATCGCCTATCACCGCAACAAGTTCGCCGTCCGCGGCTTCGACAAGGTCATCAACATCTGGGGCGCCGACCATCACGGCCATGTGGCCCGTCTGAAGGGCGCGCTGGACGCGCTGGGACTCAATGGCTCCGAGCGGCTGGATATCGTGCTCATGCAGCTGGTGAAGCTGCTGCGGGACGGCGAGGTGGTCCGGATGTCCAAGCGTACCGGCAAGGCCATTTCCCTCCACGACCTGCTGGACGAGGTCAGCGTGGATGCTGCCCGCTGGTATTTCAACGCCAAGCCCGACACGCAGATGGAATTCGACCTGGGTCTGGCCGTCCGGGAGGACAGTGAGAACCCCATCTATTATGTAGAGTATGCCCACGCCCGGATCTGCTCCCTGCTGCGGGCCTTGGAGACTGACGGCGTGACCGTGCCGGAGACCGCCGACCTGAGCCTGCTGTCCGGCGAAGCAGAAAAGGCCCTCATCAAGCAGATCGCTCAGTACTGCGAGGAGATCAAGCTGGCGGCACGGGACTATGACCCCAGCCACATCAACCGCTGCCTGCAGGAGCTGGCGGCCTGCTTCCACCGGTTCTATACCGCCTGCCGCATCCGGGGCGAGGAGCCTCGGGTGGCTGCCGCCCGTCTCAAGCTGGCGGACGATACCCGCATGGTGCTGAAGAACGGCCTGAAGCTCATCGGCGTGGATGCTCCGGAGAAGATGTAAGAACCTTCAAAACCACCAAGCGTCTTTGAGAAAATGCGCAGACAGCCGCTGATGAAGCTGTGTATCAGATGACTTAGGGCGAAAGCGCGGCCTTATCATAGTGCATAGCAAAATAAGAAATGTGCCATTCCCTCGCCCCTGCGGGGCAACCGGAAATGATGCACGAAAACTTCATGCATTGGCATTTGTGCATTTTCGTGGTGCGCATGCTCATGCATGAAGTTTTATATCCCGAAACGGAATTGACAGGGAAATCTCCTGCCGTTATACTCTGCGTATTAAAACTGCTTGCGAAATGGGTATGTGCATATGGAAGAACATGAAGCCATCGTAAAAAATCGAAGCGCCGCTCTGCGGGCCGCTTTACCTGCCACCGTCCCGGTGATGACGGGGTATCTCTGTCTGGGCGCGGCCTTCGGCATCCTGCTGCGGACCGCTGGATATGGGATCGGCTGGTCCATCACCATGAGCATGATCTGCTACTGCGGCAGTATGCAGTTTGTGGGCGTCTCGCTGCTGACGGCGGCCTTCGACCCCTTTCAGGCGCTGCTGATGTCCGTGATGGTCAATGCCCGCCACGCCTTTTACGGCCTTTCCATGCTGGAAAAGTACCGGGGCACTGGCCCGGTTCGCCCTGTTTTGATCTGTACCCTGACGGACGAGACCTTTTCTCTGGTATCCACACTGGAGCCGCCGGAGGGCGTAGCCCGGAGGGACTTCTACTTCTGGATCTCACTGCTGGACTACCTTTACTGGCAGGTGGGCTGCACGCTGGGGAACGCTGTGGGCGGGCTGCTTACCTTTGACACCACCGGTTTGGATTTTACGCTGACGGCGCTGTTTATCGTGCTGCTGCTGGAACAGGTGAAGAAAAAGGAAAACCGGGCCGCCGGGATCATCGGCATGGTCTGCACCGCAGCAAGTCTGGCGGTGTTTGGCCCGGATAATTTCCTGATCCCCGCCATGATCTTACTGCTGGCCGTTTTACTGGGAGGGAGGAAAAAACTGTGCAAATGACAAGCGTTCAGGCCCTCATCACCATTCTGGCCATCGCTGCGGGGACGCAGTTCACCCGTTGGCTTCCCTTCTGGCTCTTCCCGGAGAAGAAGGACCCGCCGGCGGTGGTGCTGTATCTGGGCAAGGTGCTGTCGCCTGCCATGATGGGCCTGCTGACGGTGTACTGCTTCAAAAACGTCTCCTGGCTCTCCGGGACCCATGGTGCACCGGAGCTGCTGGCCTCTGCCGCCGTGGTGGGATTGCATCTGTGGAAGCGGAACGTGCTGTTCTCTATCGCCGGGGGCACGGCGCTGTACATGGTTCTGGTGCAGGCCGTTTTCGCATAAAATAAAATAAATCGCATAAAATGGAAGCACAGTCAATGCTGTGCTTCCATTTTTTCGGGCGGGAGGTCATTATGGGGAGACGGTGGCGGTTCTGGCCCCTGACGGGCTTTCTTACGGCAGCGGTGCTGGGCACCTTGGCCCACTTCGCGTACAGGTGGAGCGGCGGGGCGCTGCTGGCGGGGGTATTCTGCGCTGTGAATGAATCCGTATGGGAACACATGAAGCTGCTGTTTTTTCCGGTGTTCCTTTTTACAGCGGTACAGTTCTGCATGGGAGAACGGGACGGCCTGCTGGCGGCCCGGGCGGTCAGCGTCACGGCGGGGCTGGCCCTGATCCCCACATTGTATTATACCTACACCGGCATTTGGGGAGATCACACACTCTGGGCGGACGCGGCCATCTTCTATCTGTCGGCGGCGGTGACATTTTGGATGGACGATCTGCTTCACCGTCAGCGGCGGCTTTGGAAGATGGGATGCCAGGTGGCGGGACTGGTGTGGCTGTGGGTGCTGGCATTTCTGTTTGTCTGGTGGACCTTTTCGCCGCCCCACATCGCCCTGTTCCGGGACCCGCTGACGGGACTTTATGGGATACCGTAGAAAAACGGCGCTGTCCTAAAAGGACATCTCCGTTTCTGTTATTTCTTGTAGAAGTGGAAATCGCAGCAATCCCCGCCGGTCCCCAATGTCTGGGTGCGTCGGAAACCGACTTTTTTCAGATCACCGAAGGCGTAATTGTCACATTCGCAGAAAAAACGGCAGACTTCCGAACAGCCGCATGATACGCAGGTATCATGCCAGAGACACTGGTGGATGGTCAGGTCAAATTCCTCCGGCTGCTCCTCAAAGGTGCTGACCCAGGCGTCGCTGGAGGAGGTTGTTTTCCGGAAGGCCCAGCGAAATACCGAGAAGAAACGGGGAACCCATTCCAGGCCGGTGTACCGGTCATGGGAGGCGGGCCCCTGTACCTCCCGCACATATTTTTCCATGAGCTTTTCAGCATCCAGCCCCCGGCGCTTCAATACAGTGTAGACTGCGACCCGCGGCAGGATCTTACTTTGCATAAGGGCGCGCCGGGAGGGGGAGGTCTCCTGAGAGCTGGCTAAAAACGATGCGGCTTGTTCCCGGCTTTCCGCCATGACCGCCGTTCCCTCTTTTTCCCCCAGGACTCGGAGAAAGAAACGGTCCAGCATTTCCCACATGGCTTTTTCTTTCTTTTGTACGGACATAGGACCTCCTTTATTCACCGGCAGGCCGATCATCGAACTGAGCGGCCCGGGAGCGGATGTATTGTTCCAGAATATCCACGGTGCCGGGGATGTCCAGCCGGGCGCTGTTGATCACCAGATCGTAGCATTTGGCATCGCCCCAGTCACCTTTGCAGTGCTGGTCATGGTAGATCCGCCGCTGCCGGTCCTGATGCTTGATGAAGTCCAAGGCTTCCTCCTCCGGCAGAGGGGTGCGCTTGACCCGGAAATCCAGATCCGCCCGGACGAAGATGGATACCAGCCCTTCCCGGTCCGCCAGCACCTCTTCAGCGCAGCGGCCCAGTACCACGAAGGATTCTCCGGCGTTAGCGTGCTGGCGCAGCAGCTCAAACTGCATCTGGGCCACGCAGTCCTCCGGGGCGCTGCTGATGCCCCGGACGGAGCGGCAGAACAGGGGGGAGTAAGGGCGCTCATCGTAGCGCTCCAGCGTTTCGGCGCTGACGCCCTTGTCCTCTGCGGCTTTTTGCAGGATGCTCTTGTCGAACAGAGGGAGCTGAAGCCGCTCCGCCAGCGCATGGGCGATATCCAGTCCGCCGCTGCCGGATTCCCGGCCGATGGCAACGATCAGTTGATGGGACATAGGAAGGACCTCCTTACAAAATGGTGGGCAGCAGCACCAGCGCGGCGTACAGCACCGGCTGATGCAGCAGATAGAGCAGCAGAGAGTGACGGCTTATAACGGACAGCCCCGGCAGGCGAATATCCGGCAGGGCGGGGATCTCCGGCCGCAGTCGGTAGAGATAGAACCCGGTCCAGAACAGAAAGAGCCACGGCAGCAGGGCGAAATAGTCTGAGGACGCAAATGCGGGGGCGGGAAAACCCAGACCGGCGGTGGCGAGATTTGAGTACAAGCCACGGGGCAGCCGCAGCAGCGGCACCCAAGCAAAGCCGAGATAGCCGTGATTCACATCCCGCGCCAGCAGAAACAGGGAAAAGCTGAGGATAAGCCCCAGCCGGGGCGGGATCCGGGCCAACAGAGGACGGAGAGGGACGGTCAGCAGGGCGGCAGTCCCTAAAAAAGTCAGCACGCCGAACCGGATCGGCTCCTCCGGCGTTACCAGAGTTGTTGCCAGAGACACGGCGGCACCACCGAAAAAGCTGATCGCTCCCCGGCGGATAGGGTGGCGGCTGGCCTGACAGCAATACCCGGAGAGCAGAATAAAGGTACAGCAGATGCTCTGCTGCCAGATATACGCCCAAAAGCCGTTATACCAGGCCCACGGCAGGCCCCGGAGATACACCAGATCCCAGCAGAGGTGATAGGCGATCATGCTGAACAGGGTCAGTCCACGAAGGGAATCCAAGGTGCCGCTGCGGAGGCGGATCGCGTTTGCGTTCATAGCACATCCATCCTTGCGGAAGAAGTTTCTTCCTCAAAAATACCACAATTCGACAGATTTTTCAAGATTCACTCCTGCCGCAAAACGGCGATACTGCCCAAAGCCAGACCCAGCTGGACGCCGGCCTGAAAAAAGAAGTGCTTGTGGCGGCAGTTGATGAGACCGTGGAGGTCCGCCAGCCCCAAAAGCTCTTTTCGCAAAGGCTGATCGTCGGCAAAGCGGTCCATCAGGGCATGAAACCGGCGGGCGTAGTCCTGATTGTCCGGCTGAAACT
>USAT01000075.1 GCA_900552725.1 uncultured Eubacteriales bacterium | reverse complement strand
TGTGGTCACCCCGCCCTACAACATTTGCCGGCCGCCGCCCCACCACCCCATGAAGGAGAACCTATGCGCAATATCGCCCTGACATTGATGTATAACGGCAGCGCCTACCACGGCTGGCAGGTGCAGAAAACGGAGGTCTCCGTGGCCCAGACGCTGGAGCGTGGCCTCAGCATGGTCTGCGGCCACGGCGTCAAGCTCACCGGCTGCGGCCGCACCGACGCCGGCGTCCACGCCGAGCACTATGTGGCCAATTTCCGCACCGATTCCCGCATCCCGCTGGATCGCCTGCCCTTCGCCGTCAATACCCACATTCCGGAGGATATCGCCGTCAAGGCCGCCTTTGAGGTGGCGGACGATTTCAATGCCATCGGCTCCTGCGTCAAGAAGGAATACACCTACCGCATCTATAACTCCCGCATCAAGAACCCGTTTTATGTCAACCGCGCCTATTTCTATCCCAAGAAGCTGGACGAGGCGGTGATGGACCGCGCCGCCCGGATGTTCGAGGGCACCCACGATTTCGCCGCCGTCCGCTCTGTGGGCACCAATGTCCGCA
Organism: uncultured Eubacteriales bacterium; assembly: GCA_900552725.1. Classification (GTDB taxonomy): domain Bacteria; phylum Bacillota; class Clostridia; order Oscillospirales; family Oscillospiraceae; genus Vescimonas. The sequence continues at coordinate 9,173 of USAT01000075.1, read as the reverse complement.
GCACAGTGCGCACCATCTACTACTGCCGGGTCACCCGCAGCGGGGAGCTGCTGGAGCTGAAGGTATGCGCCGACGGATTTTTGTATAATATGGTACGGGCCATCACCGGCACCGTGCTGTACGCCGCCGAGGGGAAGCTGACGCCGGAGGATATCCCCGTCATTCTCGACAGCGGCAACCGCACCCTGGCGGGACCGACGGCGCCGCCGGGCGGCCTGTATCTGACCCGCGTCTGGTACGACGACGAACGCCTGGAACGCTGACATCCACCGTGAAAGGGAGGGAGACCATGAAAAGAGACACCCAAAAAATTTATGATTTCCAGCCCGGCGACGTGCAGGAGGAGCAGCCCCGCCGTGTGCAGCAGCGAAAAAAGCCCCGCAAATGGCTGTGGCTGACGCTGGCGGTGGTGATCGTGCTGGGCGTGGTGGCCGTCGCTGTCCTGTGGGACGCCAACAGCTTTGACGGCCTGCGCCGCAGTATCATCTACGCCCGGGCCGAGAAGGACGAGACCGGCTGCGCCAAGCTCTATTACTATGAAAACGACGCCACCAGCCGCTTTGCCGCCCTGAACGGCAGCCTGGTGACGGTGGCCGCCAATCAGGTGCGGGTGCTGGACGAGCGCAGCCAGGTGCTGTATCAGAACAGCGTTCGCTTCCTGCACCCGGATCTGGTGTCCGGCGGCGACGTGGCCGTGGCCTATGACATCGGCGGCACAGTGCTGTACGCCCTGGACAGCAAGGGCCTGCGCTGGCAGCAGGAGACCGAGGGCGAGCTGCTCTCCGTCACCGTCAACCCTCACGGCTATGTGACCGCTACCTATAATAAAAGCGGCGCCAAGGCCGCTGTCACCGTGTGGGACAGCAGCGGCACGGCGGTGTTTACCTATCTCTCCGCCCAGCGGTTCGTCATGACCGCCGCCCTGGGCCGGGATGACCGCACGCTGGCGGCGGTGACCATGGGACAGGAGGACGGCGGTTTCCAGAGCTTCCTGGTGCTGTACCGCACCAACAGCGATAAGGAGGTGGCCGCCACCGCCATCAACGGCGGCGCGGTCTACGCCCTGGAGACCATGCAGAAGTCCTTCTGCGCCGTGTCGGAGCAGGGGCTCTATCTGCTGGATACCGACGGCGCGCTGCGCTCCAGCTATTCCTACGGCGGCCAGTATCTGCGCCGCTGCGCCACCGGCGACGGCGACTGGGCGGCGCTGCTTCTCAGCCGGTATAAGTCCGGCGGCTTTGCCAGCCTGATCACCGTGGACAACGACGGCAACGAGCTGGGCGGCTGCGACATTGACGGCGAGGTGCTGGATATGTCCACCGCGGGCCGCTATGTGGCGGTGCTGTTCAGCGACCGGCTGACCATCTATGACAAGTACCTGACGGAGGTAGCCACGCTGCCCGACGTCAGCGAGGCGCGGGCCGTCCTGATGCGTGAGGACGGCAGCGCCGTTTTGGCGGGCGCCGCCGGCGCTTCGCTGTATCTGCCGTAAGGGCAAAAGGAGTTTTTATGAGTGTTTCCCTGATATTAGATGTGGTCATCGCGGCGATCCTGCTGCTGTGCCTGGTGATCGGCGGCAGCCGGGGCTTCGTCAGCAGCCTGCTGAGCGTGGTGATCCTGGCGGTGGCCCTGGTGGGCAGCGGCATCGTGGCCAATCTGCTGGCTGACCCGGTCACCGATTGGGTGACGCCCCGGGTGCAGGAGCGTATCCTGGACCGGCTGACCGACGGACACAGCCAGGAGGCCGTCACGGCCGCCGCCGCGTCCGACAATGAGGCGCTGGCCGGACTGGTGGACTTTGACGCCATCACCGGCATCGCCAAGAGAGCCATGGACAGCGCCGTGGAGGCGGGCAAAAACCTGCTGGAGGGCGCCGTCACCGGGCTGGTGCGGTCGCTGGTGTACGGCGTGCTGTTCGTGGTGTCGTTTCTGCTTCTGTCGCTGCTGCTGCGGCTGATCACAAGCCCATTGCAGCTGGCGGCCCGTGCCCCGGTGCTGGGCTTTCTGAACCGCCTGGGCGGCGCGGCCCTGGGGTTGTGCCTGGGCATACTGGTGATGTTCGCCGCCGCCAGCGTGGTGCAGTGGACAGGGCTGGTGGACGCCGCCACCCTGCAAAAGACGCACCTTCTGCAATATTTCGCCCAGCACAGCCCCATGGATCTGATTGCCATGCTGTGGTGAGCGAGCGTGGGAGAAAAACATAAGGGGTACGCCCCATCGTTGTAGGGGGCGGCGTCCCCGACGCCCCGTCGTTTACCGAAAATGCCGTCGTATACCGTGCGGGCCGTCGAGGACGCCGGCCCCTACGGACGGTGATAAGAACCCGCTGTGTGATACGGCGGGCCGATGTGGGCATCGGCCCCTACGGATTTCTACCGATGGTGCGCCGCATTTACGGCGGGCCGTCGAGGACGCCGGCCCCTACGGACGATTATCGGACCTATTGCGATCAGCGCGAAAATCACCCCAAAAACCGCAATTCTATTGGCTATGGGCACAAAACGCTTACGCCAGTTTCTGATTTGGAGGAACCATATGCAGCCTACCCTTTGTTCAAGATGTAAGAAAAACGTGGCGGTGGTGTTCATCTCCCGCCTCAACGAGAAGAACGAGCAGGTCAACGAGGGCCTGTGCCTGAAGTGCGCCGCCCAGCTGGGCCTGCCCCAGGTGGACGAGATGATGAAGCGCATGGGCATCACGCCGGAGGATCTGGACAACATCTCCAACGAGATGATGCAGGCATTCGGCGGCGCGGAGGAGCTGCCCGAGGCCGAGGACGGCGACGAGGACGACGAGGAGAGCGGCAAGACCGCCACCTTCCCCTTCCTGAACCGGCTGTTCGGCAATAACGGCAGCAATCCCCCCGCCCAGACCCAGCAGCCCTCCGGCGAGGGCAGCGCCGCCCCCAACAACGGCGGCGGCCGCAAGACCGAGAAAAAGCGGAAGTTTCTGGACAACTACTGCATCAACCTCAGCCAGCGGGCCCGGCAGGGCAAGCTGGACGCCGTCATCGGCCGTGAGCAGGAGATCGAGCGGGTGGTGCAGATCCTGAACCGCCGCCAGAAGAACAACCCCTGCCTCATCGGTGAGCCCGGCGTGGGCAAGACCGCCATTGCCGAGGGACTGGCCCAACGCATCGCCGCCGGGGAGGTGCCCTTCAAGCTGCGCAATAAGGAGGTCTATCTCCTTGACCTGACGGCCCTGGTGGCGGGCACCCAGTTCCGCGGCCAGTTCGAGAGCCGCATGAAGGGCCTGATCGAGGAGATCCGCAAGGCTGGGAACATCATCCTGGTCATCGACGAGGTACACAACATTGTGGGCGCGGGGGACGCCGAGGGCAGCATGAACGCCGCCAATATCCTGAAGCCCGCTCTCAGCCGCGGCGAGATCCAGGTGATCGGCGCCACCACCTTCAACGAGTACCGCAAGCACATCGAAAAGGACACCGCTCTGGAGCGCCGCTTCCAGCCGGTGACCGTCAATGAGCCCAACATTGAGGACACGCTGAAAATTCTCCGGGGCATCGCCCACTACTATGAGCAGTTCCACGGCGTGTCCATCCCCGACGGCGTGCTGCGCCAGGCGGTGCAGTTGTCCGAGCGGTATATCACCGACCGCTATCTGCCTGACAAGGCCATCGACCTCATCGACGAGGCCTGCTCCGACATGAACCTTCACGACGCGGACATCAACCGCCGCATGGAGCTGGAGCAGCAGCTTGCCGCCATCGCCACCGAGCAGGAGACCCTGTCCTCGGAGACGCCGGAGGAGGAGCAGACCCCGGAGCAGATGGATCAGCGCTACGCCCGGATCGCCCAGCTGCGCAGCGAGCAGATCCGCTTGCAGCAGGAGCTGGAGAACATCAAGGCAAAGGGCACGCCCACCCTGACCATGGACAACATCGCCCGCGTCATCGAGATGTGGACGAAGATCCCCGCCAGCAAGATCAAGGAGGAGGAATTCCAGCGGCTGAGCCAGTTGGAGAACCGCCTGAAGAAGCACATCGTGGGCCAGGACGAGGCCGTGGCCGCCGTGGCCGCCGCCATCCGCCGCAACCGGGTGGGCATCAGCCCCAAGCACAAGCCCGTCAGCTTCATTTTCGTGGGCAGCACCGGCGTGGGCAAGACCGAGCTGGTGAAGCAGCTGGCCGACGACCTCTTCAACGCGCCGGAGAGCCTGATCCGGCTGGATATGTCCGAGTTTATGGAGAAGCACTCCGTGTCCCGCATCGTGGGCAGCCCTCCCGGCTATGTGGGCTATGACGAGGCGGGCCAGCTGACGGAGAAGATCCGCCGCAAGCCCTATTCCGTGGTGCTGTTCGACGAGATCGAGAAGGCCCACCCGGATGTGCTGAATGTGCTGCTGCAAATTCTGGACGACGGCCAGATCACCGACGCCCATGGCCGCAAGGTGAATTTCGAGAATACGGTCATCGTCATGACCTCCAACGCCGGCTCCGACAAGGCCGCCGGTTCGGTGGGCTTTGATAAGTCCGCCGGTGATCAGGGCAAGGAGCGGGTCATGAAGGCCCTGCGGGACTTCCTGCGGCCGGAGTTCATCAACCGTGTGGACGAGGTCATCTATTTCCACCAGCTCACTGAGGAGAACTTCCGGGATATCGCCCGCATCATGCTGGACGAACTGAAGACCTCCCTGGCCGACAAGGGCTTCGGCTTCATGTACGACGACGGCGTGGTGGACGTGCTGGTGAAGAAGTCCTATTCCGCCGCCTACGGCGCACGGAACCTGCGCCGCTGCATCCAGAAGGAGCTGGAGGATCCCATGGCCAACCTGATCATCGACGCCTTCGAGCATCCCGTCACCCAGTTGAAGGCCACCGCCGAGGACGGCCAGATCAGGCTGTACAGCCTGTAAGACCGGCAAGAGAGAGGGAGGGAACCATGAAGCTGTTCCGGAAGAATATCGAGCCCCGCTGCGCCTACTGTGCCCGGGGCAGCCGCATTGACGCGGAGCATATAGCCTGCGTCAAGCGGGGCGTGGTGGAGGATACGGAGAGCTGTCCCGCCTTCCGCTACGATCCCCTGCGCCGCGTGCCGCCCCGGCCCGCGGAGTTGAATACGTCCAAGCTGTCGCCGGAGGACTTTCAGGTCTGACGGCCCGTGTGAGAGAAGGAGGGGTCACCATGTCCATTGCCGCCGTTCACGCCGTGTATTTCAGCGGCACCGGCACCACGGAAAAGACCGTCCGCCGCATTGCCCGCCGTCTGGCGGACAGGCTGGGCGCGGCCTACACCGAGTATAGCTATACCCTGCCGGAGGTGCGGAAGAAGGAACTGACCATCCCGGCGGGCGATCTGGCGGTGGTGGGCTGTCCCACCTACGCGGGCCGCGTGCCCAATCTGCTGATGCCATATCTGCGGGATCTGGTGCGCGGTGAGGGGGCTTTGGCCGTTCCGGTGGTGCTGTTCGGCAACCGGAACTATGATGACGCCCTGATGGAGCTCAGTAAGCTGCTGACTGCCGACGGCTTCACCTGCGTGGCGGGCGCGGCCTTTGTGGGAGAGCACAGCTTCTCCCGCACGCTGGGCGCGGGCCGTCCCAACGATGCCGACATGGCGGAGATGGACGGTTTCGCCGACCGTATCGCCGCCAAGCTGGCGGCAGGGGACACCACTCCCGTCACCGTGGGCGGCTGCGACCCCATCCGGCCCTACTATACGCCCCGTGACCGCCACGGGAACCCCATCAATATCCTGAAGGTGAAGCCCAAGACGGACATGACCAAGTGCAGCGGCTGCGGCTGGTGCGCCGCCCACTGTCCCATGGGCAGCATCGACCCCAACGACCCGTCCCAGGTGCCCGGCATCTGCATCAAGTGCTGCGCCTGCGTCAAGGGCTGTCCCACCGGGGCCAAATACTACGACGATCCCGGCTATCTCTACCACAAGAGCGAGCTGGAGGAGGTCTACGCCCGCCCGGCGGAAAACGATCTGTTTGTGTAAGGACATACCTATATGAAATACACCTACTTACTATTCGACGCGGATAATACTCTGTTCAACTTCGACCGGGCCAACCAGGAGGCGTTCCACGCTGTCTGCCGCCAGTTCGATATCCCCGACAGCGACGAGACGTTTGCGCTCTATGAGCGCTGCAACAACGAGATGTGGGCGGCCTTTGACCGGGGCGAATATACCAAGGAGTTCATTGTGGTGCAGCGTTTCCGCAACTTCCTGGCGGCCATGGGCCTTGACCGGGACGCAGAGGGCTGCAACGCCCTGCACCTCGCCACCCTGGGCCAGTGCGCTTTCATGCTGCCCTACGCCGAGGAGGTGTGCCATACCCTTGCCCGCAGCCACAAGCTGTATCTGGTCACCAACGCGGTGGCCTCCGTCCAGCGTGGCCGTCTGGCGAAAAGCCCCATCGTCCCCGACATCACCGCCGCCTTCATCAGCGAGGAGGCGGGCGCGGCCAAGCCATCCACGGCGTATTTTGACTATGTGTTCGCCCACATCGACGGCATCACAAAGGACAACTGCCTGGTGATCGGCGACAGCATCTCCAGCGACATCCGGGGCGCCAACAACTACGGCCTGCCCTGCTGCTGGTACAACCCCAAGCACACCCCGCGTCCTGCCGATCTCCGCGTCGACTACGAGATCGACGACCTGCGGGCGCTGTATGATATTGTATAAAAAAAGGATGCAAGCGAGAGCTTGCATCCTTTTTTTATCATTGTTCATCACCAAAATCGGCTCTGTACGCGGCGGCCAACTTCTCCGGCCAGTCGCCGATGGGCTTCAGTACGCCGGTGAAGAACCGCAGGGTGGCAGGCTCGTGGACGAACCGCAGGCCACCCACCAGATCCCGGTGGTCAAACAGCCACTTCACCCGGTCGATGACGTACTCCGTCTGGGACAGGGTGAATACCCGGCGGGGGAAGGCCAGGCGCAGGAGCTCCATGCTGGCGATGCGCTCGGTGCCGTCCGGCTCCCGCTCCTCGGAGAGGGTGCCCCGCTCCATGCCCCGGATGCCGCCGCAGATGTACAGCGCGCAGGACAGGGCGCAGGCGGAGTACTGGCTCTGGGGCACATGGGGCAGGAACTCCTTTACGTCGATGTGGGCGCCCAGACCGCCGCCGGGGGTGATCACCGGCACGCCGTACTCGTCCAGCCGCTTCACGCAGTAGTCGATGAACTGGGGCCCCTGGGAGATCACGTCCATGTCCATGGTCTCCTCAAAGCCCACCGTCATGGCCTCCATCTCCTTCACGGACATGCCGCCGTAGGTGAGGAACCCCTCAAACATGGGGATCAGATCCTCCATGGAGTGGAACAGCTCCTCGTCCCGCACCAGGATGGCGCCGCCCCGGGCGAAGCCGAACTTCCGGGCGGAGAAGTAGATGATGTCGAACAGGTCGGCGATCATGCGGGTGATCTCACGGATGGACTTGTCCTGCATCCCATTCTCGCGGGTCTTGATGAAGTACAGGTTGTCCTGCAGAAGGGAGGCGTCCAGCACCGTCAGCAGGCTGTGGCGGTGACAGATGGCGGTGGCGGCCTTCATGTTGGCGTAGGAGATGGGCTGGCCGCCGATCAGGTTGGTGCCGGCCTCCAGCCGGACGAAGGGGATGTTCTCCGGCGTTTCACGCTGGATGCAGGCGGCCAGCGCGTCCAGATCAATGTCGCCCTTGAAGGGCAGGTCGCTGTGGCTCTCCAGGCCCTCCTTCTTCACCAGCTCCTCCACGCGGCCGCCCAGACGGGTGATGTGGGCCTTGGCGGTGGTGAAGTGGTAGTTCATGATGACGCAGTTGCCGGGCTTGACGAACCGGGTGGCCAGGATATTCTCGCAGGCGCGGCCCTGGTGGGCGGGCAGGCAGTGCTCGATGCCGAACAGCTCCTGCAGCTTGGCCTGCATCTTGTAGAAGGTCTCCGATCCGGCGTAGGCGTCGTCGGCCATCAGCATGGCGGCCTGCTGCCGGTCGGACATGGCGTTGACGCCGGAGTCCGTCAGCATATCCAGAAAGATGTCCTTGTTGTGAAGCTGGAAGGTGTTGAACCCGGCGGCCTGCATCCGCTGCAGCCGCTGCTCCGTGGGCAGCAGTTGAAGCTGCTGGACGATCTTTACCTTGTGCATCTCCATGGGGATGGGTTCGTGCTTGTAAAATGTAATGGCGGGCATAATGCGCTCCTCCTTGAAATTCAAAATTATTTGTGCTGTGCAATGGCCGTCACAGCGCGGCGGTGCTTCTCTGTGTTTCTTGATGATCCCGCCGCCGCGGGTATCGTTTCATGCCGGTAAATGTCATCATATTTCTCGCTCCTTCGCGTTGATCGCAATAAAAAAACGTCCTCCATGTCCCAAAAGGACACAGAGGACGAGTCAAACCCGTGGTACCACCTCAGTTTACCGCTTGCGCGGCCTCATAGGATACAATCATATCCGCAGCGCGATATCGGGCGCACCCGGCGCCGCCTACCACTCATCAGGAGCTTCGGGGCGCGGCTCAGGACGGTAATTGGGACGCTGTATCTCCGCGGCCTTGCACCACCGGCCGCTCTCTGAAGAAGATGATCACAGTGTCTTACTGGATGTCCATCATCGCTGTTGAACTTTGTTGCGAATACTTTACTACTTTGCGGGGCGAAAGTAAATAGGGAGAATCCACAAGATGCGGCGAAAAACGGAATGGGCACTTGTGCAAAACGGAAGGGCGAACTGAATTTTGACATAAGGTGAAGTTATGGATTTTGAGCTGCCATCAAACATGGAAAAATAGAGTAGAAAAGCGTTGACAACCCTGGAAAGATGTGGTAATCTAACCTAGCTGTCCGCGAGAGACAGCGATCCGGTCGAAATCGAGCCGACGAAAAACATCGAAAAAAGATGAAAAAAGTAGTTGACAAGATGGCTGACATGTGATAAAATAATGACTGTTCCGCGGTTGTGGAGCGTGTACCTTGTAAATTAAACAACGAACGAAACGAAAAGCACCAGACGGGAGCGTGAGAGACTGCGAAAGCGGTTTGGAACGCAACTGAAGCTTGCTCTTCACGGGTTAAGTCAATTACCGGGGAGAGTAAGGATAAAAAGTTTTTGAAGCTATGACAAATAGCTCTGTAAAGATTTGAACGGTGGAAACATCGTTTAGATACAATTTATAGAGAGTTTGATCCTGGCTCAGGACGAACGCTGGCGGCGTGCTTAACACAT
>USAT01000074.1 GCA_900552725.1 uncultured Eubacteriales bacterium | reverse complement strand
GGATGGCCTTTGCCACGGCGGCCCCAGCCTCATCCTGACCCACCACACGCTGGTGTAGGGTCTCCTCCAGCTTCAGCAGGCGCATGCTCTCGTCCTCGGTCAGCCGGGTGACGGGGATGCCGGTCCAGCCGGCCACCACATTGGCGATGTCCTCGGCGGTGACGGTGCCGCGGTTCTGGCTCAGCTTCCTGCGCCAGTTGTCCCGCTCGATCTCCACCTGATCGGTGTAATTCTTCTCGATGTCCCGGAGCTGTGCGGCCTTTTCGTAGTCCTGCGCGGTGATGGCCTCGGACTTCTCACGGCGCAGCGCGGCGATCTTCTCCTCCAGCGACTTCAGGTCGGGGGAGGCACTCTCCGCCTTCATGCGCACCTGGGAGGCGGCCTCGTCCATCAGGTCGATGGCCTTATCCGGCAGGAACCGGTCGTTGATGTACCGGCGGGACAGGGACACGGCGGCGTCCAGCGCCTCGTCGGTGATGGTCAGCTTGTGGTGTGCCTCATACTTATCCCGCAGGCCCTTCAGAATGGCCACGGTGTCCTCGGCAGAGGGCTCACCCACGGTGACAGGCTGGAACCGGCGCTCCAGCGCGGCGTCCTTCTCGATGTACTTGCGGTACTCGTTCAGGGTGGTGGCGCCCACCACGCGGATCTCTCCGCGGCCCAGGGCAGGCTTGATGATGTTGGCGGCGTCCACAGCGCCCTCGGCGGAGCCTGCGCCCACGATGGTGTGCAGCTCGTCGATGAACAGGATCACGTTGCCGTCCTTCTTCACCTCGTCCAGCGCGTTCTTGATGCGCTCCTCGAACTCGCCCCGGTACTTGGTGCCGGCCACCATGCCGCTGAGGTCAAGGCTCAGCAGCTTCTTGTTCAGCAGCTCCTCTGGCACGTCGGCGGCGGCGATCCGCTGGGCCAGCCCCTCGGCGATGGCGGTCTTGCCCACGCCGGGCTCACCGATCAGCACGGGGTTGTTCTTGGTACGGCGGGACAGGATCTGGATCACACGCTGGATCTCCTTGTCACGGCCGATGACAGGGTCAAGCTTGCCCTGACGGGCGGCCTCGGTCAGGTCGCGGGTGAATTCCTCCAGCGTCTTGCCGGTCTTCTTGTTCTCCTTATTGGAAGTGCTTGCACCGCTGGTAACGGTGTGGGGCGAGCTCTCACTGAGCTTCTGCTGCACGCTGGCGTACATCTTCCGGGGATCCACGCCCACGGCGCGCAGGATGGGCACCGCCATGTTGCTGCCCTCGCGCAGCAGCCCCATCAGCAGGTGCTCGGTGCCGATATACCCGGCGCCCATCCGGTGGGACTCGCCCACCGCCAGCTCGATGACGCTCTTGGCGCGAGGTGTCAGGCCCTGGCTGGGCGCCTCTCCGGCGCTGCCCTGGCCCACGCTGCGCTGCAGGATACCGGTGATCATCTCGTCGGTGAGGCCGTACTCGGACAGCACCCGGTGGGCGATGCCCTCCTCCTCACGCAGCAGGCCCAGCAGCAGATGCTCACAGCCTACATAGCCATGGCCCAGATCCTGGGCCGCCTCCTGCGCCAGACGCAGGGATTCTTCCGCACGGGGTGTAAATTTATTCTCATTCATAAATGGTCACATCCTTTATTCGTTTCTTGCGCCTTACGCGGAGAGCTTCTTCAGCTCATCCCGCAGTCTTGCCGCCTCTTCGTAGTTCTCGCTGTCCACGGCGGCCTTCAACTGGTTCTCCAGCGCGTTGCGCTCACGCTCCTTCTGGAGCTGCACCGCCTCGTCCCGGCCCACCAGTCCGGCGGGGGTGTCGACGGTGTCCTCGATGCCGGCGGCGGCGCGGGCCGCCTCCTCCAGCGGTGCCGGGAACTCGGTCATGCGGTTGGACAGCATACCGAAATCCTCCAGCAGCGAGAAGGGATCGAAGAAGCTGCGGCGGAAGGAACGGAAGCTATTGCTCATTCCTCTGGTATAGCCCAGCTCTGCCGCACATTCGGGACACAGATGCACCTGTGTCACCCTGCCGTTGATATTGCTCTGGTAATAGAAAGTGGCTTCTCTCTGGCCACAGCGTTCACATTTCATAAATCATAACCTCCTTTTGGAAAATCAAACCAAATGGATCAATACCTGTTTGAAAATATCCGAGCGCAGCATGTCGCGGTAGCTCTTGTCCACCCGGTGCAGGGCCCGGTCGCCGGTTCCCGCCAGCAGAGACCGGCCCGCCTCGGCGGAGATGGCCTCGCTGTCCACCAGATTCTGCACGATGGCCCGGGCGCTGGCGGCGTCCAGCTCATCGCCGATGGAATTGATGACGTGCATCAGCAGCGTCTTGCGGTCTGTCCGCACCCGGGTGATCCGGATGTAGCCGTTGCCGCCCCGGCGGCTCTCCACGATGTAGCCGTGCTCCGGGGAGAAGCGGGTGGACATCACATAGTTGATCTGGCTGGGCACGCAGTTGAACCGCTGGGCCAGATCGCTGCGCTGCAGCTCCAGCACACCGTCCGTCTCCTCCAATGCCGATTGGATAAAGCTGGCGATCACATCCGAGATACCCATTTCCTCGACCTCCTTTGTTTGACTTTGCCTTTCTTTGACCTTTATCCGTATGATACACCTGTCTGCCCACAATGTCAATAGGTAAATTTGACTTTCTTTGACGTTTTGTGTAAACAATTTATGAACGCCCCGCGCAATCCGAAATTGCGGCAAAAATGGGAGAAAAAGAAAATCGCAACTTGAAATTGCTGTACAAGAAGGGAGGTGGTAGGGTATAATGGAGATATCGATGGGGAGTTTCGCTCCCCGGAGCGACCTACTTTTGTCAACAGTGACAAAAGTAGGCAAAAGCACCGGAAGGAACCTCCGGTTCCTTCACCTCCCGGCGCGCTATGCACTGTATAAAGCTGAAACTGCCTGCCGCACGTTCGCGGGAGATATCTGTTTACGTTTCGTCATCGAATTGTCTCTTCATCAGCGCCGCTGCCGCTGATGCCTGCGCCGAACAACGTTCTTAGTTCTACCGTTGAGAACGTGAGCGGCAGCGGCGCAGGAAGGACAGACGATACGTCATACGCAACGATAACAACCATCTCCCGCAAACGCGTGGTAAAAGGCTACAAATTTGCGATGCAAGACAGCGTACGCGGATCCTTAAACCGCAGGTTTAAGTTGTCCTTTTGGGTACTTTTGGGACAGCGGCCAAAAGTACCTCGCGCCGGGGCGCGAAATGCCCCCAGAAAGGAGCACCTATGAATACCAACTGGAACGATCCCAATTTTCAGGGCTTCAAGGGCCAGAACCCCTTCCACCGGGAGGGCCATGCCCCCAAGCCCCGCAAGGCCATCGGCACCCCCTTTGGCCGCACGGTACTGAACCTGGCCATCACGCTGGTGTTCGCCGCGGCGTATTTCTATATCGCCCTGCCCCCCATCAACCTGAAGGCCCCGGAATTCTACGCCTTCGCCCTGCTGGTGTGCGGCGTATACGGCCTGTGCGCCGTACTGACCTCCGGCTTCCAGGGCAGCGGCGTCAGGGGCTATTTCAAATTCCTGAAAAAGCAGTGCCTGATCCCCCTGCTGCTGGCGGTCGCACTGATAGCCACCGCGCTGATCGGCAGCGCCCTGGGCTGGCAGGTGTTCCGGGCCGACAGCTACCGGGATCTCCTGACGGTGGAGACCGGCGACTTCGCCGCCGAGGTGGAGGAGATCTCCTTCGACCAGATCCCCATGCTGGATAAGGACAGCGCCGCCAAGCTGGGCAACCGCAAGCTGGGTGAGCTGGCGGACATGGTGTCCCAGTTCGAGGTGGCCGACAACTACACCCAGATCAACTACAAGGGCCGCCCCGTCCGGGTCACCACCCTGCAGTACGGCGACATCATCAAGTGGCTCAACAACCGCAAGGCCGGTCTGCCCGCCTACCTGATCATCGACATGGTGACCCAGAACGTGGAGGTGGTGCGGCTCCAGGACGGCATCCGCTACACCCCCGCCGAGCATTTCAGCCGCAACCTCTACCGCTATCTCCGCTTCCACTACCCCACCTATCTCTTTGACGAACCCGCCTTCGAGATTGACGAGGAGGGCCGCCCCTGGTGGGTCTGTCCCCGGATCGACCGCACCATCGGCCTGTTCGGCGGCACGGACATCACCGGCGCGGTGCTGGTGAACGCCGTCACCGGCGAAACGGCGTATTACAGCGTGGCGGACATCCCCACCTGGGTGGATCACGTCTACACCGCCGACCTCATCATCCAGCAGTACGACTATCACGGCACCTATATCAACGGCTTCTGGAACTCCCTGTTCGGCCAGCGCGAGGTGACCGTCACCACCGACGGCTACAACTACATCGCCATCGGCGACGATGTGTATATGTACACCGGCATCACCTCCGTGGTGTCCGACGAATCCAACGTGGGCTTCATCCTGTCCAACCAGCGCACCAAGGAGACCCGGTTCTACGCCGTGGCCGGCGCGGAGGAGTACTCCGCCATGGAATCCGCCCAGGGCCAGGTGCAGCAGATGAAATACACCGCCACCTTCCCGCTGCTGCTGAACGTGGCGGAGCAGCCCACCTACTTCATGGCCCTGAAGGACGCGGCGGGCCTGGTGAAGATGTACGCCATGGTCAACGTCAGCCAGTATCAGATCGTGGCCACCGGCGCCACCGTGGCGGAGTGCGAGACCAACTACCGCCAGATGCTGCTGAATTCCGGCCTGATCAAGCCCGAGGACAGCACCCTGCCGGAGACCGGCTCCGGTGAGGTGTCCGGCACCATCGCTGACCTCCGCAGCGCCGTCATGGACGGCAACACCGTCTACTTCATCCGCCTGGACGGCGAGACGCGCTACTACACCATCTCCGCCGCCGACGATCCCGCCGCCGTGATCCTGAATGTGGGTGACAGCGTCACCGTCCGCTATGCCGAGGGCGAGGGCAGCATCCTGACCGCCGTCAGCGTCAAACGCACCGCCCCGGCGCAGACCGTCCCCGACGACCTGCCCCAGCCGGATGAACCCGCCGGCACCCCCGCCGCATGACCCAACACATACGCAAAAACACCACCCGGATGGGTGGTGTTTTTTGCATCTTATTTCGTCTTTTTCGCCCGCTGCTTGGCAAAGGCGGCCTTCTTCTTGGGGGACATCTTCCCCTTCTGGCCGTCGGTGCGGCGGCCCCGGTGAACGGTGCCCTCCGGCTTGGGGGGACGGCCGTCCTTTTTCTTTTTGGGCGACTGCTGCCGCTCCTCCGGCTTCAGGCCGAAGTACTTCTCCCCCTTCACCGGACGGATAAGGCAGTCCGGTGTAAAGCCGATCAGGTCGGTGCGCTCCGTTTTCTCCAGCGCCTCGATCACCAGCGAGCGCCTGTCGCCCCGGCCCCACTGCAGCAGCGCCCGTTGCAGCGCCTTGTCGTGGGGATCCCGGGCCACATACACCGGCTTCATGGTGCGGGGGTCGATGCCGGTATAGTACATGCAGGTGGACATGGTGCCCGGCGTGGGATAGAAGTCCTGCACCTGCTCCGGCTGGTGGCCGGTGCGCTTGAGGAACACCGCCAGCTCCACCGCGTCGTTCAGGGTGCAGCCGGGGTGCGAGGACATGAGATACGGCACCAGATACTGCTCCCGCCCGTCGGACTCGTTCAGCTTCTGATACTGCCGCCAGAATTTCAGGAACACGTCGAAATGGGGCTTTCCCATATAGTCCAGCACGCTGCTGACGCAGTGCTCCGGCGCCACCTTCAACTGGCCGCTGACGTGATAGTCCACTAGCTCCCGGAAAAAGTCCTTGTTCTTGTCCTGCAGCATATAGTCATACCGCACGCCGCTGCGGACGAATACCTTCTTGATGCCGGGGATCCTCCGCATCCGCTGCAAAAGCTCTGTATACTCGCTGTGGTCGGCGTCCAGATTCTTGCAGGGCTCCGGTGCCAGGCAGGACTTGCCCTTGCACATGCCGTGCTCCTTCTGCTGGCGGCAGGAGGTATGGCGGAAGTTGGCGCTGGGGCCGCCCACATCGTGGATATAACCCTTGAAGCGGGGATCGTGGGTCAGCAGCTCCGCCTCCGCAAGCACCGACTCGATGCTGCGTGAGGTGACCATCCGCCCCTGATGGAAGGCCAGGGCGCAGAAATTGCACCCGCCGAAGCAGCCCCGGTTGTGGCAGATGGAGAACCGCACCTCCTCGATGGCGGGGATGCCCTCGGTGTACATGGGATGCACCTCGCGGGTAAAGGGCAGGTCATAGAGCCTGTCCAGCGCCTGCCGGTTCAGGGGACGCTGGGGCGGATTCACCAGCAGCCAGCGGCCCTGACACTGCTGCAATATCGCCTTGCCCCGGATGGGGTCGTGCTCGTCATATTGCACCTTGGTGGCCTGGGCATAGGCGGTCTTGTCGTCCCGCACCTCCTCGAAGGAGGGACACGTCACCTCATGATACCGGCACACCGCCGGGTCGGTGACGATGCAGGCGGTGCCGCGGACGTCGGTGATGTCGCCCACTGGCGTTCTCGCCGCCAGACGGCGGGCGATCTCCACCGTAGCGCTCTCCCCCATGCCGTACACCAGCAGGTCGGCGGGGGCGTCAAACAGGATGGGACGGCGCACCTTGTCGTCCCAGTAGTCATAGTGGGCAAACCGCCGCAGTGACGCCTCCAACCCGCCGATGACGATGGGCGTGTCGGGGAAGGCCTCCCTGGCCCGGTTGGCGTAAACGATGGTGGGCCGGTCGGGCCGGAAGCCCAGCTTGCCGCCGGGGCTGTACAGATCCTGCGTCCGCCGCCGCTTGGCCACCGTATAGTGGGCCACCATGGAGTCCAGATTGCCGCCGCCGATCAGCACGCCGTACCGGGGCTTGCCCATGGCGCGGAAGGCCTCGGCATCGTGCCAGTCCGGCTGGGCCAGCACCGCCACACGGTAGCCCTCGCCCTCCAGCAGCCGGGCGATAATGGCGCTGCCGAAGCTGGGATGGTCGATATAGCCGTCCGCCGTCACCACCAGAAAGTCATAGTAGTACCAGCCCCGGTCGATCATCTCGTCCCGGCTCACCGGCAAAAATTCCGTTCCCTTTACCATACGATCTCCCGCGGCTCATAGCCGATATACTTCTCCATCACGTCGCCCTCCAGGGGGTAGAAGCCGTAATGGGCGAAAAAGCCTCTCGTCTGCTCGTCCACGCACCGCAGCCGCAGCCGGTCGATGCCCCGCTCCCGATAGAACTGCACCGCCTGACCCAGGGGCGGGATGCCGTAGTTGCGGCCCCGCATGGTGGGCTCCAGATAGTAATAGCCGATCCAGCCCGCGTCGCTGGCCCTGTCCGGCAGCAGCGTTACCGCGCCCACCGGCTCATTTTCAAACCACACGGCGATGCGCTTGCCCTCCGCCGGAACGCCGAAGCGCGCCGCCGTGGCCTCGTCCATGTCCTTATAGTACTGGCCGCCGCTCATCATCCGCTTGTCCCGCCACCACGTCTGCTTGGCAAAGGTGGAAAGCCCCGCCTCCACCTGGTGGCTGTTGTCGTTCATGTACACCACCCGGATGTCGTCGCCGTCGATCTCCAGCAGCGACACGGCGGTGTTATCGCCGTGGGGCGTCTCCCCCACCTGGGACAGCGGCAGGCCGTTCAGCGTACCCAGTACCATCCGCATGGCCGCGCCGTGGCTGAATATGGCGATGGTCTTTCCGTCGTTCTCCGCCGCCACCCGCTTCAATGCGGGGATGTAGCGATCCAGCACCTGCTGGGCCGTCTCGCTGCCCTCCACATGGAACTTGTCCAACTGGCGGTTGAAGTAAAACATCTGCTCCTCATAGGCGGTGTTCAGCTCCTGCCAGGGGCGTCCCTCCCAGCAGCCCATGTGGATCTCCCGGAAGGCAGGCTCCAGATGGAGCTCCAGCCCCTTGGGCTCGTACACCGCGCGGGCGGTGGTGCGGGCCCGGAACAGGTCGCTGCTGTACACCGCGTCGATATGCACATCGTCAAACCGCTTCTTCAGCACATGGAGCTGCTGATAGCCCCGGTCGGTGATCAGGCCGTTATACTGGCCATGGGCAATGCGGTAGAGGTTGCCCTCCGCCTCGGCATGCCGCACAAGATAAACCGTTGTCACAGTACGTTCACCCACGCTTTCATCTCCTGAATGGCCGCGTCCACGTCGCCGCTGTACTGCAGATCATAGTCCACCACCATGGCCCCATGGCCCAGGTCGTCAAAGGCAGGCAGGGCGTTCTGTCCGTCGCAGCAGGGCAGCAGCAGGAAGGCGCCGCCCGCCCGCTTCCGCACCTCCTTCACGTCCAAGCTGTACCCGGTCTCCACCACCAGGGCCGCGCCCTTCCGGGCCATCTGCTGGGCCACGGCGGCGTACAGGGGCCGGTCGCCGGCGATGAGGTTCTGCACCTCGCCGGAGCTCTCGTTGGCGGTGCGCACCACGGCAAAGACGGCCTTGTCCGTATCCTGGGGCACGCAGTCGCCGCCCACATAGGGCATCACCGTAAAGCCGTCGCCCGCCATGGGGCTTGACAGCCACAGCTCAGGCCGGGTGGTGCGGCAGTCCACGATGGCGTACAGCCCGCGGGCCGACGCCGCGCCGGTGAGATTGCTCAGCACGTCTGCGCCCATCATGCCATAGCGCAGATAGTGCTCGGCGCTGATGACCACGGCGGGCAGCTTGCCCTGGGCCGCGTCCATAGCCTGGCAGGCGTGGAACCGCAGCGCCTCGGCGCTGGCCATCAGGCCGGGGCCAAACATCTCTTCAAAATTTTTCACGATCTTGGGGGAGATCTTCCCGATCTCCGGGGCAAGACCCAGCGCGATGGGAGTCTTGCGCTCCCGGATGGCGGCCTGTAATTTCTCGATGGACATGGCGGGTACTCCTTTGGTCACAGTTTTTTATCAAGTATTATCAGGTTATTGTACCATTTTCCGGCTTTATAATCAAGCTATTGTACCGTTCTGCGTCTGTTTTGCCGGGTCGCTTTATCCGATCGTCCCGAACACCGACACGCCCAGCAGGCTCAGCGTGCCCATGATGACACCCGCCAGCACCACGCCGCCCATACAGGCCAGCACGCTCTTTTTGAAGCCCATGTTCAGAAGGCTGGCCGCCAGTGTCCCTGTCCATGCGCCGGTGCCCGGCAGAGGGATGCCCACAAACAGCAGCAGCGCCCAGAAAAGGCCCCGGCCCGCCTTGGCCTTCAGCTTTTCTCCGGCAGCCTCGCCCTTCCGCAGACAGAAGGAGAAGAACCGCCCGATGACGGGCTTATCCTGGCCCCACACCAGCACCTTCCGGGCCAGGAAATAGATCACCGGCACCGGCAGCATGTTGCCCATGATGGCCACCAGGAACGTCAGCCACAGGGGCAGGCCGTACAGCACGCCGTAGGGGATGGCGCCCCGCAGCTCGATCAGCGGCACCATGGAGACCAGAAAAACGATGAGAATGTGTTTGAACATATGGCAATGATATCCTTTGTTGAGATGGTACCAGTATACCCCATTTGCCCCGTTTTGGCAACCGGAGAAACGGGGACATGCGACCGGTGGCCGCCCAGAAGGAGCGCGGGCATCGGCTGGCGCAACGCAGGCCACGCCGGAAGTCCAACGGCCGCCCCATCGAGGGGCTGGCCGTTGGAGGGGATTCGACTCTCGCTGATGCAACGTGCCACCAGCACGTTGCGCCCGGTCTCAACGTCCCAAAGGGACGTGTGAGGCCGGAGCTCGTTTCGAATCCCCGACGGGCAAAAAGATACGCCACCCAAAGGGTGGCGTATCTTTTTGGTGCCCCGTCGGGGATTCGAACCCCGGACACCCTGCTTAAAAGGCAGGTGCTCTACCGACTGAGCTAACGGAGCGTATATCACCACAGGCCCGCGGCCCGTTCAACGTCTGGCAGGGATGGCTGGACTCGAACCAGCGGATGAGGGAGTCAAAGTCCCTTGCCTTACCA
>USAT01000073.1 GCA_900552725.1 uncultured Eubacteriales bacterium | reverse complement strand
ACGACTAAAACGCCAGCTCTCGCATAACGAGAACTGGCGTTCTTTGACAGGCTGAAACAGCGCCGCTGCAAGCGGCGCTGTTTTTTTGTGAGCTTATCCCAGATCCACGTCGATGGCGAACAGACCGCCCGCGCCGCCGGAATAGAGGTACAGCACGTTGTCGGTGGGCTGGAACTTCCCCTCACGGGCCAGCTTCACCAGACCGGCGAAGGCCTTGCCGGTGTACACGGGGTCCAGGAACAGACCCTCGTTCTCCGCCATCAGGCGGATGGCGGCGTTGCCCTCAGCCGAGGGGATGGCGTAGCCGGGGCCGCACATGTTCACCAGATGGACGTCCTCGGTGGTGGGGACGAAGTCCAGCTCCAGCAGGCGGGCCGCCTCCTGCATGATGCGGGTGGTGATCACGTCGAAGGGGTCGCTGTCCACCATCATGCCCACCACCTGGGTGTCGGGCATGAAGAGCTTCGCGCCCAGGGCCACACCGGCGTGGGTGCCGCCGCTGCCCTCGGCGCAGCAGACGTAGTCGAACCTCATGCCGGTGTCGGCGATCTCCTTCATGCAGTTGACGTAGCCCAGGGCGCCGATGGCGTTGGAGCCGCCGCAGGGGATCTTATAGTAGGGCCTGCCCAGCGCCTGGCCTACCCGGTCCATCTCGGCGTAGATATCGTCATAGCTGTCGGTATCCATGAAGCGCACGTCGGTGTCCATGAGATACTCCAGCAGCTGATTGCCCTTCCGGTCGGTGACGCCCCGCTTTTTCAGGATCAGGATGGGGGTCATGCCCAGCTTTTTGGCGCAGGCCGCCGTCAGCATGGCGTGGTTGGACTGGGCGCCGCCGGTGGTGAACACCACCTCCGCCCCCTGGCGCTTGGCGTCGGCCAGCAGGAACTCCAGCTTGCGCACCTTGTTGCCGCCCAGGCCGATGCCGGTCAGGTCGTCCCGCTTGATATACACGTTGGTGCCCAGGATGCGGCTGATGTTCTCCAGCTTCTGGATGGGGGTGGGCAGAACGGCCAGCGGGATCCGGGGAAAGGACTGTAGGGACTTCATAGAATAAACCTCCTATTATGGAAAATGCGTGAATTTTACCGGCTGCGGATGGCCTGCTCCATGCGGACAAGGCCCTCCTCCAGCACATGGCGGGGACAGGCGATGCTCCACCGCTCGAAGCCCGCGCCCTCCGCGCCGAAGTGATAGCCCTCGGTAAAGAAGCAGCGGGCCTTTTCCCCCATGAACCGCTCCTGTTCCTTGGCATCCATCCCCAAAAAGCGGAAGTCCAGCCAGGGCAGATAGGTGGCCTCCAGCGGTGTGACGCCCACCTCCGGCAGATGATCGCGGCAGAAGTCCGACAGCAGGCGGAAGTTGCCGTCCAGCACCGTCAGCAGCTGATCCAGCCAGCCCTCGCACCGCTCCCATACGGCGATGCAGGCGGCGTAGGACAGAATGTCACGGCCGGAATCCTCCCGCATGGCGCGGTAGGCCCGGCGGCGCTCCTCGTCCGCCATCACCACCGCCGCGCCCTTGATGGCGGCAATGTTGAAGGTCTTGGTGCAGGAGGTGGAGACGGCACAGTTGCGCAGATACTTCTCCTCCAGTGACGCCATGGACACGAAGCTGTGGCCCGGCAGGATCAGGTCTGCGTGGATCTCGTCAGCGATAATGAACACCCCGTGGCGCAGGCAGATGTCCGCCACCTGTTCCAGCTCGTCCCGCGTCCACACCCGGCCCACCGGGTTGTGGGGATTGCACAGGATCAGCATGGTGGTATCCTCGCGGCGGCACAGCGTCTCCAGCAGGGCAAAGTCGATGGTATAGCGGCGATCCGCCCCCAAGCACATGGGACAGTCCAGACGGCGGCGCTCCAGCGGCTCCGGCGCGTCCAGGAAGGGCGGATACGCCGGGGTCATCACCACGATGCCGTCTCCCGGCCGGGTGAAGCAGCGGATCATCCGGTGCATGGCGCCCAGCACACTGTCGGCGTCCACCACCCACCGGTCAGGAATGTCCACGCCGTGGCGGCGCTGCATCCAGCGGCGGAAGGCGGCGATGTACTCCCGCGGCGTGCGGGTATAGCCGAACACCCGGCCCTGCATGAAGTCCTGTACGCCCTCGCTCAGCTCCGGCGGCGGCAGAAAATCCATGTCCGCCACGGAGAAGGGCACGATCCCCCGGGGCACGTCGGGGCAGCGCGCCTTCATCAGCTCATATTTCTCCGCGCCGGTGTCCCAGCGATCCGGCAGCGTGGTAAAATCATAGGTCATGGGATGTTCCTCCTATTTCCGTTATGTACCCCTATTGTATTGATTTTTCCGCCGGTGTCAAGCGGAAAAGAAAAACACCGGGAGAGGCGAAAAAACCTCTTGCATTTTCCTGTCGTTTGTTGTATCATACTGACGAACACAACTGGATAATTTGTCTTCGGGGCGGGGCGAAATTCCCCACCGGCGGTGATAGTCCGCGAGCGAGCCTGACGGCGAGCAGGAACCGGCGCAATTCCGGTACCGACAGTATAGTCTGGATGAGAGAAGGCGTGTACGGCATTTTTGTGATGCTCTTTTTTGATGCGTGCACCTTGGGAGACAAGCGTTTCCAAGGGTGTTACACCATTGAAAAGGAGTCTTTTTTTATGACACAACATCAGAAAACCCATCGCCTGGCCGTGGCTGCCATGCTGACGGCTGTGGCCGCCGTGCTGCAATTCATCGAATTCGCCATTCCGCTGATGCCGGCCTTTATCAAGCTGGACATCTCCGACCTTCCCGCACTGCTGGGCACTTTCTCTTTGGGCCCTGTATACGGCGTCGCTATTCAGCTGGTGAAGAACCTGCTGCACCTGCCCTTCGGCTCCAGCGCCGGTGTGGGCGAGCTGTCCAACTTCATTCTGGGCGCGATTTTCGTGTTCACCGCCGGTATGATCTACAAGCGCAGCAAGAGCCGCAAGAGCGCGCTGATCGGCTCGCTGGCGGGGGCGGTGGCCATGGCCCTCATCAGCATCGTGGCCAACTATTTCATCGTCTACCCCGCCTATGTGGTGCTGTATAACCTGCCGCTGGAGGCCATCGTGGGCATGTACGAGGAGATCCTGGGCGGCGTGTCCCATGTGCCCACCCAGAACGCCCTCTTCAACTGCCTGCTGGTGTTCAACGTGCCCTTCACCTTCTGCAAGGGCATGCTGGATGTAGCGCTGTGCTTCCTAGTCTATAAGCCGCTGAGCCCGCTGCTGCACAAGTAAACCGAGAAAAAGTCCGCTGACACCGTCAGCGGACTTTTTTGATAGTGTTATGACGCAGCCTTTACCACATTCTGGAAGTAGTACACCCCCATGCCGTCGGTCTGCAGGCCCGTCAGGGTATCCCGCAGCAGCCAGGTGTACGTCTCGTTATACAGGGGCATCACATAGCCGCTGCCAAGCAGCATGGTCTCGGCATCCGCCAGATAGGCGTCCCGGGCCTCGTCGCTGCTGGAGTTGGCGGCGGCGCGGATCAGCATGTCGTAGGCGTTGGAATAGTACTGGCCGTAGTTCTCCAGCTGGCTGGTGCTGAACCGGTTCAGATAGCTGAGGGCCGTGTTGCGGTCGCCGTTGATGTTGGTCAGGGCCAGGGAGAACTCGCCGCTTTTCAGCACGGTCATCATCTCCTCCGGTGTGACGCCCCGGACGGAGATGCGGACGCCCAGCTTGTCGCGCCACGCGGCCTGCAGCGCCTGGGCTACCTTGGCGTTGCTGCCGGTGTTCTCGTACAGCAGCGTGACGGGGTTCATGTGCTCCAGCATGCTGGGGGTATAGCCGGCGGCACTGAGCAGCTCCTTGGCGGCGTCGCACCGCTCCTGATACTTGTCGGGATCGTTGTCGATCACCGCGCCGTTCAGCTGACGGAAGGATTCGCCCTGGGAGGTGACGATGCCGTAGGGGATCAGCCCGTCGGCGGCGCGGTACACCTCGCCGTCGGCTGTGACGGATTCCGCCAGGGCGCTGCGGTCGATGACCATGGACATGGCCTGGCGCACGCTCTCACTGAGGCTGGTGGCCATCTGGTTCACCAGCACGGTGCTGACATTGCCGGAGGAGGCCTCCACCGCGTTTTCCGCCGCGCCGGCATCCAGCACGAAGTCGGCGTCGCCGCTGTCATAGAGGGCCATGGCGTTCTCAGTGGTGTCCGTATAGGTGAACTCCAGACGGTCGGGGCCCAGGCGGCGGGCGTCGTAGTACTTGGCCACCGCGGCGGCGCTGAGACCGTCGGCGGTCAGGGCGGTGACGGCGTAGGGGCCGTTGGTCAGCAGCGTGTCGGCGGACATGGACCAGTCGGGCAGCGGCTCGGGGTCTGCCGCGGTATCCGCCGCGCTCTGGCTGCCGCCGGAGGCATCGTTCTGGGCGGCATCCGCTTCCGGCAGCCGGGTCACGCTGGCGCGCACCGGCATGGTGGACACCGCCGTGCACACCACCTGCAGGAAGTAGGAACAGTGGCCGTCGATATTCACCACAAGGGTGCGCGCGTCGGGGGCGTACACCTGCAGGGCCGCCGGATCACCGGCCACCGCGTCGGCATAGCCTGCCACCATGTTCAGGATGGAGGCGTGGGGGGAGTTGGTCTCGGGATCCACCAGCCGCTGCCAGGCATAGACGAAATCACCGGCGGTGACCTGCTGGCCGTCCGACCAGTAGATGTCGCTGCGGAGGGTGAAGGTATAGGTCTCGGTGCCGTCCATGTTGTCCTTATAGGTATAGGCGGACGCCTGACCGGCGGTCAGGGCGCCGGTGGCGCTGGTTTTCATAAGGTTTTCGAAGAGCTGGGCGGCCACGGTTTTTTCCGATTCGGTGACAGCCCGGGCGGGATCCAGCGTGTTGGGCGCGCCCACCAGCGCGGCCCGGACGGTCATATGGTCAGGCTCCGCCTGGCCGCAGGCTGCCAGCGTCAGCGCCATGCACAGCGCCAGCACCAGCGATAACAGTCGTTTGGTGTGTTTCATGGGTTTTCTCCTCTTTATTGGGGTTCTGCGAAAGTGCGTAGGGGGCGGCGGGGTGTGGTCACCCCGCCCTACTCCGTTACGATACTGCCGTCGTCGGCCAGCTTGGCGGATACCACCTGGCTGCGGGTGTTGCGGACGATGTCGTCCAGGCGCATACGGCTGGGGAAATCGCTCAGCAGCGTGTAGGCCACGCCGTGGCGCTTGGCACGGCCTGTCCGGCCGATGCGGTGGATGTAGTACTCGTTCTCCTCCGGCACGTCGTAGTTGAACACGGCGTCCACGTCGTCCACGTCGATGCCGCGGCTGGCCACGTCGGTGGCCACGAACACCCGGAGCTTGCCGTCCCGGAACTGCTGCATGACGGCCTCGCGCTTGCTCTGGGGGATGCCGCCGTGGATGCACTTGGCGTCCACACCCCGCATCTGCAGGAACTTGGTGAGCCGCTCGGTGTTGCCCTTGGTGTTGCAGAAGCAGATGACCCGGTCATAGTCCTCATGCTCCAGGATCCTGGCGATGGCGTCCACCTTGCCGTCGGAGGGTACCTCGATGCGGTATTGCAGGATGTCAGGCTTGTTCTCCTTGGTGGCCTGGACGGTGATCTCCTCGGGATCACGCTGATAGACCCAGGAGATGTCCATCACCTCACGGGAGATGGTGGCGGAGAACATGCCCAGATTCTCGCGGCTGGGGATCTTGTCCAGGATGCGGGTCACATCGTGGATGAAGCCCATGTCCAGCATCCGGTCGGCCTCGTCCAGCACCACGGTCCTGACGGCCTTCAGCACCACGGTGCGGCGCTTCATATGGTCGCTGAGGCGGCCCGGCGTGGCCACCACGATCTGGGGCTTGCGCTTCAGGGCGTTGATCTGCTTGCCGATGGGCTGTCCGCCGTACAGGCACACCAGCCGTACCCCCTCGTGATACACGGCGATGTCCCGCATTTCGTCGGTGATCTGCATGGCCAGCTCACGGGTGGGGGCCATGATGACGGCCTGCACCTCTTCGCTGTCCGGGTCGATCTTTTCAATGATGGGGATACCGAAGGCCATGGTCTTGCCGGTGCCGGTGGGCGCCTTGGCAATGACGTCCTTGCCCGCCATCATGGGCGGGATGCAGCCGGCCTGCACCGGCGTGGAAACGGTGTATCCCTTGTTGCGGATGGCCCGCAGCGTGGCCTCGGACAGGCCGAAGCTCTCAAATGCCACCCCCTGGGTGATCTCCATAGCGTTTTTCCTCGTTTTTCTCAAAAATTTCAATCACACCTATTATATCATAGCTGTCAAGTCGGGCGATGGAAAAATCCGGATGCGGCCTTGACAAATGTCTGAAATCGGACTATAATGCACAGCGCTTGTGAAAAAGGTCTGATTTCGGACAGAGGGGAGGACAGCCATGGAGCGGCAGAAAACCACGCTGGCGGCGTATAACGAGCTGTATAAGGAGCAGGACGACCTGTACCGCGGCGCGGCACGGGGCTTCGGACTGTCCGACTGCGCCTTCTGGGTGCTGTACGCCCTGCGGGAGACGAAGCGGCCTATGACCCAGAGCGGCATCTGCGCCGCCGTGTACCAGCCCAAGCAGACGGTACACTCCGCCCTGAAGAAGCTGGAGGGGGAGGGATTTCTCCGGCTGGCGGAGGGCCGCGCCCGCCGCAGCAAGCACCTGGTGCTGACGGAGCGGGGGGAGGCGCTGGTGCGCCGCACCGTCGACCCGGTGATGGCGGCGGAGACGGCGGCCATGGGCACACTGACGGAGACGGAGCAGGCACAGCTTCTGGCGCTGCAGCGCCGCTATAACGCCGCCCTGCGGCAATACCTGCCCCAGACGGGGGAGCGGGAAAAGGGAACAGAACGAGGAGCAGACCGATGAAAATGAAAATACAGCTATCCGATCACTTTACCTATAAAATGCTGCTGCGGTTCGTGCTGCCGTCCATTATCATGATGGTGTTCACCTCCATCTACGGCGTGGTGGACGGGCTGTTTGTGTCCAACTTTGTGGGCAAGACGCCCTTCGCGGCGGTGAACCTGGTGATGCCCTTCATCATGATCTTCGGCGGCATCGGCTTCATGTTCGGCACCGGCGGCAGCGCCCTGGTGGCCAAGACCATGGGGGAGGGGGACAAGCACCGGGCCAACCAGTACTTCACCATGATGATCGCCGTGACGCTGATCTGCGGCGTCATCATCTCCACCGTGGGCGTCATCTACATGGAGCCCATCTCCGTTTTCCTGGGGGCCGACGAGGAGATGCTGGCGGACTGCGTGCTGTACGGCCGCATCGTGCTGGCCTTCAACACCGCCTTCATGCTGCAGAACGTGTTCCAGAGCTTCCTCATCGCGGCGGAAAAGCCCAAGCTGGGCCTGTGGATCACGGTGGCGGCGGGCGTCACCAACATGGTGCTGGACGCGCTGTTCATGGCGGTGTTCCACTGGGGCGTGGCCGGCGCGGCCATTGCCACCGGCATCAGCCAGGTGGTGGGGGGCGTGCTGCCGCTGGTGTACTTCCTGCGGCCCAACTCCAGCCTGCTGCGGATGACGAAAACGAAGCTGGAGCTGCGGCCCATCCTGCAGGCCAGCGGCAACGGCGCGTCGGAGCTGGTCAGCAACGTGACGGCGTCGGTGGTGGGTATGCTGTACAACTTCCAGCTGCTGCGGCTGTCGGGCCAGAACGGCGTGGCGGCCTACGGCGTGCTGATGTATGTGGAGTTCATCTTCGCTGCCGTGTTCATCGGCTACTCCATCGGCTGCGCACCCATTATCAGCTATCACTTCGGCGCGGGCAATCAGGGCGAGCTGAGGAATCTGCTGAAGAAAAGCGTGCTGCTGATGGGCGCGGGCGGCCTTTTGATGGTGGGCGCGGCCCAGGCGCTGGCCGTCCCCATGGCAAGGCTGTTCGTGGGGTATGACGACGTGCTCTGCCAGATGACGGTACACGCCTTCCGCATCTCCACGGTGGCCTTCGCCCTGGTGGGGTTCAACATCTTCAACTCCTCCTTCTTCACGGCGCTGAACGACGGCATGGTGTCGGCCATCATCTCCTTCCTGCGCACCTTCGTGTTCAAGCTGTCGGCCGTGCTGCTGCTGCCCATGATATGGAAGCTGGACGGCATCTGGTGGGCCGGTGTGGCGGCGGAGATCTGCGCCTTCGGCGTGGGGCTGGCGTTTTTGTTTGGCAAGCGGAAGAAGTATCAGTATATGTAAAAGACGCGGGGCGCCTTTGCACTCCGCGATCCCCATTTTCCCCAAACGAGGTAACGTACCATGATGGATTACTATCTTTTGACCGATCTGGCGGCCCGGCTGGGCTGCCAGCTGGCCCTGGCCGGGGCCGAGACCTTCCGGGTGGAGGACACCGTCCGCCGCATCCTGCGCACCTATGGCGTGGAGTGCGAGGTGTTCGCCATCCCCAACAGCCTGACTGTCAGCTTTGAGGCGGCCAACGGCAAGCCCCTGACCATCCTGAAGCGCATCGGCTACCACGGCAACGACCTGGAGGCGCTGGAGCAGCTGAACGCCCTCAGCCGCCGCATCTGCCGGGAAAAGCCGGAGGTGGAGGTGGCTTCGGAGTGGCTGCGGCAGACCGTGGCCCAGTGCCGGGTGTACCGCCCCGCCATCGCCTATCTGGGCAGCTTTCTGGGGGGACTGAGCTTCGCGCTGGTGTTCGGCGGCTCGCTGCGGGACTGCCTGTGGGCGGGGCTGATGGGGCTGATCATCGGCTGCGTCAACCGGTTCATGGACCGGGTGGAGGCCAACCCCTTTTTCAGCACCATCATCGCCTCGTTCCTGATGGCGGTGCCCGCCTACATCGCGGCGGGGCTGGGGTGGCTGGATAACCCGGACGCGGCCATCATCGGCGCGCTGATGATCCTGGTGCCGGGACTGCTGATCACCAACTCCATGCGGGACATCATCTACGGCGACACCAACTCCGGCGTGGTGCGCATCGTGCAGGTCTTTCTGTCGGCCTTCGCCATCGCGTTGGGCACGGCGGCGGCCTGGCGGGTGACGCAGCCGGTCTACGGCCTCAGCGCCGTGGTGGAGACGGCATCGCTGGTGTGGCCCGCCTGGGCACAGGCCCTGGCGGTGTTCGTGGGGTGCTACGGCTTTTCCATCCTGTTCAACATCCACGGCAAGTGGATGGTGCTGTGCGTCATCGGCGGCACGGCCACCTGGATGATCTATCTGCTGTGTGAGGCGCTGGGCATGGACGTATACACCATGAACCTGTACGCCACCATTTTCGCCGCCCTGTATTCCGAGGTGATGGCCCGGGTGCGCCGCTGCCCGGTGACGCCGTATCTGGTCATCGCCATCTTCCCGCTGCTGCCCGGCGCGGGCGTGTATTACACCATGAGTCTGGGCTTGCAGGGGGAGATGCTCGAGGCGCTGCGGAAGGGTCTGGAGACGGCGGGCATTGCCGGTTCTCTGGCGGTGGGCATCCTGCTGGTGTCCACGGTGTTCCGGCTGCTGACGGCCTTCCTGGCCCGCCGGGAACGGAAGCAGGCATAAAAAAATGACCGTCCGCCGGACGGTCATTTTTTATGCTCCATGCATCAGCGTGCCGCGCCTGCCGCGTGGCCGCTGCTCCAGGCCCACTGCAGGTTGTACCCGCCGCAGTCGCCGTCGATGTCCAGCACCTCGCCGCAGGCGTAGAAGCCCGGCACCAGGCGGCTCTCCATGGTGTGGGGATCGAACTCGCCGCACCGCAGGCCGCCAGCCGTCACCTGCGCCTGGTCGAAGCCGCACACGCCGGTGATGGGCAGGGCAAAGCCCTTCACCTGCGCCGCGATCCGCCGCAGGTCGCCGTCGGATAGTCCGGCGGCCCGCTGGTTGGTGAAGCCCGCCGCCTTGCACACCATCTGGCCCAGACGGCTGTGGAGCGCCCCGGTCAGCAGCGTGCCCGCCTCCCGGTCACCGGCGCTTTGCCGCCGCTGACGCAGCCAGTCCAGCGCCTCACGCGGCGCCCAGTCGGGGAAGAGATCCAGCGTCACCGTCAGGCCGTCGCCGCCTGTGGCGG
>USAT01000072.1 GCA_900552725.1 uncultured Eubacteriales bacterium | reverse complement strand
CGTTTCCTCTATAATAGCAGAAGCAGGGGCGTTTGCATAGTTTTTTGACAGACTGGCAGAAAAGGACACCCTATGGTGTCCTTTTCTGTATGTTCAGTTTCCCTTTACGATTTTCCGGTATTCGTTGGGCAGCAGTCCCGTGCTCTTTTTGAACAGCTCGGCAAAACGGCTGGAGGTGGTGTAGCCGATCATCTGGGCGATCTGGCCCATGGTGAAGTCCGTGTCGATCAGCAGATGCTCCGCCTGGCTCATGCGGCGGCCCTGGATGTACTGGGTGACGCTGCACCCCAACTGCCGCTTGAAGCAGCTTTTCAGCTTGCTCTCGCTCATGCAGGCGATGCTGGCCAGCCGCTCCAGGGGGATGTCGAAGGCGTAGTGGTCGGCGATGTAGCTGACCACGTTCTGCAGCCCCGCCATATCCTGCGCCGACAGGGGCCGCTCGTGCCGCTGGCTCTGCCGCTTGTCCACCACCAGGGCGATGGCCTCCGTCACCTTGGCCTCGTAGAACAGCGCCGCGGCCATGCCCTCGCCCCGGTAGTTCTCGATCTCGAACAGCAGCCTGGACATGGCGGGAAAGTCCGCCGCCTGATCCACGCTCTGAAAGGCGGCGGGCAGGTTGAAGTAGTCGTCGGGGTACTGCTTTTTCAGAAAGTCCTCGTAGTAGGCCGGCAGGATCTCGATGCCCACCGCGTGGATGGGGATCCGCTTGTGGATCAGCGCCCGGTATCGCTGCCTGCCGCCCACGATGGTCTGGATATCCCCCGCCGACAGGCGGCGGTAGGGGTTCAGCTCCTCGCCGGAGATGGAGTCGTACCGCTGGATGCTGATGCACTCGGGGATGTCCATGTCCAGGCAGCAGTCCTCGTGAAAATAAAAATCGTGGATCTTGATGTCAAACAGCTCCTGCTTGGCATACAGCCAGTAGTAGCCGCCGCCGATAGCGGGCGCGATCTCCCAGCAGCTTCCCGCCCGGCTGAACTGGGCGGGGCAGGGGACAGGCCGGAAATGATTCTGCGCCAGCATGGGGTGATAGTAGTCCGTCAGGATCTTGCTTTCCATAGTGCTCCTTGCAACGATCAGACAATTCTTTGCAACGATTGGACGGCCTTTGCCGCCGGAGGTTGCGCAAGCTGTCATAGTGTGGTATTTTTCCTCTTGGTTAGCGAACTCTAACCGCAGTATAGCAAAAGACCAGTGAAAAGTCAAACCATCCATTCATCGCAAAGGAGAAAATCACCATGCAAACGACTGTAAAAAAAGGACTGACCGTCAAGGATCTGGTGACCGTGGGCATCTTTTCCGCCCTGTTTCTGGTGTTCGCCCTGGTGGGCGGCATCTTCTTCGCCCCCAACCCGGTGCTGACGTTCTATATGCCCGTGGGCAGCGCGCTGCTGTGCGGCCCCGTGTATCTGCTGATGCCGTCAACGGCGCACGGGGCTTCTGGCCGGGGTTCTGGCCGGGGTTCTGGCAGCTTCTGGTGATTCTGTCGGTGATGAACCTGATCGACCGCTTTCTGGTGGACGACTGGTGGGTGGGCCACACCAGGGCGTGGACGATCCCCGGCACTGAGGACATGAAGCCCTATATCACAGGGCAGGACAAAAAGCGCAAGTGGCTGTTCGGTACCGTGGGCATGGTGGTGATCGCCGCGGTGCTGGCCGGTGTGATGGCCCTTCTGGTGCGGTGAGGCACCGCGCGGCATAAAAGGATCAGGACGCCCTGCACCGCAGGGCGTCCTGGTTTTTTTGTGGGGGTCAGGAATTGATGAGAAGTGTAATACCGTCGATATGCAGATCAAAGTAAGGGGCGGAGCGGAAGGTGGATTCCGCGAAATAACCGTCTACAATGACCTGCGTATCGAGCGAGTAGTTAGGATCGTAATCTACGTCTGCCCAGTAAGAGGTCACTTTGCTGCCGTTTACGGTAAAGGTAGAACAGTCAAACACATGAAGCTCACCGGATTCCAGCTTGGCAACGGC
Source organism: uncultured Eubacteriales bacterium (assembly GCA_900552725.1). Taxonomy (GTDB): domain Bacteria; phylum Bacillota; class Clostridia; order Oscillospirales; family Oscillospiraceae; genus Vescimonas. Next base: position 8,042 of record USAT01000072.1, on the reverse strand, counting down.
GGCCTTGATGGCTTCGGCGGTGCCGGCGGCGGCAACGGCGGTGTTCAGCTCAGTCAGAACCACGCTGCCGGTGGACAGGGTGCCAGTCCAGTCTGTGTCAATGGCGTCGCCGTTCTGGACACATCGGATGGCATATTCCATGTAAGGCGTCCAGTTGATGCGGGAGGAAACGATGTAGGTGTTGGGTGCGAGATCCAGATTGCAGCTATCGCAGGCAACATTAGGTACACCGGCGTTTTCGCAGGCAACCGGTGCGCCCATGGAGCTAGAGGTCTGGCTGATGAGCTTGCAGCCGCGGGCAATCAGCGTTTTGGCGGCCGTCTTTTCTAGCTGCTCGTCGTACCAGCAATAGGTGTAGGCTACATCCATGGTGACAGTGGGGCAGACAGAGCGGGCACCCAGGAAAAAGGCGGTATAGGCGGAAACGACCTCACTGTAATCGAAGCTGGCAACAAAGCCGATCTTCGCCTCTGCTGCTGTGAATTTACCGGCGGCGATCATTTTGTTCAGCTTCATACCGGCGGCGATGCCCGTCAGGTAACGGCCATCATAGATGGACGCAAAGGCATTGTGATAGTTTGACAGGCCCTCGGTATGGGCACGGGTGCCGGAGAAATGGCAGAACTGCACATCGGGGTATTCTTTGGCGGCATCCATCATGTATGTCTCATAGCCAAAGCTATTGCCGAAAATGATGTTGCATCCGGCATCAACTAACTCAGCGGCGATATTGCTGAAATCTGAATCCTCGGGAATGTTAGTTTTCAAAATGTAGTCGTCCTCGGTCAGTCCAAGGTTGGCGATAGCGGCTTTGGCATCGTTGATAAAGCAATAGCCCGGTACGGAGTATTCGTCGCTCACGCAGATAAAGCCGATTTTTACCTTGTTTTTATCGTTGCCGGGCAGATCGTTGACGCTCAGAAGCCCGCTGGCGACTTCATAGAGGATCTGCAGGTCATAAATATTGATCTGGCCATCCTTGTTCAGATCGGCGGCGGCCTGGAACTGTTTCTCTGACAATGAGCCGTCCTGCTCACCGGTGATCAGGTACTCATACAGGCAGTTTACGTCCGTGATGTCAATGCCGTCGGTGCCGTTGATATCGCCGACGGACACCTCTTCTGTGACCTCCGCTGCCCAGGCCGGTACCGGCAACAGAGACAGCAGCATCAATGCCACCAGAAGTATGCTTGCGATACGTTTTCTCATATACTCTCCTCCTGTTTTCCTCTGGTGAAATTCCCCGTGGATTCGTTATATTTCACATGGTATAGTTTACCATATCCGGCACAGGGGGACAATGGCATTTTGCACGAAATTCCACGCTTTATTTTGCCCTTTTGGACAAACACGCCTTGACAATTTCCGCCGGGGGCATTACAATAGCACAAAAAGACGGTTAGATAGCGCTAACCGCTTTTATTTGACAAAGAGTTAGGCGATGCTAATCGCAGGAGAACGATACGGGAGGGCGACGCCATGTCCAAGAAAGCGACCGAGTTCCAGAAGAAGGAAATGAGCAAAATGTACCGGGGCAAGGAGATCTTCAAGCCGCTGAACACCGGCTGGATCGACGAAAATGTGGCCTGCGTCCGGGAGTGGGTGGCCAACATCTTCTTTTACCGGAAGGGCGATACTACCATCATGATCGACGCGGGGTACAACTATGACCCGCTGGCGGAGAAGATGGGCTGGCTGGGCATCGACCCGGCGTCCATCCGCCATATCCTGATCACCCACCAGGACACCGACCATGTGGGCGCGGTGGAGGCCGACAGCCCCGGCCTGTTCCGGAACGCCACGCTGTATGTGGGCGAGACCGAGAACAGGTACCTGACCGGCCAGGTGCGCCGGAAGGTCATCTATCACCTGTATAAGCTGCCCCAGGTGACCATCAACAATAAAAAGGTGCTGCTGCAGGACGGGCAGGTGTTTGACATCGACGGCATCAGGATCGAGTGCTTCCTGGTGCCGGGCCATACCTGGGGCCACATGGTGTATCTCATTGACGACAAGTACCTCTTCACCGGCGACACCATCTGGTTCGGCGCAGATGGTGGGTATAGCTTCATTTCCGCCCTGGCGGAGGACAACAAGCTGGCGGTGCGGTCTCTGGCGGCGCTGGAGGAGAAGCTGCAGAAGCGGGGCCTGCGGCCACTGTTCATCACCGGACACACCGGCTGGACGGACAACTTTGCCTTTGCTTTTGCCCACAAGGAGCAGCTGTGTTCCCCCTTCGGCAAGCGCGTCCACGATCCCAACGCCCCCTACGACGCCTATGACGAGTCCGACGACACCGAGGCCGGGGCAAAGAGCGGCTATCTGAAGGGTGTGGGCAGATGAAGGACAGCCAGCTGCAATTTGACCGCACCTGCCATGTGCTGTACTCCAAGCCCTGCAAGAGGGAGATCCGGCAGAAGATCGCCCTCCACTATCCGCGGGAGCAGCGGGAGGCGGTATGGGAGCAGGTGCAGCGGCAGTATGTGGACTTTCTGTCCGACTGGCGCACCGACCTGGGCGGGAAGAAGAACTTCCACAACGGCGCGGGCGGAACCTATGACTGCATCGCCATCCTGAGCTACTATGTGGTCTGTAAGGCGGTGACCTCCTTCCGGAAGATTGAGGAGATGGAGGAGAACCTGATCCTGCCCGCCTTCCGCAGGCTGAAATTCGTGGACGGCAACAAGCCCTTCTGGCGCAGGCTCATGTATCGGGCGTTCACCTCGGCCAAGGCGGGCTGCGACAGGTGGCACGATTATGAGATGCATGTGGCGCCCTTTGAGAAGGACAAGCCCATCTATTATGAGTTTACGGCGTGTCCCGCGGCGGAATTCGCCATCAAGAACGGGCTGACGGACATCATGCCCGCTCTGTGCAACGTGGACTATGTGTCCATGGAGCTAATCCACGCGCGGCTGGTGCGCACCACCACCTGCGCCAACGGCTGCAAGTGCGACTACACCATCTGCGGCGACCGGGATGACTATCTGAAAGAGCATCCCGAATACCGGGATGAGGCTGGCTATCGGAGGAATGTATGAAATACCATATCGAAAAAAACACCGTACAGGAGACGCTGGTGATCCCTCTGTACGGGCGGAAAATGTGCTCGACGCTGTATCCCCGGCTGTTCTATGATGAAACGGCCATCCGGCTGATGGATGAGATTGACTACGACTTTACCCTGCTGGAGAAGAAGTCCAAAAGCCTGATGCAGCGCTTCGGCTTTCTGGAGGCGGCCATGCGGCAGAATGACCTGGCCTGGGAGGTGCGGGACTATCTGGCCAGCCATTCCGACGCAGCGGTGGTCAACCTGGGCTGCGGGCTGGACAACACCGGCCGGAGCTGCGACAACGGCAGGTGCAGGATCTACAATCTGGACTTTCCTGACGTGATCAGAGTGTGCGACGAGCTGCTGCCCGCCGGAGAGCGGGAGGAGAACATCCCCTGCGACCTGAACGACACCTCGTGGTTCGGGCGGATCGACGCGTCCAATGGCGTGGTGTTCTTTGCGGCGGGGGTGTTCTACTACTTCCTGACGGAGCAGGTCAAGGCGCTGGTGCAGGCCATGCACGCCGCCTTCCCCGGCGGACGGCTGGTGTTCGACGCTGCCAACCGCAAGGCGGTGAAGCTGATGCTGAAAACCTGGCTCAAGACCGCCGACATCCAGGATGTGGGGGCATACTTCGCCGTGGCGGACGCCAAAAAGGAGCTGTCCCCCTGGGCGCTGGGCATGCAGGTATCCAGCCGCGGCTACATGCTGGGCTATCATGACTTGAAGGATCCCTCTGTCAGCGGGTTCTTCCGCTTTCTGTCCCGCGTGGGCGACAACAGCATGAACATGCAGATCGTCCGTTTGGAATTCTGACAGCATAGAAAAAGACCTCCGGAGCTCCGGAGGTCTTTTTTATGTGCGGTTATTTGTTTTCGTCGGGCAGCAGGTCGGTCATGCTCTTGAGACTGATGCCCAGGGTGGACATATTGTGCAGCAGCGCGGAGGTGGTGGGCGGCAGAATACCCGCCACGCCCAGCACGATCAGCGAGAAGTTGAAGCCCACGATGAACCGGTAGTTCCGGTGGATACGGGCCATCAGCGCCTCGCCCAGCTTCCGCAGCGTCACCAGCTCGAAGAGATCCTCCGAGGCGATGGTGATGTCGGCGATCTCCCGGGCGATGGCCGCGCCGGTGGAGATGGCGATGCCTGCGTCGGCCTCCGACAGGGCGGGGGAGTCGTTGACGCCGTCGCCCACCATGATGACGGTGTGTCCGGCGGCCTTTTCCCGGCGGATGAACTCCGCCTTGTCCTCCGGCAAAACCTCCGCGAACACGGCGTCCACGCCTACCTGACAGGCCACGGCCTCGGCGGTTTTGCGGTTGTCGCCGGTCATCATGACCACCTTGGCGATGCCGCAGTCGTGCAGCGCCTGCACGGCGGCGCGGGCCTCCTTGCGCAGGGGGTCGAAGATACAGATGACGGCGGCCAGCTCTCCGGCGATGCACAGGTACAGATGGGAGTACGCCTCGGGCAGGCTGTCGAATTTCTCCTGCTCGCCCTCCGGCACACGGCAGCCCTCGTCCTCGAACACGAAGTGGGCGCTGCCGATCAGCACCGAGCGGCCCTCTACCATGCTGGAGATGCCGTGGGCTACCACATACTGCACCTGGGAGTGATACTCCTCGTGGGACAAACCCCGCACCTTGGCCTCATCCACCACGGCGTTGGCCATGGAGTGGGGGTAGTGCTCCTCCAGACAGGCGGCCAGCCGCAGCATATCCGGCTCCTTATAGTCGCCGAAGGTGACGATCCGGGCTACCTTGGGGGTGGCGTAGGTGAGGGTGCCGGTCTTGTCGAACACGATGGTGTCGGCCTTGGACACGGCCTCCAGGAAGCGTCCGCCCTTGACGGAGATGCGGTGGCCGCTGCTCTCCCGCATGGCGGACAGCACCGCAATGGGGATGGCCAGCTTCAGCGCACAGGAGAAGTCTACCATCAGCACCGCCAGCGTCTTGGTGATGTTGCGGGTCAGGGCATAGGTCAGCGCCGTGCCGCCCAGGGTGTAGGGCACCAGCCGATCGGCCAGGCGGGCGGCCTTGTCCTCGGCGGTGGATTTCAGCTTCTCCGACTCCTCGATCATGTGAACGATGCGGTCATAGCGGCCGCTGCCGGAGGCTTTCTCCACCTGGACGACGCACTCGCCCTCCTCAGCCACGGTGCCGGCATACACATAGCTGCCGGGCCGCTTGGGCACGGGCATGGACTCGCCGGTCATGGAGGCCTGGTTCACCATAGCCTCGCCGGAGACCACCTTGCCGTCCAGGGGGATCATGCTGCCGGTGCGGACGATGACGCAGTCACCGGCCTTCACGTCGGAGACGGAGACCAGCACCTCGGTGTCGTTTACCTGAAGCCAGACCTTGTCCACGTTCAGGCTCATGGCCCCGGCCAGATCGGCCACGGACTTCTTGTGGGTCCACTCCTCCAGGATCTCGCCCAGCCGCAGCATGAACATGACGGAGCCGGCGGTGGAGAAGTCGCCCCGGGCGATGGACACCGTCACGGCGGTGGCGTCCAGCACCGCCACGGACAGCTTGCCGTGCCACAGTGCCTTCAGGCCCTCCTTGATGTACTTCACGGAGCGGATCACCGCCAGCGCCGAGGTGACGGGGAAGGGGAGGAACAGCCTGGAGATGCACCGCCGCACGACGGTCATGACCAGCTTATCCTCAAACTCCCGGTTCAGGGCGCGGGAGGTGTGCTCCGGCACCAGATCCATGGCCTCGGCCTTGGGGAAGGAAAAGGACGCCAGCGCGGCGATGACATCGCCGCGCTTTCCGGCATAGAGCACCACGGCGTCCTGGGTGCGGTCATAGACCTTCACCTCAGTCACGCCGTCAATGCCGCGCAGATAGTATTCCAGTACGTCCGCCTGGTGCAGCGTCATGTACCCGCAGTGCAGATGCACCCGCAGACGCCCGGCGGATTCGTGGAGAATGTTGCATTTCATAGCGGTTTCGCGTTACTCGGCGCTGGCTTCTTCCTTGGAAGTGTCCTCCACCACGGCGGCAGCAGCCTCTTCGACCCGCTGCTCGTTGATGGCCTTGGCGTCGGCGTAGATATCCTCGGCATTCTCGCGGACGGTGGTGACGGTCTCCATCACGCTGTCCTTGGCGCGCAGCACGGCGGCGGTGGTGTGGGTATAGACCTTCTTGGCGTCCTTGCTACTGAGCATCTTGATACCGGCGGTGCCGAACAGCACACCGGCTGCGAACAGACCAAATTTCTTCATCATAGATTACCTCCTGAGCTGATAAATTCAGAGATTAGCATTCGCTAACCTTCACCCGTACTATATCACGAGGTAAGGGAAAAAATCAAGACTTTTTCATGAGAAAAATGACGAAAATCCCCCATTCTGCCAATCGTTTCCTTGACAATCCTGAACCTTCGCATTACAATAGCAGAAACGAGTTAGATACGGCTAACTTCAACAATAGCTTGCGAAGGGGGGAAGGTATATGAAACACCTTCATTTTGACATTGACCGGGACGGCTTTTACGGCGCTTATTGGACGGGCACGGCACAGAGCGACTGCGCCGTGATCGCCATGCTGGGGGACGACCCGGAGGACTATATGGCCCGCTCGACGGTGAAGTGGCTGCTGAAGCAGGGGGTGAACGTGATGACCATGTCGCCGGGAAAGAAGGACTACGGCCACCACAACTATCCGCTGGAGCGGATCGAAACCGCCATCGCCTGGCTGAAGGCCCACGGAAACCGGAAGCTGGGCATCGCCGGCGCATCCACCACCGGCACGCTGGCCCTGACAGCGGCCTCCTACTTCCCGGAGCTGACGCTGACCATCGCCATGACGCCCAGCGACTTTGTGTGGCAGGGCTTCATGCAGGGGAAGAAGGACGGCTGCAAGGAGTGGCCTATCCCCGGCGAATCGCTGTTCTCCTATCACGGTGAGCCCCTGCCCTATATGCCCTTTTGCTATCCCCATCCCCAGTACTGGCAGGTCATCGCCCAGGAAACCAAGCAAGCCGGGGCGATGCTGGCGTCCCGGAAGCTGTTTGACGATTCGGAGGCAGCCCATCCCATCACGGAGGCGGAGACCATCCGGGTGGAGAACATCCAGGGCCATCTGCTGCTGATCGGCGCGGCGGACGATGTGCTGTGGGATACGGAAAAGTACATCCGCCGCATGGAGCGTCGTCTGGCGGAACGGCCCCACGCCTGCACCGTGGAGGCCGCCGTGTATGACCATGGCACCCATTTCGTGTTTCCGGAGGGGATGCTGAAAACCATGCTGCCGGTGGGCGCCGACCTGTTCGTGAAGCTGGCCTTCCGCGAGGCCAGGGTATTTCCCCGGGAATGTAAGGCGGCCCGCCTGGATATCCAGCGCCGGGTGGTCAAGGCCCTTGCGGACTGGCAGAAAAAATAAAGAATACGGGAAGCGGCAGCTTCCCGTATTTTCATCAGCAGGCGTCCTTAGCGTCCTCCGGCCAGTCGAAGGACATCCAGTCGGACACATAGTCCTTGACCTCCTCGATCCAGTCCAGATGCTTGGGGTGGCGGAAGAAGTCGTTCAACTGCTCCGGCGCGTCAATGTGCATGCGGATCATGATATCCGCGTTGGAGTCCCTTGCGGTGGCGCACCGGCTCACCTCTGCGTCGTGCAGGAAGGGAAGCTCCCATTCCAAATCCGCGTACACCTTGCGGCAATGGAAATAAAGGAGGGTCACGTCCGCGTCTTTCCTCAGCTTCAACAGAATATAATGTACCATTCAAAAGACCTCCTTCAAAAATAATAAAAGAAGATACCGCAAAATGTGTCGGTTGTCAAGTGCTTTTTCGGCGTTTTACACATATTAAATATATGCAATTTGTGCAAAAAGTTCAAAAAATCAAGAAAACGGCGCTTTCATCCGGGAAAGTGCGAAAGAAATATGTTTATTTTTTCACAAAAAATTTTTTCAAAAAGGGCTTTACAAATCGCGATCCGTGTGCTATTCTAATAATGCAAATGATAATTATTAT